>JAFPAV010000083.1 GCA_017390725.1 Clostridia bacterium | reverse complement strand
ACTTGAAGCATTAGGTATGGTTGAAACCAGAGGTTTAGTTGCTGCTATTGAAGCTGCAGATGCAATGGTTAAGGCTGCTAACGTTCAGCTTATCGGTACTGAGAAAATCGGCTCCGGTCTTGTATCTGTTATGGTTCGTGGTGACGTTGGCGCTGTTAAGTCTGCTGTTGAGGCAGGTTCAAACACCGCTTCTCGCTTAGGCGAAGTTATCGCTACCCATGTTATTCCCCGTCCTCATGACGATGTGGAAAAAATTCTGCCCACTTTAAAGTAATAGGCAGACAATGTCAATAAAGGGAGGCTAACGCCTCCCATAGTTGACCTTTAATCTCACGAAAGAACAGGTGAAGATGATGATCGTAGGTAAAGTTGTTGGAAGCGTTGTTTCCACACGTAAAAACGAAAATCTCATCGGCAGTAAGTTTATGGTTGTTGAGCCGATTGCCGAACTCGGTGATCCTTCTGCCAAAATAATCGCCGTTGATAATGTAGGCGCCGGCATCGGAGAAACCGTGTTGGTTGCCACAGGCAGTGCCGCACGTATTGGATGCGGTATGGCAGAATGTCCTATAGACGCTGCTATTGTCGGTATTGTTGACAGCGGCACCGGACTTGCCGGAGTGATCAATTCATGAAAATCGAAGATTTAAAGTCACTTTTACGTGAAAACGGGATCGTCGGCGCAGGCGGTGCAGGTTTCCCTACATACGCTAAGCTTGATAAACGCGCCGACACTTTGATCCTTAACTGTGCAGAATGTGAGCCCCTACTCCGTTTGCACCGCCAGGTGCTTAAAATGTTTACCCACGAAATACTAAGCACCCTATCATTAATTGCGAAAACTGTGGAAGCTGATAATGTATATGTTGGTGTTAAGGGTTCTTATAAAAGAACCGTTGAAGCCATCAATGCAGAATTAGAATCCTTTCCAAATATAAAAGTATGTAAATTACCCGAGGTATATCCTGCAGGTGATGAGGTGGTTCTCACCTATGAAGCTACGGGACGTGTTGTACCCGCCGGAGAGATTCCCCTTTCGGTTGGCGTTACGGTTTTAAATGTTGAAACCGTTTATAACATTTACCGTGCAATGCAGAATTTACCTGTAACACATAAATATGTAACCGTAACAGGTGAGGTTGCTTCTCCTGTTACCGTTTATGCCCCTATCGGAACTTCGGTTAGAGACCTTATTAAATTTGCGGGCGGAGTTACAGCTGAAAACACCGCCATTATCTTAGGCGGACCTATGATGGGAAATTTAGTAAGCGAAGCTGATGTTGTTACCAAAACAACTAATGCCGTTCTGGTTTTACCCGAAAATCTTCCCTTGGTACAAAAAAAGCTGAGCAAAACCGCTATTGATATGAAGAGAGCTATGTCGGCTTGTTGTCAATGTAGCTACTGTACCTCTCTTTGTCCCCGTAATTTGTTAGGTCACCCCATAGACCCCAGTGCATTTATGTATGCCGCATCAAACGGAATTACCAATGATGCTGTTCCCTATCTGAACTCTGCTTTTTGCTCAGGTTGCGGACTTTGCGAAATGTATTCCTGCGGTCAGGGATTATCTCCCCGTATGCTTCTCACCGCTTGTAAGAGCAGTCTTAGGGCTAAAGGCGTTAAACCGCCTAAATCTCCTGAGATGCATTTTGTTGATAATGCCCGTCCTAACCGTATGATTCCCCTATCCCGTCTTCGTTCAAGACTGGGACTTGACCCTTATAACAAATCGGCTCCCGTGGCTGAAAAAGACATTAAGGTTAAAAAGCTTAAAATCTTACTTTCTCAGCATATCGGAGCTCCTGCCACCGCCATCGTTTGTAAGGGCGATAAGGTTGAAGCGGGTCAGATTATAGCGGCTGCCGCCGAAAATGCCTTGAGCGTTAATATCCACGCTTCTCTTAGCGGCACGGTTGCCGAGGTTAATAACAAATCAATTACTATTACTTTATAAAGGAGGAACTGAATATGAAAAAAGCTATCGGTATGGTAGAGTATAAAACGGTTTCCTCCGGTATGCGTGCGGCCGATACTATGGTCAAAACCGCCGAGGTTGATATCATTCAGGCAGATACCGTTTGCCCCGGTAAATTTTTAGTTCTTATCAGCGGTGATTTAAGCGCTGTTAAGGCATCCGTTGAGGCAGCATCCGCAAAAGACCCTGAACAGCTTATAGATAGCTTTGTTCTCGGAAACCCCCACGATTCTATTTTCAGTGCCCTTTACGGCGCAACTGAAATCGGTTCTCCCAACGCATTAGGCGTTTTGGAAACCTTCTCCGCCGCTGCGGCAATAGTTGCAGCCGATACCGCCGCTAAAACCGCTCTTGTTGACCTTATAGAGCTTCGTTTAGCAAGAGGTATGTGCGGTAAATCCTATATGCTTCTTACAGGCGAAATCGCCGCAGTTCAGGCAGCTATCGAAAAGGCACAGGCAGGCGCCGGAGAATACGGTATGTTCCTTGACAGTACCGTTATTCCAAACCCTGACCCCAAGCTCTGGCAGAATATTTTATAAGTTGGTGATTATATGCTCGCCATTGAAAGGCGTAATGCAATACTGGCCCGTCTTAATACCCAAGGCAAGGTAATCGTTTCTGATTTAAGTCAGGAATTCGGTGTTACCGAGGAGACAATACGGCGTGACCTTGAAAAGCTCGACAACGAAGGTCTTGCTAAAAAAACCTATGGCGGCGCTGTTATCAATCAAAGTCTTAATACTGATTTGCCCTTCAATGTACGCAAGAGGACAAATGTTGAATTAAAGCAAAAAATAGCGGATAAAATCGCTGAGCTTATTCATGACGGTGATTATATTATGCTTGATGCCAGTTCAACGGCAACCTATGTTACCCAGCGTATTAAAAACCGCAAAAATATAACTCTTATAACAAATTCGGTTGAAATTCTGCTTGAACTTGCAGATAAGGACGATTGGAATATCCTTTCCACAGGAGGCGCACTTAAAAAAGGCGGTTTAGCCCTTATAGGAACCTCCGCTGAAAAAATGATTAGAGGCTTCCATGTTGATTTAGCCGTTTGTTCCTCTAAAGGAATAGATATCAATATGGGAATCACTGATTCCAGTGAAAAGGATTCGGTAATAAAACAGGCTATTTTTTCTGCTGCAGACCGTAAGGTTTTAGCGGTTGACAGCACTAAATTTGATAAAATCTCCTTTGTTCGTGTTTGCGATGCAGGGGATGTTGATACAGTAGTTACAGATACTCAACCCGCTGAGCGTTGGGCTGAGTATTTCAGAGAAAATAATGTTGAATTGATTTACTGATTATATAAGGAGTGAGCTAAATGGCTAATATAACTGAAGCTGAAATTCGTCAGGTTGTAAGCCAGGTACTTAATAAGATGCAGTCTGCACCCTCAACCGATTGGGACAGTACTCATTACGGAGCACGTAAGTTTGTAGGTATTTATGCCGATATGAACGATGCCATTAAGGCAGCCGAGGCAGGCTACCGTGCCGTTCGTGCAATGTCGGTTGAACAGCGTGAAAAGATTATAACCGAAATTCGCCGTCTTACCCGTGAAGAGGCTCCGGTTATGGCTCAATTAGGAGTTTCCGAAACCGGAATGGGACGTGTTGACCATAAGAAAGCAAAGCACATTTTGGTTGCCGATAAGACCCCCGGTACCGAGGATATCGTTTCCAATGCAAAAACCGGTGATAACGGTCTTACCTTGGTTGAGATGGCACCCTTCGGTGTTGTTGGCGCTATAACCCCCAGTACCAACCCCAGTGAAACTGTTATTTGTAACAGTATCGGTATGATAGCTGCAGGAAATGGAGTTGTTTTCAACCCCCACCCCAATGCTATTGCAACCTCAAACTATGCCGTTGACCTTGTAAACCGTGCTTGTAAAGCCGCAGGCGGCCCTGAGGTTTTGGTTTGCTCAATGGTTAAGCCCACCCTTGAATCTGCAGGAATAATGCAGTCCCACCCCTCCATCCGTCTGCTTGTTTGCACAGGCGGTCCCGGAGTTGTTAAGGCTGTTCTTTCTTCAGGTAAAAAGGCTATCGGCGCAGGAGCAGGAAATCCCCCTGTAATTGTTGACGATACTGCCGATATCGCTAAGGCAGGCAAGGATATTATTGACGGTTGCACCTTTGATAACAACCTCCCCTGTATTGCAGAAAAGGAAGTTTTTGCTTTCCGCAATATTGCCGATGAGCTTATTTCAAATATGCTCAAAAACGGCGCTTATCTCATAAATAAAGAACAGGCAGATAGCCTTGCTAAAATCGTTCTCGAAGAAAAAACCTCCAAGAGCGGTAAAAAGATTAAGACTGTAAGCCGTGACTGCGTTGGTAGAGACGCCGATGTTTTACTTGCAAAAATCGGTATTAAGGTTAGCAAGGATATCCGTTGCATAATCTGTGAAACAGGCTTTGAACATGACTTTGTTCAGCATGAGCTTATGATGCCTATTCTCCCCATCGTTAGAGTTGATAATATTGATGAAGCCATCACTTTGGCCGTTAAGGCTGAGCACGGATGCCGTCACACCGCTCATATGCACTCAAAGAATATAGATAATCTTTCCCGTTTTGCCCGTGAGGTTGAAACTACTATATTCGTTAAAAATGCGCCTTCCTATGCCGGTATCGGCTTTGGCGGTGAGGGACACGCAACCTTCACTATAGCTGGTCCTACGGGCGAGGGTATCACCTCCGCTAAGAGCTTTACCCGTCAGCGCCGTTGCGTTATGGCAGATAGCTTCCGTATAATTTAATTATATCCCTGTAAGGAGTTTAAAACATGAATTACGATTCCGCTTTGGTTGCAGAAATAGTCAACCGAGTTATGGCACAGTGCGGCGGCGCTACCACCGATACAAACACTGTTCCGGTTGGCGTTTCAAACCGTCATATACATCTTTCAAGTGCTGACCTTGAAACCCTTTTTGGTAAAGGCTATCAGTTAACACCTATAAAGGACTTATCTCAGCCCGGTCAGTTCGCTTGCAAGGAGCTTCTAACAATAGTTGGCCCTTCCCTTCGTCCTATTGAGAACGTTCGTGTTCTGGGCCCTGTTCGTTCAAGCTCTCAGGTTGAAATATCCAGAACGGATTCCTTTGCTCTCAAGGTTAAGCCCCCCGTTCGTGAATCAGGTGATATCAAGGGCTCTGCCCCCATCACCATCGTCGGCCCCAAGGGTGTTGTTACACTTAATGAGGGCTGTATAATAGCTAACCGCCATATACATATGAGCGAAGAAGAAGGCGCTGCCTTCGGCCTTAAGGACGGGGATTATGTAACCGTTGACGTTAAAGGAGAGCGTCGCACAACCTTCTATGATGTTCAGGTTCGTGTTAACAAGGCTTTTCGTTTGGAGATGCATATCGATACCGATGATGCCAATGCCGCAGGAATAGGCAACGGCGCAAGGGTTACTATAAGAAAGTAAAATAAAAGAAGGGTTTGAACAAAATGTTCAAACCCTTCTTTTATATGTGTATTGTTTTTCCTGCCGGAACACAAATTTTTTCTTCGTTATATCTTACCCATACATCGGTATCTGTTGGATTATATATCATATCGGCATCGGCAGAATAAACCAACTTTCTATATGCCTCAATATAATCATAAACCTCTATATTGGTTGCATACCACACATTATCTTTCCCCGCTACTTTTTCAAAGAATTTCACAATAACGTCCCAGTTGTTATCTCCGCGAAATTCATAGGTGTGTCCCCAAAGGTAGAAAAGCCAACCGTCTCCTCCGCCCACATTTCCGCCGATGAACTTCTCGGCAAGTTCCATCAGCTCGGGCGCAGCGTGATGACAGGTAGGATGCCATTTAAGCCAGTTTTCAGGAAGACCGAAATTTAACTGAGAATTAACCGTTCTGGCGTATACAATACCTGCATCCTTGAGTATTTCGATTACCTTATCATTATATGTACCAAAGGGATATGCATGACCCCTGATGATTTTTCCGAAAAGCTTTTCCAGCGCTTGTCTATCTTTAAGGATTTCAAGCATACATTGAGCGGTTGGTATTTTTTCTAAGAAAGGATGGGTGTATCCGTGGGTTGCTACCTCGCAAAGCTCATTACTGTAAATTTCCTTTATCTTGCTCTCGGGCAAACGGAAATGAATCTGACCCTCAGCCAACCTAGCTCCCTCGGGCGCAAATAAACCCGAATTAATATTAAAGGTGCACTTAATATTATATTTTTCAAGTAATTCAATAAAATCAATATCGGTATCAACACCGTCATCGTAGCTGAGCGTTAAAGCCTTTTCCTTGCCATTTGGATACAATAGTGTTGCCTTCATAAAAATCCCCTCTTGTTCTATTAATAAACTATTTTATGATACAGCACTTTTCCCGTTTGTGTCAAGAAATTTATTGGTATTTATATATAAAATCGCCCTGTTGAAAATAAATATCAATAAAACTCTCTAAAAATATCAATATAATAAAAAAGAACCTCAACCACGCAAATTACGTGCTGAGGCTCCCAACCTGTTTTTTACAAGGCTTTGATTAAACCAACTTGTTTTTCAAATTATAATAAACACGTTTTGCATCTTCGATGCCCTCGGCTTTAGCCTGAAAAACTATATTTTTCTTTTGGGGTATTTCCCCGTTCATAATTTTTGTGTACCATTCGCCGTTTTCATTGCCGAGGGACCAGTCGCAAAACATAACCGAAACGTTTTCCGGCGCCTTTTCGCAGGTTTCCAAAACATCGTGATACTGGCAGTCTACCTCTAAATTGGTCATATTTTGGAGGGTAAATAAATCATCTATCACCTGCTTGTAGCTACCGCAATAATGCACTCTGCCCTTTCCTACGGCATTTAAAAATCGTTCATCAAATTCCTTGATGAAATCTCTGTATATTGAGAGAGATACTATCTGCAAGGAGCAGTTACAAAGCCTTGCTCCTCCCCTCCAGAGACCGCCTCTATGACAGTTTCGCAAAAACAGATCTTACTGATATGTTACCTCAAATAATCGAACAGTGGTCGAGGCTGAATCCTCATTTTGACGGTATTCTCACAGGATTTCTGCTTTGTGCAGGGCAGTATGAATATGTGCTCAAATTTATAGAAAAATTTAAACAACAGGATACATTGCTTTTGGTAGATCCGGTTATGGGAGATAACGGAAAAATTTACGATACATATACCCCTGAAATGATAGAAGGAGTAAAAAAACTTTGTGCCAAGGCGGATATTATTACTCCAAATCTTACCGAACTTAAAATTTTAAGCGGAGAAGACGATATTTTGCTCGGCGGTGAAAAAATGATTAACAGCGGTATTAAATCGGTTGTTGTTACGGGAGTTGTTGAAGACCGAAATATATTAAATTATGTTTTCAGCGAGGGTGTTGTTAAAACCTATTCAACCGAACTTATTAAAAGCGCTACGCAAGGCGGTAGTTTTTCGGGTACGGGGGATATTTTTTCATCATTTTTGATGGGGAAAATCTTAAACGGAGTTTCTGTTTTCGATGCGGTATCGCAGGCGACAGAATTTATAAGCAAAGCAATTAAAGCGAGTGATATAAAAAACAGAAATGACGGTATTGATTTTGAGCCGTTTTTAAAAATTATATGAGGTGATTAAAATGAAAAAAAGCAGTTTAAAGAAAATAGTAATTACGGCAATGTTTGCAGCACTTATTGCAGTAATGACGGCATTTATTAAAATACCTATCGGTGCAAATGGGGGATATGTTCATTTGGGCGACTCTATGATTTATCTTGCAGGCTGTCTGTTAGGTCCTTATGCGGCGATTGCCGCATCAATAGGCGGTGCCTTGGAGGATATTCTTGCAGGTGCGGCGATTTGGGCAATACCAACGGCGATTATTAAGCCGATAAACAGCATACCTTTTATTATTGCTACGGCGCATTATGTCAAGAAAAAGGGTTGTCATAAAATAATTCACCCATCAACTGTTTTAATGACCGTAATATCGGGGTTAATAACTATTTTCGGTTATTATATTGCCGAGGGACTTATGTTTTCTTTCGAGGCCGCATTAATAAGTTCATGGATTGGAATTATTCAACCGGTAGGCGGTGCTGTAATTTTCATAGTTGTCGGTTGTGCTTTGGATAAAATTAAAATACAAAAATATCTCGACTAAAGGAGTTTAATAATGGCAGATATTATTTATATTTTCGAAGGGAAACCATATTTTAACATTACAAATAAATGTCCCTGTAACTGTGCGTTTTGCATTAGAGAGCAAAAGGACGTTGTGGGAAGTGCAAAACAAATGTGGCATAATACTCAACCGACATTTGAAGATGTTAAAACGGCTGTTGATGCTTTAGATTGGTCAATATATAATGAGGCGGTTTTTTGCGGTTACGGTGAACCGACTAATGAATTAGAACTTTTGCTGAAAACTGCCGAGTATATGAAAGAAAAGCACCCGAAAATAAAACTTCGGCTTAATACAAACGGTCTTTCGGATTTAATTAACTGTAAACCCACCGCTGAAATGATTTGTAAAAATATTGATGCGGTTTCGGTATCGCTTAATGCGGAAGATTCCGAAAAGTACGACAGAATCACAATAAATATTTATCCCAAAAGGCATTTGATGCAATGCTTAAATTTACAAGTGACTGCTTAAAGTATTGCAGTGATGTTCGAATGACGGTGGTTGATGTGATATCAAAAGAAGAAATTTCCAAATCTCAAAAGGTTTGTGAGTCAACAGGTGCACGTTTTGTAGTTCGTAAATTTGTTAAAGAATAATCTGGATAATCATAATAACCCCCTCATTTAGCAGAGAAATGTTTAATGTAGGGGTTTAATATAGTATAGGCAACTATTAGTATAGACGGTTGTGTAAATATTTTAAGGAATATGATTTTTTGCTTCGAAGTGTATTTTTTAAAAATTGTGATAATTTGTATTATATTGCAAAAATAATGTTTAGGAAGTATGTTTATAACTGTCGTTTTAAAGAAAAAGAAAATTGACTTTATATGTATAATATGGTATAATTCTGATGAATTAAAAAGAGTTTTAAGTAGGAGGATTTATGTATGAGCAATGTTTGGAAAAAAATCTTTGCTGTGTGCAGTGGCGCTTTTGCGTTAAGCGGAGCAGTTTTTTATTTAATATCGCTTTATTACTATCCAAAACAAGTGAATAATTTTAACGTTGTCGAATTTACTATAAAGTTTCTCATTGCGTTTTTTTGTATTTACGGTGTTTTTGCATTAGTTTGCATCTATCAGACTTTAAAAAATAAAAAAGGCAAAGAAACCGCTATGGATGGTTTGGTAGGTGTTTTTACCAAATACCGCTTTCTTCTTAAGCAACTTGTCGGCAAAGAGTTTAAACTAAAATACCGCCGCAGTTATCTTGGTATTGCATGGAGTTTAATTAATCCGCTTCTGATGATGATTGTTATTTCGGCGGTTTTTTCTTTTGTGTTCCGTTTTAATATTGAACATTTCCCGGCATATTTGATTGTTGGTCAAACCGCTTTTAACTTCTTTAGTGAAGCAACACAACTTTCCCTGTTTTCAATTGTGGGTTCGGGACAGTTAATTAAAAAAGTTTATATGCCAAAGTACATTTTCCCCATAAGCCGAGTATTTTCTTCATTCATAAATTTTCTTATAACACTTATACCCGTATATATGGTTTTATTATACTATGACATATATCCGGCACTTACAAATCTTTATCTCCCTGTTTTTTTCTTGTATTTCTTGATGTTTACATTGGGAATCAGTCTTATTTTGGCAACATTGGATGTATTTATGAGGGATGTTCAGCATTTGTACGGGGTATTTCTTACTGCCCTTGCTTACAGCACTCCGATTTTTTATCCGGTTGAAAGTTTGTCGCCGATGATGCAGAATATAATGAACTACAATCCCCTTTATCACTATTTAAAATACATTAGAAATATACTTTTTTATCATGTTAACCCCACACTTACCGAAAATGTGATTTGTTTTACTCTCGGTGCGGTTGCGTTGTGTTTCGGAATGTGGTTATTTGTTAAGAAACAGAATAAGTTTATTCTCTATATTTAAAGGAGATTTAAAATGGAAAAAGATTATGCTGTTAAGGTTGAAAATGTTTCAATGCATTTTAATAACTGCTCCGAAAAAATAGACAGTTTAAAGGAATATTTTCTTAAAATAGTAAAAAAGCAGTTGTTTTTTAAGGATTTCATTGCTGTTAAAGATGTTTCATTTGAAGTTAAAAAAGGTGAAATTTTCGGCATTGTAGGAACAAACGGAAGCGGAAAAAGTACACTTCTTAAAATAATTTCAGGAATTCTTACCCCAACTTCAGGTTCGGTTAAAATAAACGGTACTATCGCCCCGCTCATAGAACTTGGTGCCGGATTTGACGGTGACCTTACCGCCAAAGAAAATATATATCTTAACGGTGCTGTTTTGGGCTACACTAAAGAATTTTTGGATGAAAAGTTTGATAGTATAGTTGATTTCGCGGAACTTCACGATTTTATGGATATGCCGCTTAAAAATTACTCTTCGGGTATGGTTGCACGTATTGCATTTGCTATTGCCACCGCCATCAATCCCGATATTCTTATTGTTGATGAAATTCTTTCGGTAGGTGACTATCTGTTTCAACAAAAATGTGAAAAGCGAATCAAAGAACTTATGGATGCAGGGGTTGCAATTATTTTGGTTTCACACTCTGCAGGACAGATTGAATCTATGTGTGATAGGGCACTTTGGATAGAAAAAAGTATCCCTAAAATGATAGGTCCGGCAAAAGAAGTTTGTGCGGCATATCAGTCATTATAATTTTAGTGTTAAGGTGATTTTGTGAAAGAAATTATATATTCTATTTTACCAAATATCATTAATGATGCCGCAAGTGGAAACAGGCTTCTTTACATTACCGATGAATTTAATGAAAATATTGTATCCGTTGCCGAAGCAACGGATATGACTGTTTTCTGCGAAGATTTGGATTTACTTTCCAAATATCGAAGACTGTTTAAAAACTGCAAAGGTGTTATCTTTGCAAGATCAAAGGAAGAATTAAATAAAGATTATGAAACCGTAACTTTCTTTTGCAGTTCCGGCAGTTTGGACGATTTTTCTGAAATTACAACAGGTGCAAAAAGAATTATTATTCCGGGTGATAAAGTTAGCGCTGTTGCAAAATGTTTATCACAATTTGAAAATAAAGTAATTTATAACTTATCAATGAAAGGTTCTTTTGCAGAACTTGCAATTTCGGAAGATACTACCGTTGAGTCAGTTGCTGTTTATTATAACGGCGAATCTGTGACAAGAGATATTTATTCAATCTCTACTGTTGTGCCGGAATCAATCGGAAAGGCTAAAGGTTTTATGCAAGACGACTCTCAAGAGGGATATAGCCTTGCATATATGAGAAAAATTTATTATGTATACAGAGCCAGAAATGCCCTTAAACTTTTATTTGGTCCGATAGTTCTTATTGCCAAGATAATAGTTATGGCAGTAATGCACTTTAAACCTACAAAACTTTTTATTAAATGTTTAAAGGCACTTAAAGAAGGCGGATTTTCCACCTTAAAATCCCGAATTCGTACATATAAAGGAATAAAAGATGTTAACGACTTAGGTTGCGAGTTTAATTTTGATCAAACAAAACAGTATGTTGCTTATGATAGCGAATATCAGGATAACATCGACTTCACAGGCAACACAACCGATGTTAAGATGTTGGCATATTATCTGCCGCAGTTTCATTCTTTCAAAGAAAATGATGAATGGTGGGGAAAAGGTTTTACCGAATGGAATAATACGCGTGTTGCCGAACCTCGTTTTGCCGGTCACTACCAACCGAGAGAACCGCACGAAGATATCGGTTATTATGATTTAAGCGATATTGAAACAATGCGTAAACAAGTTGAACTTGCCAAGCAACACGGTATTTACGGTTTTTGTTTTTATTACTATTGGTTTTCCGGCAAACGCCTTATGGAAAAACCGGTGGATATGTTGCTTGAACATCCGGAAATTGATTTTCCTTTCTGCCTTTGCTGGGCAAATGAAAACTGGACTCGTGCTTGGGACGGTCAAACCAAAAATGTTTTAATAGCACAGAACTATTCCGACAGTGATGATGAACGTTTTATGGTTGATATGAAAAAGTATATTGATGATAAACGATATATCCGTATAAACGGCAAACCTTTGGTTGTGGTTTATAATCCGGGTGAGATTCCCGACTGCCGTAAGAGTTTTAACAAATGGCGTGAAGTTGCAAGAAAAATCGGAATCGGTGAAATTCTTATTTGGACATGCCGTACTGCTAATAATACTGCTACACTTTTGAATATTGAGGATTGCATTGACAGTGAGGTTGAATTCCCACCGCACAATACGTGGCTTGAAGATTTTGCTATGAGAGGCATTAATCTTTCAGGCAAATCCGCTTCTATTTTTAATTATCAGAAGTTGGTTGAGGGTTGGACACAACTTTACAAAAACGGCAGTGATAAAAATTCTAAAAAGGCTATTCATCGCGGCTGTATGATGGCTTGGGATAACGCTGCAAGAAGGAAAAATAACTGGTTTACCTATTATCACTTCTCATTAAAGAGTCTTTATGAGTGGGTATTACTGATTTGTGCACAAGCACGAAGAGATTTTGCACCCGAAGAACGTTTTGTGTTTATCAACGCTTGGAACGAATGGGCAGAAGGTACCTACCTTGAACCTGATAAAAAGTACGGTTATGCTAATATTAATACCGTTTCAAAAGCGCTCTATTCAATTCCTTGGGAAAATGATTTAGATTTTATTGATAATAATGATAAACCGCTTGAGGCAGAACAGTTTAATAAGAAAATTGCCGTTAATGTTCATATGTTTTATACCGAAACTTTGGACGAAACAATTGAAAATCTTAACGAGATGCCTTATGACTTCGATTGTTATTTCACCACAAATACCGAAGAAAAAGCAGAAATTATTAGGACAAGGGTTGCAGAAAATTGCAAATGTGCAAAATGCGTTGTAGATGTTTGCGAAAACAGGGGTCGTGATGTCGCACCCTTTATTATGCAGATGCGTGATATTATTGATGAGTACGATTACATTTGTCATATCCATTCCAAACGAACCGTAACCGCCGACCACGGTAATGATTGGCGCCGTTATATCTTTAAAAATATGTTTGGAAGTAAGGAATATCTTAAACGTTTGTTCCATGTTTTCGAACAAAACGCCGATATCGGCATTATATTCCCCGAAACATTTGCACCGCTTGAATATCAAGCGTGTTGGGGCGGAAACCTTGAAGGCTGCGAAAGTTTATTTAATGCTATGGGGTTAAATTTCAATCCGCCGCAAAATGTTGTTTTCCCGGTAGGTAATATGTTCTGGGCAAAAACACAGGCAGTAAGAGCAATGTTTAAATTTCCGCTTGAGTTAACCTATTTTCCGGAGGAAGACCGTCAAGTTAATATTACAGTAGCACACTGCATAGAGCGTTCATGGGTTTTAGTTGCTAAAGAATACGGTTTTACCTACCGTAAACTTATTAATAACTGTATTGCGCAACAACCTGCGGATAAATTAAATCGTGCGGCTTTTTATGTTCATTTCAACGCTAATGGCGAATTTTCCGATCAAGATTATGAAAGTCTTAAATGTTATGACAAAGTTTTCAAGAAAATAATTTTCGTTTCCAATTCTCCTCTTAAAGCGGAGGACCGAAAGAAAATCGAAGCAATAACCGATTTTGTTTTTGAAAGAGAAAATAAAGGTTATGACTTTGCTGCTTGGAAATACGGTATTGAAAAATTCGGATATGAAAACTTAGAAGTTTTTGATGCAATTGCCCTTATAAATAACAGCACATTCGCACCTATTTACGATATGAAAAATGTAATACGCGAAATGGACGAAAGAGGCGATGATTTTTGGGGTATGACATTATTCCCCTATATTCCTGACGGTAGTTATGTCGGCAGAAAGTTCATTCCCGAACATTTGCAATCATATTTCTTAATGCTTGGTAAAAAGGTTATTAAAAGCGGAGAAATAAAGAATTTCTTTGATAATTTGGGCGAAATCAACTCGTTTACCGAAGCGGTTTCAAAGGGTGAAATTGCATTTAATGAACATTTGCAAAACTGTGGATTTACTTATTCCGCTTATATAGAGGAAACCAGATATCTTTCCGCATATTTGGGAACTATGGCAGTGCCGTATGATAAGCCAACTTCACTTTTATTGCTTGGTTGCCCGCTTATAAAGAAAAAGGCATATAATTATATGCTCCCATACGAAAGAATCAGGCTTGAATCTCTTTTTGAAAAACTTAAATAGTACATAATATGTTATAAGCCAAAGGATGTGCGGAAATTCTGCACATCCTTTTTTTATATTATCCGAAAGAGAGTTTTGAAATATTTCGGAATGACCTAAAATATGTCTCCACAACAATTATTAAAGCAACAAAAAAAGCCGGATTTCCGGCTTTTTTCTTTTGGATAAAAAATCATTTATTATTGAAATTAAAACTTAAATGTATCTTTTAGTCCTAACCATTTTTGGTCTTTATCGCTTAAATTTAAAGGTGTGCCGTCAGACAATGTGTAACCTTCAGCCGAAGCGTCACCTTTGTAATCACCAACTAAATCCGGCCATTGGATATTGATTTCGGGGTCGTTCCAAGCAAGACCGCCTTCATCGCCGGGGTGGTAGAAATCAGTTACTTTGTAGCAAAATTCAGCAGTTTCGCTTAATACCAAGAAACCGTGTGCAAAGCCTTCTGAAATATAGAATTGCTTTTTATTTTCTTCGGTAAGTTCTACGCCGTACCATTGACCGTAGGTTTTACTTCCTGCACGAAGGTCAACCGCAACATCAAAAACACTGCCTTTGATTACACGAACCAATTTTCCCTGCGGAAATTCTTTTTGGAAATGAAGACCGCGAAGAACGCCTTTAACCGACATAGATTGATTATCCTGAACAAAGTTCATATTAAGACCTTGTTCTTCCATATCGCGTTTATTATAGGTTTCCATAAAATAACCGCGGTTGTCACCGTGAACGGCGGGTTCAATAATATAAAGTCCTTCAATAGGGCATTTTGTAACATTAATTTGTCCCATAATTAAAAATCAATCTCCTTTAAATACCTGCTTAAAGCATCTTGCCAAGTAGGAAGTAATTCAAAACCTTGTTCTGTAAGTTTGGATTTATCTAATCTGCTGTTAAAAGGTCTTGCTGCCTTGCTTATACCGTATTCAGCGGTAGTAACAGGCGCGACATTCATATTTACTCCTGCTTGACGGAAAATTTCGCAGGCAAAATCATACCAGCTTATATATCCTCCTTCATTTGTTGCGTGATAATAACCGTATTTTTCGGTTTCAATCATATCAACTAACAATTTCGATAAATCTAAAGTATAGGTTGGTGTTCCTATTTGGTCGCAAACAACCTTCAAGGAATCATATTTCTTGCTTAAATTAAGCATAGTTTTAATAAAGTTATTTCCGTTTTTACCGAAAACCCATGCGATACGGACAATAAAATATTTGTCGAGTGTATCGGCTACTGCCAATTCGCCCTCCAATTTGGTTTTTCCGTATACGCTGAGTGGCTCATAATCCTTGCAATCGGGGTCCCAAGGAATTTCACCTTTTCCGTTAAAGACATAGTCGGTGGATATATAGGTCATTTTGCAATTTAGCTTTTTACAGACATTGGCAATGTTTTGTGTACCCTTAGCATTTACCGCGTAAACTAATTCCTTTTTATCTTCATCCTCAGCTAAATCAACTGCGGTCCAAGCCGCACAGTGAATTACCGCATCCGGATTAAGTTCGGTTATTTTAGTTTCTACGGCAACATAGTCTGTAATATCAAGTTGAATGTATGGCATACTGCAAACGGCCGAACCATCATCAATACCACTATATTTTTCTGCTAAATCTGAGCCGATGCCTTCATATCCTCTTTTATGAAGCTCATTCATTACATCGTGACCTAACTGGCCGCCGACACCGGTAACTAATACCTTCATTATTATCTGTCCTTATACATTTTTTCGTAGTAGTTTTGGTATTCACCGGAAATAATGGTTTCCCACCATTCCTTATTATCTAAATACCATTGAATAGTTTTTTGAATACCGTCTGCAAACCTTGTTTCAGGCAACCATCCTAATTCGTTGTGAATCTTTGTGGGGTCAATTGCATAACGCATATCGTGACCCTTACGGTCTGTAACATAAGTTATTAAACTTTCGGGCTTGCCTAAAGCTTTGCATATAATCTTAACAATATCAATATTCTTCATTTCGTTATGACCGCCGATGTTGTAAACCTCACCTACACGGCCTTTGTGAATAATAAGGTCAATGGCTTTGCAGTGGTCTTCAACATATAACCAGTCACGCACATTCAAGCCTTCTCCGTAGACGGGGAGGGGCTTATCGTTAAGTGCATTTGCAATCATAAGAGGTATTAATTTTTCGGGAAAATGATAAGGACCGTAGTTGTTAGAACAACGCGAAATTGTTACGGGCAAACCGAATGTACGGTGATATGCCAATACGAGAAGGTCTGCACCTGCCTTTGAACTTGAATAGGGCGAGCTTGTATGAATAGGTGTTTCTTCAGTGAAGAATAGGTCGGGACGGTCTAAGGGTAAATCACCGTAAACCTCGTCGGTAGATACTTGGTGGTAACGCTGAATTCCGTATTTACGGCAAGCATCCATAAGTACCTGTGTGCCTAAAATATTGGTTTGAAGAAATACTTCGGGATTTTCGATTGAACGGTCAACATGGCTTTCAGCCGCAAAGTTAACCACAATGTCGGGATGCTCTTCTTCAAAAAGTTTGTAAACGCCTTCGCGGTCGCAAATATCCAGTTTTACAAAACGGAAATTAGGGTTGTCCATAACAGGTGCCAAGGTAGAAAGATTACCTGCATAGGTTAGTTTGTCCAAACAGATTATTCTGTAATCTGGATATTTCTTCAGCATATGAAAAACGAAATTTGAACCGATGAATCCGGCACCGCCTGTTACTATAATTGTCATAATAAAAGCTCCTTAATACTTGATTTTATTTTCGGCAACTGCCTTTAGGTGAGCACCGTAGGGCGATTTTCCGTACTTATTAGCAGATTCTATTAATTTATCACGGCTTATCCAACCGTTTTTGTAACCGATCTCTTCGGGAGCTGAAATCTTAATTCCTTGACGCTGCTCTACCATTCGAACAAAATCAGCCGCCTCTACAAGAGAATCCATTGTGCCGGTATCAAGCCAAGCAAATCCGCGACCTAAAAGTTGAACATCAAGTTTTTCATCCTTTAGATACATATCGTTAAGGGTTGTGATTTCAAGTTCACCTCTGGCAGACGGTTTAACATCGTGTGCCATTTTAGAAACACCCTTTGGGTAAAAATAAAGACCGGTGATAGCGTAATTGCTTTTGGGGTTTTCGGGTTTTTCTTCTACCGATAAAACCTTGCCGTTATCATCAAATTCAACGATACCGAAACGCTCGGGGTCATTAACATAATAGCCAAATACTGTGGCTCGGTTGTTCTGTTCTGCATTAACCACCGATTCTTTTAAAATCTTGCCGAAACCGTTGCCGTAGAAAATATTGTCACCCAACACCATAGCACAAGCATCATCTCCGATAAATTCTTCTCCCAGCAAAAATGCTTGAGCCAAACCGTCGGGTGAGGGCTGCACCTTATACGAAAGGTGCACACCGAACTGACTGCCGTCGCCTAATAAATTTTCAAAACGGGGAGTATCCTCCGGAGTTGAAATAACAAGGATATCTTTAATTCCCGCTAACATCAATGTAGACAACGGATAATATATCATCGGTTTGTCATAAACGGGCAACATCTGTTTTGATGTTACCATAGTTAAGGGGTAAAGCCTTGTTCCTGCACCGCCGGCTAAAATAATACCTTTCATTTTACTTCTCCTTCATATTAATATTTTTTTTACTTTTGAAGTCCATTTATGATAAGCATATGCTAAATCACCAAAATAAATTTTAATTCCGCCTTTGGCAGAACCGTAGATTTTGCTATAATTTTTAATTTTAAAACCTAACTTAATAAATGTAAATAAGTTTTTGGTTTTTAAAAATTTAAGCCTGCTTTCATCAAACTTAATTTGTTTGGAAATATTTTTTATATCATAATCGGTAATATTTATATATTTTTCTTTATTTGTAAGGATATATTTATGTGCGTAAATTGATTGCTCAATACCGCGTATTCTCTTTTCGTAATCACCGATTAAATTTTTTCTGCCGATCGCTGAAAGCGAAGTATTGTTGCCGTGATATCTATATCCAAATAAAATTTCATTAATTATAACGTTTTCGCCGTTTAAACATGCCAAAACATTTATAAGCCAATCGTGCCCCAAAAGGTCATCAAGTTTTATTATTTCAATTTTTTCGATTAATTCCTTTTTAATGCACATAGCACATCCTCTGATATTTGATGTGCCTATTTGACTTTCTAAAGTTACGGATTTAATACTGCCGTCATTTATTTGGTCTGAAAAGTTAATCCCCGTATTGGGAATAACATTATCATTTTCATCAATAATATTATACCTCGAAGAAACAGATAAACAAACAGGATTATTATTCAGGTAGTTTGTTAAGCGTTCAACTTTGTTTTCATACCAAAGATCATCTTGATCGCTTAAAAAGACGTAATCACCTTTTGCTAAAGATAAACCGTTTAAAAAATTTAAAGAATACCCTGAATTTTTTTCGTTTTTATGAACATACCAACCGTTCAAGTTGTTTTGTTGTATGTAATCTTCAACTATAGAAACTGTGGCATCTTTGGAACAATCGTCACAAATTATAACTTCATCCACTTTAACGGTTTGATTCTTAATTGATTCTAATTGTTTAATGATATATTTTTCGCCGTTATATGTAGCAACAACAACAGAAATCATTTAATATCCTCCGAGGTTTGTTCTATTGAAGATGAATATACACCGAATAAAATTAAGAAAATTATAAGGTTGATTGAATTGGCTGTAAACAGTAAGGGATTGGTTTGTATAGTAATAACGAATGTTATTGATATAGCCGTCCACATAATAATATAAAATAAATTGCTAATATCACTTTTGACTACTAATACAAGCGCACCTACAAAAAGTGATAACCAAGCTAGAATACCGATAATACCTAATTTCATTAACAGTGAAAAGAAGGTCATTTCATATACAAATAATTGAGTTTCAGAACGAAAATAGTTTGGAATGTAACTTCCGTAACCAAAGCCGGCAAGCGGACTTTCCAACCAACGCTTAACAAGTTTTTTAGTTTGTTCAATTTTGATATTATTCGATATAATTGCACCCTTTCGATCTTCTTCGGCATCAAAAGAATTTTCGGGGCAGTTTTCCGGGAAGTATATTTCTTCACAATTTTGGTTTATGCCACCTGTATTTAAAAAACTGTTAAGGAATCGGTTCGTTACGGCGCCTTGAAACAACGTAACATCCAAAATTAAAACAATCAATGTAATATATGCTGATTTTATTAATATATTTTTTATTTGCTTTTTTGCGATTTCTTTTTTGCTGAAAATTAAGCAGATGGAATAAATTATAATAATTGCAATTCCGGTTAGTATTCCAAACCAAAGAGACTTTAAAAAAGTGCCCAAAATCGCAACAACATATATTACAATTTGTAATGCAGAACAAATACTTAAAGGTTTCTTTTCTAAGAAGAATAACAATAACCCACTACCGAGAAGAACGGTATTTGAAATTGTAAATCTGATTATTCCCCAACCTTTAATATATTCCCCGACTATCAAAAAAGGTATTTTTTTAAAAAAAGAAAAAACTGTATCAATATTTCCGGGTTTTATCGCGCCTGATAACCAAATAACACAGTAAAAAAACGCTAATATAAATGTACTTGTTTTGAAAACCTTTAAAATAAATTTAAAGTCTATTTCTTTTAATCTTATCAGTATAGCCAAAGGAAAATATAGTACAAAGGTGATTAACATACCCGCTTCGCTAACGGCATCGCCGATAGAGAAACCGTTTAAAGCAGGGATAAATAAAATCCAAATACTGTTTATTATTAAAAACAGTAAAACTAAATAGTCAATTGGTTTTATATAATTCCAAATAGTATTTCGTTTTTTGCTTGGCAGTAAATACAATCGGTTATCCTTAGAAAATACATGGAAAGCCAATATTCCGCAAAGTCCCAAAAACAGTAGACCGATTATATAATAATTTTTTAACTTTAAACTTATTGAATTTGATTGAAAAACACCATAAGATACAAAAAACGCTAATAAGTAATTAACTACTTTAATGTATATGGACTTTATACCTCTTGGTTTATGATTTAAGTCATTCATGTTATAATTCCTTTAATTTAAAAAAAAATTTCTGTGATTTGTATTTAATTAAGTAAATAAGTTTGCATAGAATATAAATTAAGTAAGCGTTTTTTGTTTTTGCAAACGCAATAACAATTTTGCCGAATTTGTCAGTAGCGGTAACATTGTTGACTGCTTTTATAAAATTTGTATCTGCTATTTCTGCTTTTATTGAATTGATTTTTTGCGCAAAGGAATATCCTGAATTGGGGAAATTAAGGTCAATTAAACTTGAAAAGATGTATTTTATATGCAAGTAATTACATCTTTTTTCTGTTTCACCAAACCACATATTATAATTTTTGAAATAATTGCTCAATGTTTGACTGCGCTTTTTCAAAAATTCTAATTTTTTGGGGTTATATGATTTTGTGATACTTCCGCCGCTATTGCGTTGCATATAATTATAAAAACAATCGCATATAATTGCAATTTTATTGATGTGGGGAAGTAAATTCAAATTGAATTGTGTATCTTCAAAAATTTCGCCCACAGGCATTAAAATATTGTTTTCGGTTATAATTTCTTTTTTAAATAATTTGTTCCAAGACGGGTCTATTAAAACTTTTTCTTTTAATTCCAATAATTTGCCTGCAATTTGTTCTCGTCCGTCAAGTAATGCGTTTTCTGCAAAAATAGGAGTATTCAAAAAAGTTTTTCCGTTTTTTTCTAAAACAATATTATATCCGAAAATTACTTCGTCACAATCAGTTTCTTGTGCGGTGGCGTAAACCTTGCTTAAGGTTCCGGGAGTTATACTGTCATCTGAATCAATGAACATAATGTATTTACCGGTAGCAACGTTAATACCGATATTGCGTGCATTTGAAAGTCCGCCGTTTTTTTCCAAATGGATTGCTTTTATGCGATTATCGGTAAACTCATCACACATTTTGCTCGAAGAATCGGGGCTTTTATCATCAATAAGTATAATTTCAAAATCTGAAAAATCTTGCGAAAGTATTGATTCAACGCAGGTTTTTAAATACTTTTCTACATTATATACAGGTATAATAATAGAAATTTCGGGCATTATTTTGCTCCTTTTAGTGTGTTTTGCAATTCTTTTATGAGTATTTTAGAATCGCGTATTCCTTTTACGGTTGCTTTAATTTTAGCCTTTTTTTCTTTTTCAAACAAAATTTTTAACGCAAGCCATCTTATAAGACATCGCTTTTCGGCAGCAACATTTATTGTGTCTTTATATTTTGCGATGTAATAAAGTGTATTTCTGACATAGTAATATGTGCGAAGCGGGGAATGGTTGTAAGTATAAATGGGTTTTTGAAGTTTTTTGATTTTAAAAACTTTTCCAATATGGTTAAACAAGGTGATTTTTTGCGCATTGCCTACTTCGTGGACCAATTCAGCGGTGTTAACACGTAAGATTTTATAACCGTGGTTTAATAAATTTTGGCAAAGGTCAAAATCCACATAATCTATAAACATTTTTTCGTCAAAGTTGCCGATAGTACGGCTGGCCTTCACATTAAGCAAGCCGGCAGAAGTTATGCAACGCTCAACATATTCGAAGTCACCTTTGCAATCAACCGCAGAACCGTTACCTTCATTCAGGTCAACAATTTTAGGTGTAAACATTGCAACATCGGAATCATAGCCGAAATATTTTTTATATTCATCAATCAAATTATTGGGACAAATTGAGTCTTGGTCAAGGGTTAGCACCCATTCGCACTTGTTATTATCCGCAAAGTCAACAATTCGGTTTAGTGCAAATGCAATTCCTTTATTTTCTTTGAATTCAACAAGGATGATGTTAGTGAATTTTGTGAACAGTTGCTTAATTTCGGCGATGTTTTCAGAATGATTATCTATTAAACAAAGATAATCAACTTGATTGATTACAGAAGAAATGTTGTTTTCTAATCTTTCAATTTGCGGATTCATCAAAACTATTCCTGCCGCTATTTTCATCGTATTCTCCGTCTTATAAGTTTTTGATTATAGTTTCAAGTTTGCTCTTTATAACCGACATTTCAAAGTTCTCATCAAATACTTTTTGTACATTTTGTCGCAAACATATTAGTTCTTCTTCCCGTAACGATGCAACTGTTTTTGCGGTAGTTTCATTAAGGTTGAAACCGATTTTTTCATTTTCGACTAATTCAAGAGTATCACCGAAAACGGTATTGATTATCGGCAAGTCAAAACTCCAGTAATCAATTGATTTCATAGTAAGTGCAATACAAACCGATGACTTCACTATATTAAGCCCGAAATGGCATTCCGACAAAATTTTGTATTTTTTTTCATTATCGTAAACAATACCGTGAAATTTAATTTCGGCACCGGTTTTATTCAATGCGCAAAGAAAATCATCCATTCTGTCACCGTTTCCGATAACATTAACTTTGCAGGGCTTTAGAGTGTTTAGTTGTTTGATGAAACTTTCTATTCGCTGTATATCAATAACATTATTAACCGAACCTAAATAACAAAGGATAATGCGTTCGGTATTGATATTTTCAGCGGGTGGATTTTCAAATCTTTGCGTGGATAAATATAAGGTGTTAACATTAGGATTATCGGCAATGCCTAATACTTTTTGATACATATTGCATTCGGTTATTATAGAGTTTGCAGTGAAAATGTTTTTATCTCTTAAATTACCCCAAATCTTAAAGGGTAATTTAAATAACCGCTTCATTGAATTTGAAGGGAAAGTTTCCGGCCACAAATCAAAAATATCAAAAATAAGTTTAACTTTAGGATGATGCTTTTTGTATTTTGATATATATTTTGCTAAAAAATTAGGCGGAATTTCGCAAATTATTAAATCGGGTTCACAAGTTAAATTATTTAAATAGTTATATACGCCTTTTGCAAAATCCCTATGGGATAAAATTCTGCTTACAGATAAATTTTTCTTATATGGGCGTACATGCAGTTGAATTGAATCTTTAACACTGCATTTGAAGGTTGTTTTTTTAATGTGGTGAAAATCCGAAGCGATATATTGTGTTTTGTAGCCATTATCAGATAAAAAACTGTCAAAAATGTACACTCTTTCCCTGTAATGGTCGGTACAACTTATTAAAATCGCAATTTTTTCATCACCCACAAAAACACCACCCGAAACCGCATTGTGATTTTATTTAAAAATGCGCTAATATCCCTATATTTACTTGAATTTATTATATCATCAAAGGGTAATAATGTCAACATATTAGGTCAACTGAAAACAAAAACTGTTCTTTTTGAGAACAGTTCGCTAATATATCCTCGTTATATAATACGATTCATCTATATCATTAAGAGAATTTAGTTTATTAAATCCGTATTT
>JAFPAV010000082.1 GCA_017390725.1 Clostridia bacterium | reverse complement strand
CCTTTGGTGCTATAATCGTTGTACACTGTGGATATGAATTCACAAAAAAATTAAATTTCAAGGAGAAATTACTATGAAAAAGATTATAGCATTAGTATTAGCATTAGCAATGCTTCTCTGCTTCGCAGGCTGCGGCGCTAAGGACGACGGCAAACTCATTATGGCCACCAATGCAGCATTCCCTCCTTATGAATATATTGAGGATGGCGAATATGTTGGTATCGATGTTGAAATCGCAAAACTCATCGCTGCAGAACTTGGTAAAGAGCTTGAGATTAAAGATGTTGAGTTCGGTTCCATTATTGGCGGTGTTGAATCCGGCAAATATGATATCGGAATGGCAGGAATGACCGTTACCGAAGACCGCAAAAAGAGTGTTAACTTCTCTACTACATACGCAAACGGTATTCAGTCGGTTATCGTTAAGGAAGATGTACCATACGCTTCTTATGAAGATTTTTACACCGGTTTTGATGATGAAGGTAACCCCGTTGATGTAAAAGAGGGAATTAAAATTGGCGTTCAGCAAGATACTACCGGTGATATTTATTGTTCTTCAAAGCCTGCTGAATGGGGCTTCGGTGAAGATAATGTAGTTCGTTACAAAACCGGTGCTGATGCTGTTCAGGCTCTGGTTGAAGGCAAGGTTACCGCCGTTATTATCGATAACGAACCTGCAAAAGCATTTGTGGCAGCTAACGATGGTCTTAAGATACAGGAAACTGAGTTCACTAATGAAGACTACGCTATCGCAATCAACAAAGAAAACACCGAATTATTGGATGATGTAAACGCTGCCCTTGCAAAGCTTACCGAGGAAGGTAAAATTCAGGAGATAATTGATAAATATATCAAATAATTTAATCTGTTTTGTATTTTTCTTAACTCATTCGGTTTTCCGAATGAGTTAAGTTTTGTGTAAAGGAGAAACTGATGAAAGAATGGTTTCAGGAAATATCCGATGAGTTCGTCTTAAATTTTATAAAAGATAACCGTTGGGAATGGATAGTTGAAGGTCTTAAAAATACCTTAATAATAACATTTTTTGCCACACTTATTGGAATTGCCATAGGTATTATTATTGCTACGGTGCGCTCAACCTATGATAAAAATTATGAAACAATGAAAAAGCATAAAAGTCTTGGTTTCTATGTCCTTTCTTTTTTTAATTTCGTTTGCAAACTGTATCTAACTGTGATACGGGGTACACCTGTTGTTGTTCAGTTGCTTATAATGTATTTTATCATTCTCTCATTTTCAAATGACGAGGCAACCATTGCAATTATAACCTTTGGTATTAATTCTGGTGCTTATGTTGCAGAAATATTCCGTTCAGGTGTTATGTCTATTGATAAAGGTCAGTTTGAAGCAGGCAGAAGCCTTGGCTTTAATTATATTCAGACTATGATATTCATTGTTGTTCCGCAAATGTTTAAAATTGTTCTGCCAACCCTTTGCAACGAGTTTATCGTTCTTTTAAAAGAAACATCAATTGCAGGTTATGTTGGAATTGTTGATCTTACAAAGGCGGGAGATCTCATCCGTGGAAGAACATTTTCGGCATTTATGCCGCTTATCGCAGTAGCAATTATTTATCTCGTTTTGGTAATGTTATTTACATGGCTTGTAGGAAAACTCGAAAGGAGGCTTCGCAACAGTGACCACTAATGAAACTCTTATTAAGGTTGAATCTCTTGAAAAGGCCTTTGGTGAAATTCAAGTTTTGAAGGGCATTACCACCGATATTAAAAAAGGTGAGGTTGTTGTTGTAATCGGACCTTCGGGTTCGGGCAAATCAACCTTTTTGCGTACCCTTAATCTTCTTGAGGAGCCTACCGGCGGTAAGATTTACTTTGAAGGAACCGATATTACCGATCCTCAGGTGAATATAAATCTTCACCGTCAAAAAATGGGAATGGTTTTCCAACAGTTTAACCTTTTCCCCCATATGACCGTTCTCAAAAATATGACCATTGGACCTATCAAGCTTCAGGGCATATCTAAAAAAGAAGCTGAGAAAAGAGCTTTGGCTTTACTTGAACGTGTAGGCCTTGCTGACCGTGCAGATGCTTATCCCTCTCAGCTTTCGGGAGGACAAAAGCAGCGTGTTGCCATAGTACGTGCACTTTGTATGCAGCCTGAGGTTATGCTATTTGACGAGCCCACCTCCGCTCTCGATCCCGAAATGGTTGGAGAAGTTCTGGATGTAATGAAATCCCTTGCAAACGAGGGTATGACAATGGTTGTTGTAACTCACGAAATGGGCTTTGCCCGTGAAGTTGCAGACAGAGTTATCTTCATTGATGAAGGCATAATTATGGAGGAAAACACTCCTGATGAGTTGTTCTCAAATCCAAAAAGTTCAAGACTTCAGGATTTCTTAGGAAAAGTTATATAAATAATATAATTTTAACCCCACCGCAAAAGCGGTGGGGTTATTTTTTGTATATCAATATATATTTTTGAAATAATATACTAGTGTACTAGGGGTGAATTTATGAAAATAATACAATGTGCTGAAAGCTGCGTTTATCAAGAGGACGGATATTGCTGTTTAGAGGAAATTTCGGTGGTGAATAACGTTAACAGTATTTGCCCTCACTATATAGAAAAATCATCTGATAAAGGAAATGGCTTCTGCCAGAGTTCTCACTCCGATTAATTTAATATTTTTGGGCGTGTCGGAAATCTGCTTTAAACAGGATTTTGGTAGAATACACTCGGTAAAGCCCATTCTTGCCGCCTCGTTTATTCTCGCCTGAACTCTCGGCACAGAACGAAGCTCTCCCGATAATCCAACCTCTCCAAAGGCTATAAGCGTATCACTTATGGGGATATCACGAAGTCCTGATACAAGTGCCATAGCCACAGCTAAATCTGCGGCAGGCTCATTAAGCCACATACCGCCGACAATGTTAAGATAGGTATCAAGATTTGAAAAGTAAAGGCCCAAACGCTTTTCGAGAACCGCTAACAAAAGATTTAATCGGTTATAGTCAAAGCCCGTTGAGTTTCTTCTCGGATTACCGAAGCCTGTAGTTGTAACGAGTCCCTGAACCTCTGCCAAAATAGGTCTCGTTCCCTCAATAACACAGGTGATACAGCCTCCCGATACATTATTTATTCTGCCCGAAAGCATCATAGCCGAGGGGTTTTCAACCTCGCTGAGTCCCCTATCGGTCATCTCAAACACGCCGATTTCATTGGTTGAACCGAAACGGTTTTTAATGGCTCTTAAAATTCTGTAAGACTGATTTCTCTCCCCCTCAAAATAAAGAACGGTATCAACTATATGCTCCATAACCTTGGGACCTGCTATATCTCCGCCTTTATTTACATGGCCTACGATAAATACGGGGATATCAAGACTTTTTCCCGTGCGCAGAAGCATATTGGTGCTTTCTCTTACCTGAACAATGCTTCCCGATGAGGAAGAAAGCTCAGAAATTTGCATAGTCTGGATAGAGTCTATCATAACAAGGTCAGGTTTGGTGGAATTTATATATTCGCAAACTGCCTGGGTATCGGTTTCGGTCATAACCGAAACGCTATCGCTCTTTACACCTATACGGTTGGCTCTTAGCTTAATCTGACTTGCCGACTCTTCGCCCGAAACATAAAGTATATTAAGGCTATTCTGCAAAGCGTTACATATCTGCAAAAGAATAGTGGATTTACCGATACCCGGGTCACCGCTGAGCAACACCACCGAGCCCTTTACTATTCCGCCGCCTAAAACTCTGTCAAGCTCCTTAATTCCTGTTACAAACCTTTGCTCATCGGATACATTGATATTGTTAAGGGTTTTAGCCGTTGCTGTTGTAACCGATTTTACGGAAACTGCCGTTTTAGGCGCCTGAACACGAACATCCTCAACTAGAGTGTTCCATGCGCCGCATCCGCCGCATTTTCCAAGCCATTTAGGGCTTTCAAATCCGCATTCACTGCAAACAAATATACTCTTTACCTTTGAAGCCATATTTTTTCATTCCTTATAATATTCTTTTATTCCGCTGTATATACAAAAAGCCATTTTTCTTTGGTATGCTTCATCCTTAAGCAGAGCAAGGTCCCCTGCATTACTCAAAAAACCGCACTCAACTATTATGGCAGGTATCGTGGCATTATTAAGAAGATAGGTGCTACTGGTTGCCTGCTTTATAACCCTTGTATTATCCTTTTGCAAAAGGCTTATAATTGAACTTTGAACACATTGACCAAGCTGTGACGAATTGCTGTGATTTTTAGAATAAAAAACCTGTGCGCCACTGGCGGCAGAGGTTGTAAACTTGTTAAGATGAACACTAACAAAAATAGCATCGGGATATTTTTCCATCAAGCCAAGGCGATTCTTAAGGTCACTTTTCTTTCTCACTGCAATTTTCTCGGTGGAATCATCATCTGTTCCCTCATCCGAATCTCTGGTTAATATAACCTCAAAGCCCGATTGCTCCAAAAAGCTTTTAAGAAAAAGAGAAATGCTTAGATTTATATCCTTTTCAACCGTTCCATCACCGGCCATTGCACCGCCGTCAAAGCCGCCGTGGCCGGCGTCCACTATCACCTTTACTCGGTTATGAGTTACGCCCGAAGTAAAAATGCTATCTGCCGTAGGAGAAGCAAAAAAGGCTATTATGCAAATAACCGTTACAAGCAAAATACAAATTACCGTTTTTTTCAATATCATCACTTCTTTTCATATTACTATAAAATATTATGAAAAGATAAGCAAAAATATAAATGCACTATTTATATTATATTGCAGAAATTTTATTTTTTCAATATCAAAACCAAATATACGCAATTCTCTTTTTTACAATATTTTTCTTATTATTGACATTTTTCGACATTTGATATATAATATCTACATAAAATTTGTTTTTTTAAATAAAAAAGGTCTTAAAGACAACGCTTTAAGACCTCTTGGAGCTGAAGATGGGACTCGAACCCACGACCTGCTGATTACGAATCAGCTGCTCTACCAACTGAGCCACTCCAGCACTGCTATAAGATTATACCAATTTAAAATATTTTAGTCAAGTATAAAAATCGAGGTGTTAATATGTTTTTCGAAGAAGAAAAAAACGATTATTTGGTGATAAATGAAAATGTTGCAAGATACCGTAAACTTATGGGCTACAAGCAGTCTGACATAGCAGATATACTGGATATGAAGCTTAGCACCTATTCCCAGATGGAGCGCAAGGGCAATATTCCCGCTATAACACTTTGGCAAATTGCAAAAATTCTGGATGTGCGCATTGAAAATTTTTTCAGCCGAAATATACTTCGAGAGCCCGAGCCAAATCCTATTGATCCGGAGCCTGAGGATCCCTTCCGCCCCTTAACCAACAAGGAAAAGGGCGCTATTACCATAATAAGAAATCTATCAAAGCCCAAGCAGGATGAGGTTTATGACTTTATAGCAAAACAATATCGCAGAAAAAAATAAAATTCACCCCAACGGAGCGCTCCGTTGGGGTGCTTTTTTCTTATATTTCTTCCATTGAAGCGAGCTTAACACCGTTAGCGCTCAGTACCTCTGCAGCCATTTCCTCATCGTCTGCCTTGAGAACCATAAGGGCTTTACCCTCGGTTCTGCCCAAGAATGCATACATATATTCAATACCTATTCCCGCATCGGATATATGGTCAAGCACTGCGGCAAGTCCGCCTATCTTATGGTCAATATAAACCGCAATAACATTGGTAACCTTAGAAATAACTCCGATTTCACGAAGCACTTCCCTTGCCTTATCAATATCGCTTACGATTATTCTTAAAATTCCGAAATCGGTTGTATCAGCAATAGAAAGAGCACTGATATCCACACCGTTTTCACTTAATGCATCCATTATTGAATGGAGTCTGCCCGGTTTGTTCTCAACAAATATTGAAAGTTGTTTTATAAACATATTCTTATCCTGCCCTTTCTTAATGTAATTTGCGCTTATCGATAACTCTCTTTGCTTTACCCTCACTACGCTCGATAGATTTCGGGTTAACAAGATTCACCTTAGGAGCAATTCCTAAAGTGCTTCTGAGCTTTTCGGTTATAAGCTTTTCTATCTTCTCGATTCCCTTAACACCGTCTGAGAACATAGCCTCGCTCATCTCAACATTAACCTCAAAGGTATCGGTGTTATTCTTACGGTCTACTACTATCTGATAGTTGGGGGTTATCTCTCCGCCAACATTCAGAAGAACCTCTTCTATCTGTGAGGGGAATACGTTTACACCACGGATAATAAGCATATCATCGGTTCTGCCCTGAGGCTTATTCATTCTAACGTGGGTTCTGCCGCACTTACAGGGCTCATAGTTAAGAGAGCAGATATCCCTTGTTCTGTATCTGATAAGGGGGAAGCCCTCCTTGGTTATGGTTGTGAACACAAGCTCACCCTGAGCGCCTTCGGGAAGCACCTCACCGGTATCGGGGTCAATAATTTCAGGGATAAAATTATCCTCACAAACGTGCATACCGCACTGATATTCACATTCATAGGAAACACCTGGGCCCATTATTTCGGAAAGTCCGTAAATATCATATGCCTTAAGTCCTAATTTTTCCTCTATCTGATGACGCATTTCCTCGGTCCAAGGCTCTGCGCCAAATATTCCTGCCTTTAATTTAAGCTTATCCTTAACGCCCATTTCCTCGATGGCTTCACCGAGATACATAGCATATGACGGCGTACAGCAAAGCACCGTTGCACCGAAATCAATCATTGTTTGAATCTGGCGGGCGGTGTTGCCTGCCGAAATCGGAATAACGGTTGCGCCGATTCGAATAGCTCCATCATGTGCGCCGAAGCCTCCTGTAAACAGACCTAAGCCATAAGCATCCTGAACAAAGGAATTCTCATCACTTCCTATAGCAGTAAGCATTCTTGCAAAGCAATCTGCCCACATTTCGAGGTCATTATCGGTATAGCCTACAACTATCTGCTTTCCCGTTGTTCCCGAAGAAGCGTGAACTCTTCTGATTTCGCTCATGGGAACGGCAAAAAGTCCGTAAGGATAGTAATCCCTGAGGTCCTGCTTATAAGAAAAGGGTAACTTATGTAAATCCTCAACACCCTTAATATCCTCGGGTTTTAGTCCCTTTTCGTCCATTCTTTTTCTGAAAAGCTCTACATTTTCATACATTCTCTTGACCTGACGGCAAAGCTTTTCACCCTGATCCTTGCGAATCTGTTCACGGGGCATTGCTTCATATTCGGGTTGCCACATTTTGCTCATATCAATCTTCTCCCTTGTAACCCAAATCAAATGCCTTTAAGTTTATATCAAGGAATTTGGCGGGAACAGTTGTCTTGATAGTTTCTACCCATTTTTCATAAGGGATTTCGCTATTTCTTGCCATTACGCCTATAAGTACAACATTAACCGATTTAATATTTCCTGCCTTCTTAGCAAGAGAAAGAGCATCAACCGCCGTAACATCAGCGGCATCTGTAAGTTTTTCCCCTATTTTTTCAGGATATTTTGCGGCACCTGTTATTACCGGCATAGGGTCTATCTGTTGAGCGTTAACTATCATTTTTCCGCCCTTTTTAAGATATGGCAAGGCTCTGTAAGCCTCAAGCAATTCAAAGGCAAGTATAACATCAGCTTCACCCTCGTCAATTATGGGGGAATAAACCTTTTCGCCATACTTAACATATGTAACAACACTGCCGCCACGCTGACTCATACCGTGAACCTCGGATACCTTTACATCGTATCCCTCGTTTATAACGGTGTTACCTAAAATTCGGCTTGCAAGGAGGGTACCCTGACCGCCTACGCCTACAATCATTATATTCTTGGTCATATCAGTTATCCTCCTTTTCTATTGCTCCAAAGGGACATACATTGATACAAAGTCCGCAGCCGTTACACTGGGTACTATCAATAATAACCTTATCATCCTTAACGGTAATTGCAGGGCAACCAAGCTTCATACACATTTTGCAGTTTCTGCATTTATCGGTTATCTTGCAGTGACCTGTATACTTAACGGTTTTAAGCAGAGCGCAGGGACGCTGAGCAATAATAACCGAAGGCTCTTCCCTTTGGGTCTCCTGCTTTACAACCTTTTCGAATTCCTTAACATCAAATGGGTCGGCTACAACAACATGCTCAACACCAATGGATTTACAAAGGGCTATAAGGTTAACCTGCTTGGTTTCCTCGCCCTTAATTGTATATCCTGTGGTGGGGTTGTTCTGATGTCCCGTCATACCCGTAATGGAATTATCAAGAATAATAACCGTATTATTTCCCTTGTTGTAAACTATATCCACAAGTCCGGTTATACCCGAATGCATAAAGGTGGAATCGCCTATTACGGAAACAAGCTTCTTGTTAAACTCATCTCCCCTTGCCTTTGCCATACCGAGAGCTGCACTTACCGATGCGCCCATACAGATGGTGGTATCAACCGACTGAAGAGGTGCTACTGCGCCTAATGTATAGCAACCGATATCGCCCGAAACCACAAGTCCCAACTTTTTAAGAACATAGAATGTTCCCCTATGAGGACAGCCTGCGCACATAACGGGAGGTCTTACGGGAATAGCCTCATTTGCTCTTACAGTTTCGGGAGCATCCTCTCCGAGCACCGCCTTTTTTATCATAGCGGGGGTATATTCACCGAGTAAAGTGAATACGTTTTTACCCTCAATATTATTAATTCCAAGGCCCTTGCAATACTCTTCTATTACAGGGTCAAGCTCCTCAATTACATAAACTTTATCGTACTTTTCCGCAAAGGTCTTAAGCTTATTATCTGGAAGAGGATAAACCATACCTAGCTTTAGAAAATCAGCCTTATCCCCTAAAGCCTCCTTTGCATATTCATAGGCAATGCCTGCGGTTATAACACCGATTTTACTGCCATTTTCCTCAATTTCATTAAGAGGAGTTGTTTCGGCAAATTCCTTAAGGGCAGTAATTCTATCCTCAACAATAACATGTCTCTTAATAGCGTTTGCCGGCATCATTACATATTTGCCGATATTCTTCTCATAAGGCTTTAGTTCGATTTCCTTTCTATCCTCTATTTCAACAAGGCTCTGAGAGTGGGAAACTCTTGTGGAAAGGCGGATAAATACGGGGGTATCATACTCCTCAGACAAAGAGAAAGCAAGCTTTGTGAATTCCTTACATTCAGCCGAATCAGAGGGCTCTAACATTGCTATTTTAGAAGCCCTTGCATAGTGACGGGAATCCTGCTCGTTCTGAGAAGAATGCATACCGGGGTCATCTGCAACACAGAAAACCAGTCCGCCGTTAACACCCGAATAGCTTACGGTGAAAACGGGGTCTGCCATAACATTGAGTCCCACGTGCTTCATACAACTCATAGAACGGGCACCTGCGATAGATGCGCCGATAGCTACCTCGGCGGCAACCTTTTCGTTAGGTGACCACTCGGAATAGATTTCATCATATTTTGCAATTTCTTCGGTTATTTCGGTGCTTGGAGTACCGGGATAGGAGGCAACAACCCCTACCCCTGCTTCATAAGCACCGCGGGCTACCGCTGCATTGCCAAGTAATAACTTTTTCATATTTTTTCTCCTAATTTATTTCATTCTGCTGAGCCACAACACTCTCTCCGCAATAAATACGGCGAAGCTTAGGCTTTTCTATCTTACCCGTTGGGTTACGGGGTACATCGGCAAATATTATCTTTCGGGGACGCTTATATCTCGGTAAATCAAGGCAGAAATCCTCAACATCCTCTTCGGTCATAGTCATACCCTCTTTGACCTGAATAATAGCGGTTGCTATCTCGCCAAGTCTTGCATCGGGTAAACCTATTACCGCAACGTCACTTATCTTATCGCACTTGCGCAGATAATCTTCAATCTGAACGGGATAAAGGTTTTCACCGCCCGAAATAATAACATCCTTTTTACGGTCAACAAGGAATATAAATCCATCCTCATCCTCTGCCGCCATATCACCTGTGAAAAGCCAACCGTCCTTTAAAACATCACTTGTTGCCTTTTCATCCTTATAATATGCAGTCATAACACCGGGGCCTTTAACGGCAAGCTCACCAACATCTCCCCTTTGGACCTCGTTGCCCATCTCGTCAACTATCTTGGTCTGCCAGCCAAAGCCTGCTTTACCGATGGCGCCCACCTTATGCTCGTTCTCCACACCGAGATGAACACAACCGGGGCCTATGGATTCAGAAAGGCCGTAATTGGTATCATATGCGTGGTTGGGGAAATACTGTTTCCAGCGCTTTATAAGACTGGGAGGCACGGGCTGTGCGCCTATATGCATAAGTCTCCACCGTGAAAGGTCATAATCCTCTAATTTCAAATCACCACGCTCAACCGCATCGAGAATGTCCTGCGCCCAGGGAACAAGCAACCAAACTATTGAGCATTTTTCCTCTGAAACTGTGTTAAGTATCCATTCGGGTTTTATTCCCTTAAGAATTACAGCGCTGCCGCCTACGAGGAAGCTGCCAAACCAATGCATTTTTGCTCCCGTATGATATAGGGGCGGTATGCAAAGGAAAACATCATCCTTAGTTTGCGAGTGATGATTTTGCTCTGTTCTTGCAGAATGGATAAGGCTCATATGTTTATGTATAATTGCTTTTGGAAAACCTGTTGTTCCCGAAGAGAAATAAATAGCCGCATCGTCATCATCGGTTAATTTTATATTTGGATTTTTAGAAGAACAGTAGGAAACCAAATTATCATAGCTTTCTGCAAAGGTGGGACAATCCTCACCCAGATACAGCCACATTTTAATTCTTTTTACCCTTGAACAAATCTGCTCCACACGTCCTGTAAACTCGGGGCCGAAAATTATAACATCGGCATCGGCAAGCTCAAGACAGTATTTTATCTCATCGGCGGCATAACGGTAATTAAGCGGCACCGCCATAGCGCCTGTTTTCAGAATACCAAAATAAACAGGAAGCCATTCAATGCAATTCATCAAAAGAATTGCAACCTTATCTCCCTTTTTTATACCTCTTGATAAAAGAAGATTTGCAAAACGATTAGCCGCTTTGTTGAACTCTCCCCAGCTTATCTCCTTACGGTATGCCTCGTTAGGATTTGATTCTATTAGAGAATACTCCTGCCAGGTAAGTCTTTTCTTTCCCTCATTTTGAGGATTTATTTCAACGAGGGCCGTATCAGTAGGATAAAAATCTGCATTTTTTTGTAGAATTTCGGTAATTGGCATTTTACTATTCCTTTCTTCTTCTCTTTATATATATTAAAACTTTATATATTAATTTTCAAGTTTTTTATAACATAAAATCCATAAAAGGTGCAGAAATTTCTGCACCTTAATTTTTTTATTCACCTAATGATTCTTTAGACTTAACAGTAACCTCACGGTTATAGCAAGAGAACATATCCTCTGTCTTTTCCTTATCGGGCTTTGGAGTTAAAAGACTTACAACAGGTACTATAACAAGACCCACAAGCATTGAAATAACTCCGCAGTTTATCGGAGACTGAAGGATTACGGGGAAGGAGCTTCTTGCCACCATATTAAGCACCATTATTCCTGCACCAAAAATAAAGCTTACCCAAACTGATAACTTGGTTGCTCTTTTCCAGTAAAGCCCGAAAAGGAAGGGGGCTAAGAATGCGCCTGCGAGAGCGCCCCAGGATATTCCCATCATATCGGCTATGTAACCGAGTTTATCTTTATTAAGAGCAATATATGCCGAAATAACGATAAATACAACTATAAGTACTCTCATTATCAGCACCTGTTTTTTCTCGGTCATTTTTTTAACTATATGTCCCTTTATAAGGTCGAGGGTAAGGGTTGAGCTGGACGCCAAAACAAGGGATGAAAGGGTTGACATTGAAGCCGAAAGCACCAACACTATAACAACGCCTATAAGTATATCGGGAAGGCCTTCAAGTACTGTGGGGATAATTGCATCAAAGCCCTCTGCAGGACTGCCGTTCACTACATTAAGCTTATTGGTAAACAGTCTTCCAAAGCCGCCGAGGAAGTAGCATCCACCTGCAACTATAACCGCAAATATTGTTGAGATAACAGTACCTTTATTTATATCCTTTTCACTCTTGATGGAATAGAATTTCTGTACCATCTGAGGAAGTCCCCAAGTTCCGAGAGAGGTAAGAATGACAACAAACATAAGACCTAACGGGTCAGGTCCGAAGAAGGAATTGAATGCACCTGGAGCAGTGCCCTCGGCAGTTATTTCGGCAAGTCCGTTTAAGGATTCAATGAAACCACCGTTTTGGGAAAGAACTGCGGCAATTACCAAAATAATACCTATTATCATTATAATTCCCTGAATAAAATCGTTAATTGCTGTTGCCATATAGCCACCGACTATTACATAAACACCTGTTAGCACCGCCATAACAATAACGCAAACCGAATAATCAATTCCTGGGAACGCCATTGAAAAAAGTCTTGATAAACCGTTATAAAGAGATGCAGTATAAGGAATCAAGAATATGAAAACTATAATCGAGGCTGCAATTTTAAGGGCAGGGCTCATATATCTTTTCCCAAAAAACTCAGGCATGGTTGCGCTACCTAAATGCTGAGACATAAGTCTTGTTCTTCTGCCCAATACAACCCAAGCGAGTAATGAACCCAGTACCGCATTACCTATACCTATCCAGGTAGAAGCAATACCGAATTTCCAACCAAACTGACCTGCATAGCCTACGAAAATAACCGCAGAAAAATAGGATGTTCCATAAGCAAAGGCGGTGAGCCACGGGCCTACTGCCCTGCCGCCTAATACGAAACCGTTAACATCGGTAGAATTCTTGCGGCAATAGAGGCCGACACCTACCATAATTGCAAAGAAAACCACCAACATTATAACCTTTAATGCCATCTAAATCCCACCTTTTTTAATTTGATAATGAGATTTTAGCACATTAAAGCGTTAAAGTCAATGGTTTTCTTAAAATTTCTTCGTTTTAATTAAAATTTTGCCGATATTTCCCAAAAATATCT
>JAFPAV010000081.1 GCA_017390725.1 Clostridia bacterium | reverse complement strand
CCATCTTCAAAAGCCGCCTTTGCTTTTTCGGAAGCAACACGTGCTACGGTTAAAATAGTTCCTTCGGTGGGCTTCATAACAGCCTTATAAGCCGCCTCAACACCCATAGTAAATGCCTTGGAGATATTCTCGGCAGTTACAAATTCATCCTCTCCGATTCCTTTAGCAAAACCTCGGAAAAGTAATGAGGTTATAACACCTGAGTTTCCTCTGGCACCGCGAAGCAATGCAGATGCATTAACAGAAGCTACCTTGCCGGCAGTTTCTCCGCTTAATTTCTCAAGTTCTCTTGCAGAATTTGCAAGAGTCATAGACATATTAGTTCCGGTATCACCGTCCGGCACCGGGAAAATATTTAAATCATCAACCTGCTTACGATAATTAGTAAGATTATTGGTTGCTGAAAGCATTGCATCGCGCAAAATATCGCCGTTAATCAAATATAAACACTCCTTTTAGGAAAAGCCGCAAAAATTATGCCTTATTCCTTCATTCCGTCAATCTTAATAGTAACCTTGCTGACAGTCATTCCCGTTGCCTGATTTACAACATATTTTACCTTTTCGGTAATACTTGCAGCAATGGCATTTATATTCATACCGTAGGTTACAACGATATGAAGCTCAACCTTAAGGGAATCTGTATTACCTGATACAATTATTCCCGTATCTAACAACTCTTTTTTAGAAAGCTTGCTGAATAAGCGCTGACGGTTTCCACTGGGTACCATACCTACTACTCCGAAGCAAGATGTTACCTCATGACCGATAAGCTTTGAAAGATAACCTTCCGAGATATCGATTGTTCCGATTCTGTTTTCATAAGCAATCATTGTATTATCCTCCTATTTTTTAATTATACGGTAAGATTCTATTGAAAAATAAATGTCACTCGCAGAGGAATTCTTAATATTTTCAATATTTTCATCACAGAAAAGCACCCCTGTACGGTAGCAAACCGGTATCATAGGCATTTCGGTTTGTAAAGCGGTGGCAACATCGGTTATAGTGTTAACGCCACTGTAAAATCCGTTTATTACAGAAAGTGAATTTGCGGGTGCCGTAATAGTGGTTTGAACGGTTTCACCAGTTTCATCTGAAGAAGGAATTTCAACCGTAGGTGTAACAACACCGTATGAAGCGGCAGTGCCAGGGGCTACAAGATTAGTCATATCCATATTGGGGGTTATATTAACCTCACCTAAATATAACTGAAAGCCTCCCGACCTGAGCGCCGCAAGATAAGCCTCGTAACCTTTTTCTATTACGGTTATATTAATTCCTGCGCTTTTAAGCTGACTTGCTATTTCCTTAGCCGCCAAAACCCTCATTGCGTTATCGGAATTTACAAGCAATGTGAGGTTTATTCTATTGCCAAGCGAATTAACATAATATCCTTCTGCATCTAAACTATTATATCCTATTTCTGATAAATTCTCAACAGTTATTTGCAAATTTGCTTCAGTTTGTATATTTTGCACAGAAGCAGTTTCCTTCCACAAGGGATTAAAAAATCCCGTTGCCGCAATAGCATTATTATAGTAAGCCTTACTGCAAATACTGTTGCGGTTAAGCGCCGAGGAAATTGCATATCTTATATCATTATTCTTAAGGAGCGGATAATTTCCGTTAATTCCTATATATACGAAATTATTGAGATTTATATTGTATTTTAAGGCGCTCATACGGATAATATCACCGTCAGATATATCGGTGTAATACATATCGGCAGCGCCTATTTCAATATAGTGGGAAATTGATTCGGTATCGGGTGCATTTTCAAGTCTTATTGTTTTTATACTGCCCTTATCCCCGTAATATTTTTCATTTAAAATAAGCTTTGAATAATCGTCTGTCGGGGCGTATCTTCCGCATCCTATCGAAGGAAGAACAACACCGTCCGAGTCGGTTCTTTTATCACTGTCGGTCTTAAGTATGGGAAAATCAAGCACATTTGCACAATAAGGGTCACTTTTTATAAGGGAAAACTTAACCGTTTTAGAATCGACTGCGGTAGCAGAGGAAACATTATAAAGCTTATAAGCATACGAGGTTGAGGATTTTTTAGCAAGATTAAAGGAATAAACCACATCCGAAGCAGTTAAATTAGCTCCGTCAGAAAACTTTGCATTTCTTAGTTTTGCAACACATTCCTTACCTTGCACCTTAACCGATTCGGCAAGACAGTATTTAACCTCAAATTCATTATCGGTTTTAACAAGGGGGTCAAAAATCAAACGGCAAAGCTGACGGTTGATTTCGGTTTCGGCTATATAGGGATTAAGGGTATCTGAATTGCAAAAAAGCAAATTCATGGTATCCCTTACCTCCGCCGATTCTATATTAACTTTATCATCCTTATCTACCTTTTTGCCGTCATCACCGCAGCCTGCAAGCAGCAGTAGACCGATACACAAAATCAGGCACAGAAGCTTTTTTAAAAACAACTGTTATTCCTCGCTTATATATATTCTTTCTATTTTTTGTGTTATGCCTGTATTTTCATCAATATCAAAAATACAGCCGTTTAACATACATTTGCCTTCAGCCAAAACAAATTTAGACATATCATTACTCTTAAGACGGTTAATGATTATCTCACTCTTGACACCTAAAACGGAATCGATAGGTCCCGTCATACCAAGGTCGGTAATATATCCTGTACCACCCGAGAGTATCTGCTCATCGGCAGTTTGAACATGAGTATGTGTTCCGAAAACCGCAGAAGCCTTACCGTCAAGATAAAGTCCCAACGCTCTTTTTTCGCTGGTTGCCTCGGCATGAAAATCAACAAGAATAATTTTTATACCATCTGCCTTTGCCCTTTCGATTAACTCATCGGCAACCGTGAAGGGGTTTTCTATAGTTTTATCCTCAAAATATATTTTACCCGAAACATTTATAACGGCAAATCGAGTAAAACCGAAATCTACAACCCCATATCCCCTTCCAAAGCTTGCATTAGGAAGATTATGAGGGCGGAGAACAAACTCATTTTCATCAAGATAATCGTAAACTTCCTTGCGGCGGAGGGTATGATTTCCTCCGGTTATAATATCAGCACCGCAATTAAACAGCATAGCTGCGCTTTCGGGTGTTATTCCGTTACCGTCAGCCGAATTTTCTCCGTTAACAATAACCGCATCTATATTTTTTTCTCTCTTTATTTTCGGCAAAACAGACTGCAAATATCTGCAACCTATAGAACCGCAAACATCACCAATAGCTAAAATTCGCATATTTATCTAACTTTCTTCAAGCAAAACCAGAGTATTATGAGCACCTGTATCACAGCCGCAATAATATAAAGCAAGGTAACCTTATCAACGGGTATACTGCTTACAATACAAATGCACAGCGACCATACGAAGCCCGAAACCGATAAAAATCTATATATCTTTTTAAACCATATATTTGTGAAAACTATAGCAACAATAAAGCTAACAGGGACTGCATAGGCAAAAAGCATCTCAGATTTCCAGCTTGGAGCTATAAACTGAAAGAGGAAATAACTCACAGCCGCAACCAGCCAAGCTATGCCTATTGATAAAAGTGTTATTATTACCTTGTTTCTTGATATTAAAAACTTTCTCGGAATCTTTTCGCTCACCAAATCATTTACCGAAACACCGAAAAGGTCGGCTATTTTCATAGCCACCGGTAAATCGGGCAGACCCTCTCCTCGCTCCCACTTGGAAATAGATTTATCTGAATAATTCAATTTTTCCGCAAGCTCAAGCTGAGTCATACCGCTTCTATGTCTTAAAACTGAAAGATTGCGTGAGAATAGCTCTTTAAGCCGTTCTTCGCTCAAATTCATATTCTTACCTCCGAATAGCACAATAATACATTTAACATTTTAATACATTTTCGCTAATTTATCAATAGACAAAATGTGAACAAAAGAAAAAACACCCACAGTTTACTTAACCGTAGGTGTTTAATTTAAACTATATCATACTCTTCGTCGTATATGTATTCATGAACCCCATCTTCGTTCAGGTTTATAATCCTTTTTTCGTTTTTGTTGGCATATGCGAGCGTATTACGTGTTCCACCCGATTTTCCGTCAAACCAGGTAACGATAAAATCGCTGTTATCAACCATAAACTCATTTCTCTTTCGGTAACATCCGTTGTAATACTTATCCGAAAGCAATATGATTTCGTCCGCCTGTTCAAGCACTGCATCATATCTTTCCTTCCACTCCTCGGAAAAGGACGCAGCCTGCTCAATAAAAGGAATAACGCAAACAAGTGATATTTTAGCCTTTTTATAGGTTTCCCTTAGTAATAACACCGTTTCGGCGGCTATAATATCAAAACCCATAGCCATACCGCAGTAAAAGGTAAAGCATTCCTCATCAGGCAGAGAAAATACCGCATCAACAAGCTTATTTTCAAATTTTATAAATTCACTATCCTCTTCCCTTAATTCAAAGGGGAATTTTGATGGTCGGTAGCCTGTGAAGCAGCAGCTTTTAAATCCATCTTTCATAATTATCATTCCTTTATTTATGTAGTACAAAGGATTATACACCAAAAGATGTACATTTTATGTCGAAAAAAGGGTGCGATGCACCCTTTTATTCAGTAAAGAAATCCTTTAACTTTTCGGTAAAGCTTTTCTTTTTATTATAGTTCTTATCATCGGTAGCGCCATCAAAATCACGAAGCTTTTCCTTTTGCGCTTTTGAAAGATTTTTTGGAACCTCAACGATGATTTTAACATATTGGTCACCCTTGCCCGAATAGTTAAGGCGCTGAATACCCTTGCCCTTTAATTTGAACTGGTCACCGGGTTGGGTACCCTCATGTACAGTAAGCTTAACCTTGCCTTCAAGGGTTGGAACGGTAATATCAGCCCCCAACGCCGCCTGAGCAAAGGTTATAGGTATTTCACAGAAAACATCAAAGCCTCGGCGCTCAAAGAATGGATGGGGACGCACATTAACGTTAATTCTAAGGTCTCCTGCTGGACCTCCGTTAGTGCCTGCATCTCCGCCTCCACGAAGATTTATTATCTGTCCGTCATCAATACCTGCAGGGATATCAACATTTTGCTCAACCGTATGTCTGATTCTTCCCTTTCCCGCACAGGTATGACAGGGCTTATCTATAATTTTACCGCTTCCGTGACAATGGTTACAAACCTGCTGAGTTTGAATAACCCCAAAGGGAGTTCTCTGAGCAGAGGAAACCTGACCGCTTCCGTGACAAACGGGACAGGTCTTGGTTGTGGTGCCTCTTTCGGCACCCGTACCACCACAGTCACTGCAGTTATCTATCTTGGTTACTCTGACGGTCTTTTTACAGCCCTTTGCCGCTTCCTCAAAGGAAAGATTAACGGTAGCAGCAGTATCATTACCTCTTCTTGGTGCATTGGGGTTTCTTCTTGCTCCACCGCCAAAGCCACCGCCAAAAAAGGAATTAAATATATCGCCGAGGTCTCCGAAATCGCCGGTAAAGCCACCGCCGTAGCCTCCGCCACCTGCTCCGAAATTAGGGTCAACACCTGCATGACCGAACTGGTCATATCTTGCCCTTTTTTCCTTATCGGAGAGCACCTCGTAGGCCTCATTAACCTCTTTGAAGCTTTTTTCGGCAGCCGCATCACCGGGATTTAAGTCGGGATGATACTTTTTAGCGGCTTTTCGGTAAGCCTTTTTAAGCTCATCGTCTCCTACCGACTTATCAACGCCGAGAACCTCATAATAATCTCTTTTGTTATCAGCCACAAAAATTCTCCTATAAGTCTTCTATGGGCGGCATAAGCCACCCATAGTTAAACTAAAATTACTTGTTATCGTCTACATCGGTATAGTCTGCCTCATAAACATTGGGGTCAGCCTGAGCACCGCCATCGGCAGCACCGTTGGCACCTGCAGCGCCCTGTGCCTCAGCGGCAGCCTTGTATACCTTTTCGCTTACGGCATAGATTTCCTTCTGCAAAGCCTCCTGCTTAGCCTTGATATCATCAATATCTTCGCCCTTCAAGGATTCCTTGAGAGCTTCTTTAGCAGCCTCAATCTTAGCCTTTTCATCCTCAGAAAGCTTATCGCCAAACTCAGTTACGGTTTTTTCAGTCTGGTAAATCATCTGGTCGGCATTGTTGCGGATATCAACAGCCTCTCTGCGCTTCTTATCCTCAGCAGCATAAGCCTCAGCTTCCTTAACAGCCTTATCAATATCCTCCTTGGACATATTGGTATTAGAAGTAATAGTGATATCGTTTTCCTTACCGGTTCCCAAATCCTTAGCCGAAACGTGAACAATACCATTAGCATCTATATCAAAGGTAACCTCAATCTGGGGGATTCCTCTGGGAGCGGGAGCAATACCGTCAAGATGGAATACACCGAGGGTCTTATTATCCTTTGCAAATTCTCTTTCACCCTGAAGAACATGTACCTCAACAGAGGTCTGACCGTCAGCCGCAGTGGAGAAAATCTGGCTCTTTTTAGCGGGGATGGTGGTGTTTCTATCAATAATCTTTGTGGAAACTCCGCCCATTGTTTCAATACCTAATGAAAGGGGTGTTACGTCAAGGAGAAGAAGTCCCTTAACGTCTCCGCCGAGAACGCCTGCCTGTAATGAAGCACCTAAAGCCACACATTCATCGGGGTTAATGCCCTTGAAGGGCTCCTTACCCATAAAGGTTTTAACGGCTTCCTGAACTGCGGGGATTCTTGAAGAACCACCAACCATAAGAACCTTATGAATTTCGCTCTTATCAAGTCCCGAATCGGCAATAGCCTGACGAACGGGTCCCATAGTTGCATCAACTAGGTCGCTTGTAAGCTCATTGAACTTAGCTCTGGTAAGGGTTGTTTCAAAGTGCTTAGGACCGGTTGAATCAGCAGTAATAAAGGGAAGGTTTATATCAGTAGAGGTCATACCGGAAAGGTCGATTTTTGCCTTTTCTGCAGCCTCTTTAACACGCTGCATAGCCATCTTATCGCCGGACAAATCAATTCCCTGCTCAGCCTTAAAGGTTGCAACGATATAATCCATAACTCTCTTATCGAAATCGTCACCGCCGAGCTTGTTGTTACCTGCGGTTGCAAGAACCTCCTGAACACCGTCACCCATCTCTATAATGGAAACGTCGAAGGTACCGCCGCCGAGGTCATAAACCATAACCTTCTGGTCATCTTCCTTATCAATACTGTAAGCAAGAGCTGCAGCAGTAGGCTCGTTTATAATACGCTTAACCTCAAGACCTGCAATTTTACCTGCATCCTTAGTTGCCTGACGCTGAGCATCGGTAAAGTAAGCGGGAACGGTGATAACAGCTTCAGTAACAGTCTGACCGAGATAAGCCTCGGCATCAGCCTTTAATTTCTGAAGAATTATTGCAGATATCTCCTGAGGAGTATACTTCTTACCGTCAATTTCAACGGTGTTGGAAGTACCCATATCACGCTTGATAGAGCTGATAGTTCTGTCAGGATTGGTGATAGCCTGACGCTTTGCAACCTGACCTACCATTCTCTCGCCTGTTTTAGAAAAAGCAACAACCGAAGGGGTTGTTCTTCCGCCCTCTGCATTAGCAATTACAACCGGCTCGCCGCCCTCCATAACTGCAACGCAAGAGTTAGTTGTTCCCAAGTCAATTCCTATAATTTTTCCCATAATAATATCCTCCAAATAGAATTTTTAATATTTTAATTTGCTACTTTAACCATTGCAGGTCTTACAACGGTATCTCCAACCTTGTAGCCCTGCTGAAGAACCTCGGCGATAACGTTTTCGCCTAATTCTTCATCCTCTATATGCATAACAGCCTCGTGGAAATTCGGGTCAAACGAATCGCCGACATTAGCTATTGCACAGATTCCTAATTTTTCATAAAGCCCCTCGAACTGCTTGACAATCATCTCAATGCCCTTTATATATTCGGGGGTTTCCTTATCTACGGTGGACGCTCTGCCTATATTATCAAGTATAGGTAACAGCTCCTTAATCATGCCGGCCTTTGCAAACTCGGCAACCGAGGATTTTTCTCTATCTGTCCTTTTTTTATAATTATCAAACTCTGCGGCAGTTCTTAGTAATAAATCCTTGTTATTTTCAAGCTCTGCCTTCAAAGCCTCGATTTCCGCATCCTTTTTGTTCTTTTTCTTTTCGGCTTTTACCTCTTTTTCGGTTTCGGCCACATTTTCCTTTTTTTCTTCTGACACGAAATCAATCCTCCATATCCTTTAATGCTTCACCCATAAGCGTTGTAAGTCTGCTCGCAGCATATTCAACACTGGGTATTACCTCCTCATAGGAAATTCTATGAGGTCCTATAACAGCAAGCGTTCCCTTAATAGATTTAGCACCGAATCTGGCAGCTACAATCGTTCCCGAAGACAATTCTTCAAGCTTTGTATCACTGCCGAAAACCACACCCGCATTATCAGGTATACTGTTCATCAGTGAAATTATGGGGTCTCGCCGTTTAATAAGAGAAATAATTTTTCTTGCAGATTCCTCATCTGCGCTTATATTGTAAAGACAGGTTTCACCGCTTAAATTAACCGATGAATTTTCTATCTCCCCTGCCATCTCAAATACTGCGGTAAGTAAGGGTAAAAGCGTCAACGAGTCAATACCCGCAGCCGCTATGACGTTCTGCATATACGGCTTGTTTAATTCTGTAACCGCTTTGCCTCTGATTTTCCTTTTACATATATCGTTAAAGTTATCAAGTACAGAATCGTTAAGCTGAACCGAAGTCCTGAATATTCGATTTCTTGCCCTACCGTCAGACGTTATTATCAAAAGCATCATCGAACGCAACCCTATAGGTAAAAGCTCAATACGTTTTACTGTAATTTCCTCTTCGGTAATAATACAACTGATTGCCGGAAGCCCTGTTAAATCAGAAATTATCCTTCCTACCTTAGCAGGAATCTGCTCAGGGTCACAGTTAATATCGGCAAGTCCCTCATCAATGAACCTTTTTGCACTCTCACTCAGCTTTACGGGATTCATAAGTGAATTAACATAAAGCCGCAAGCCTCTGCTCGTTGGTACTCTGCCCGCCGATGTATGAGGTTGCTCAAGGAATCCCAAGTTGCAAAGCTCACTCATTTCGTTTCTAAGAGTTGCAGATGATGGCGCATTTTCAATAAGCTCGGTTAAAATCTTGGAACCAACCGGCTCTCCTGTTTCGATATAGTTTTTTATTATCGCCGATAAAACAGCCTTTTTTCTCGGGCTAAGCTCCATAGATTTGTCACCTCGCCTGACTAATTTTCTTTTTTAGCACTCTCGTGTTTCGAGTGCTAACGATTATTATTATATGCAGAAAATTCCAAAAGTCAATACTTTTTGCAAAATTTCTTTGACTTTCCCTGACTTTTACAATTTATTAATATTTTTGCCTAAAAAAATACATTTTTTCTTAAAATTTCCGTCAAAACCTTAAAATAACAAAATATCCTCACTTTTACCCTTGCGCATTTACTTATGTAGTGATACAATAATTCTGCTATATATTTATTATATTTATGGAGGCGCCGTGTTTTAATGAAGAATTTGCTGTTTACTGCACTTTCGAAATCTGCAAGCTCTGTGGCTGATATTTCAGAAAACTACTCTTTTTTAAAAACTATAACAGTTATTTTGTTTGCGGTTTCTGCTGTTTTGATTATCGGCTGTATTTTCCTTAAAATTTTCATAGATAAAAAAGCTAAAGCTCAAGCCTTAAGCAAATCTTCGAGGATTATGAGCATAGTAGCCTTCGCTCTTACCGGCGTTGTTCTGGCTTGTACTAATTTTAGCGTATTTCAGTATGCAAGAGTTAGGGATGAAATGCTGTCCTCCTCTTCTCTTTCCAGCTCTTCTCAGTTATCCGAATCGGTGGCAGTTACTCCCGTGAAGCCCGAACCCAAGCCCGAGCCTTTACCGGTGTTATCTCCTTACTCTGTTGAGGAAAGCAATCCTTCAAACTGGAGAATCAACTGGGAGGTTATGAGCAACGGTGCATTCACAAGCAACTTTGTAAGACCGAGTAACATTTCCTTCGGCGCAGGCAAGGATTATGCTAAGGTTGAAGGCATTGTAACCTTCCGAGGCAATAACTACCGTAGCGGTGGAAATTTCGGAACTGCAAAAATAACCAACAAAACCTTAACCCAAAAATGGCGTTCCTCGGTGGGTGCCCTCAACAAGTGGGGCGGTTGCGGCTGGACCGGTCAGCCATTAGTAGTGCGTTGGGATAAGGAAACCAAGGCCATTATGAATATGTATGCCGATAAAAAGGCAAAGGATAATCTTGTTGAAGCGATATATGCCACTCTTGACGGTAAGATTTATTTCTACGATATGGAGGATGGCTCTTATACAAGAGACCCGATAAATGTAGGTATGAACTTTAAGGGTGCAGGTGCATTAGACCCCAGAGGTTATCCCCTAATGTATGTGGGCTCAGGTCTTTATAACAACGGCAAAGCTCCACGTATTTATGTTATCAGCCTAATTGAAGGCAAAATCATATATGAGCAGTCGGGCGTTGATTCCTTCTGGCATCGCCGTTGGGGTGCATTTGACGGTTCTCCTTTAGTAAGCGCCGAAACCGATACCCTAATATGGCCCTGCGAGAGCGGTGTTATTTATACCATTAAGCTTAATACCGTTTACGATAAAGCAGCAGGAACAATATCGGTCAACCCCCAAAACATAGCCAAAGCCCGTTATCGTACCAACACAGGCAAAACCTTAGGTTTTGAAAGCAGTGTAGTTGGCGTAGGCGGATATCTGTTTGCGGCTGATAACGGCGGTATGGTATTCTGCATTAATGCAAATACTATGAAGCTTGTATGGGCTCAGAATGTTCGTGATGATGTTAACTCGACCCCCGTTTTCGAATGGGGTGAAGACCGTAAGGGTTACCTTTATGTTGCAACCTCTATGGAATACGGCGGCGGCAACAGTTATATTTATAAGTTAGATGCCACAACGGGAAAAATAATCTGGGAACGTGCATATAACCGAATCAGATATGATAAAGAGGTTTCCGGAGGAATCCTCGGCTCCCCTCTCCTCGGCAAAGAAGGCACCGATTTGGAAGGACTCATAATTTATCCTGTCGGCAAAACAAATATGAGCAATGCAGGAACATTGGTAGCTTTAGATACTGCAACAGGAAAAACCGTTTGGGAAAAATCTATGAGGGCATACGCCTGGAGCTCGCCCACTGCCGTTTATACCGATAATGGCAACGGATACATTGTATTAGGCTCCTCTGCCGGTTCCTTGTATCTGTTAGACCCCAAAACGGGAGAAACCATAAACAGTATAGATTTAGGCGGAACAATCGAATCCTCCCCCGTTATTTTTGAAAACACGATTATACTCGGAACCCGTTCAAGAGGAGTTTACGGTATAGAAATAAGTTAAAAAAAGAGAGTGGTTTGTGAACTGCACAATTTGGTGCAGTTCATTTGAACCACTCTCTTTTCAGTTTTATATAAACATTTCGGTTGAAAGATATCGGTCTCCCGTATCAGGCAAGAGAACTACAATATTTTTATCCTTGTTTTCCTCTCTGTTTGCAAGCTTTACCGCCGCCGCCAGAGCCGCTCCCGAGGAAATTCCAACAAGAATACCTTGCGCTTTTGCTATTTTTCTTCCGTAAGCAAAGGCTTCCTCACTCTCTATCGCCATAACCTCATCGATTACGCTTATATTGAGCGTTTCGGGAATAAAGCCTGCGCCTATTCCCTGAATCTTATGGGGTCCTACCTCTCCCTTTGAAATAATGGGAGAATCTGCGGGCTCCACGGCAACTATTTTAATATCGGGATTTTTTGATTTTAGGTATTCCCCTACTCCCGATACAGTACCGCCCGTTCCGGCCCCCGCAACAAATATATCAACCATGCCTTCTGTATCCTCCCAGATTTCAGGGCCCGTTGTTAATTTATGAGCCTTTGGATTTGAGGGATTTACGAACTGCCCAGGGATAAACGAATCAGGTGTTACCTTCGCCAATTCCTCTGCCCTTTCAATAGCACCCTTCATCCCCCTCGAAGCCTCGGTTAAAACAAGCTCAGCACCCAAGGATTTCATTATAATTTTGCGTTCTTCGGACATATTTTCGGGCATAACGATTATAACCTTGTAGCCACGTGATACCGCAACCGCCGCAAGGCCGATACCCGTATTACCCGAAGTGGGCTCTATGATGGTTGAATTCTTTTTAAGCTCGCCGCTTTTCTCGGCATCATCGAGCATCTGCTTTGCAACTCTATCCTTTACAGAACCTGCAGGATTAAACATTTCAAGCTTTGCAAGAATATTTGCTTTATATTCCTCTTGATTTTTGAAATTATCGAGCTGTAAAAGAGGAGTTGAGCCAATAAGCTCATCAACCGATTTATATATTTTCATAAATAACACCTACTCTTCTATATATGTAAAGCGTTTATAGGCTTTACCGTCCCGTTCCACGATTTCGTTCCACATTGAAGCAGGTCTTACCCAAACCTCTTTATCGCCATACAAGGCTCTGTAGACTACCGTTTCTTCAAGATTTTCCGAGTTTTTAGCAATATGCAAAACCTCATATTCATTTCCTTTAAAATGGCGGTACTTACCCAATTTTATATCTTGCATAAAAGCACCTCAAAACTTTATTGTATGGCTGCAATTATAAGTTTTACCACTTCCCAACATGGTTATACCGGGTTTAGTAGTTATATCATAATTGCTGTCGTGATAATCAGGGATTCCACCCCAAGGCTCTAAACACATATAAGGGGCTCCCGACTTATGCCAAAGTAAGAAATAAGAAGCATCGGGGAAATCCACAGTAACGCTTCTGCCTGTTTTGCGGTTTCTGAGGGTTGCCGAACGGGATTTTATTTCTGTAAAAACAAGCGCATCAATAGCAAAATACTTTTCATAAAGAGGCAAAACATTGCTATCCTTTAAAACTGTATATCCGTTATATGCTAATTGACTGCCATAAAGATATGAAGCCGTAAGGGTTTCCTTTTCGGGGAATATTATATCATAATCCTCTATTCCCTCAGGAGTATAATAAGCCTCGTGAGAGCCTAAATTGAAATACATAGTTTTGTTATCGAGATTTTTTACCTCATAACCGATTTTTATGCTATCTTCCAAAAGGGTATAAATCACACGAAGCTCAAAGCTAAAGGGATAGCTTTCCCTTGTTTTCTCATCATCCTTTAGTAAAAATACTGCCGAAGTATCATCCTGACTTTCTACAGTAAACATTTTAGTTTGCGCAAAGCCGTGCTTTGGAAGATAATATTCTTTACCTTCGAAAATATATTTATTATCCTTAAGTCCACCGCATATAGGAAACATAAGGGGTGCGGATTTTCCCCAGATTTCGGGAGCGGAATTCCAAAAATATTCTACTCCATCCTTTAAAACACTCTTAATTTCTGCGCCGAATTCGGCAATTTTTACCTCTAATTTTTCATTTTTAAGAATTATCATTGTTATTCCTCTTTTCTAAAAGATATGCAACCTCTTTATTGGTTGCATACAAAATATCATCTCTAAAAGAAAGCTTTTGAAGTAACTTTTCAAAGCTTTCAAAACTTTTACCATCTTCCTTTTGAGTTAACTCGTAGGAGTGACCGTATATATAAAACAATATCGGTTCTTCGCCCTCATATGCCAAAAACTCATCCGTTAAAGCATTTATATCCTCATCATCATACTTGCAGGTAGGATTCCATATAAGAAGATTTTCGGGCAACTCAAAGCTATGAGTAACCGTAGCCGTTCTGGAATAAAGAACCCCATTTTGGCTAAGGTTGTGGACAAGCTCATGGGTATAATGCCCTCCGGGGTAAGCAAGGCCCCTAACCTCATAGCCGCAAAGCTCGGATAGATATCTCATAGACCTTCCAACGGTGCCCTCAAAATCATCAGGATCGCATTTATGGCTTTCGGTATGGGAAGCTACCTCCATCCCAGAATATGTATCCTTAATCTCGTCTGCTGATACTCGCTCAACTACCGTATCCTCACCGTATCGGTGAAAATCACATTTAAATCCTAACTGACCGGATAAAATAAAAAAGGTTGATTTCATTCCGTATTTGCGGAACATTTCACATAGCTTTCTATCATGAATCTCGGCATCATCAAAGCCAAAGGTTAAAATTTTATTTTTCATACAATTTACCTTTTTTATTCTACCACACATATTTTCACTTTACAAGATAAAGTATCAATTGTAAATTAGAATAAACTGTTGTATAATAGCGTTATGATGTATTCAAGAGTTTATGTTGAAATAACAAATGTATGTAATAAGAATTGCTCATTTTGTCCGGGTACAAAAAGAAAGCCCGAATATATGAGCCTTGAAAAATTTAATAGTGTTTTACGAAAGCTTCAGGGCTTTACAGAATATATTTATTTCCATGTGATGGGAGAGCCTCTGCTTCACCCCCAAATTGAAGATTTTATCCGTCTTGCTAAGGATATGGGCTTTAAGCCTTGTATTACAACAAACGGCAGTCTATTATCTTCAATGGGAGAAAAAATAGTAAAAGCAGGCGTCCATAAGGTAAATATATCGGTGCATAGCTTTGAAAATGGAGAAAAAGAAGATTATTTGAATTATATAAACTCCTGTCTCGATTTTGCCGATTATTCAAGCGAAAACGGAGTTCTTAGTATTCTTCGCCTTTGGAACAACGGCTATGATAAAGGCTTAAACGATTCAACTCTCGACCTTATAAAAGAGCGATTTCCTGATGAATGGCATTTTGGTAAACGAGGAGCAAGAATTAGAAATAAGCTTCACCTTGAATACGGTGAACGCTTTTCATGGCCAGATATTTCCATTGATACAGTAAGTGAACGTGTTTTCTGTTACGGACTTAAGGACCATTTTGGTATTCTTTGTGACGGCACTGTTATTCCCTGCTGTCTTGACCGAGAGGGAGATATTAATTTAGGAAATATTTTTGAAGATAGTTTAGAGAATATTCTTTCATCAAAAAAAGCAACCGCTATCCGAACAGGATTCACCTGTCGAAAAGCGGTCGAGGAATTATGTCAAAAATGCGGTTACGCAACAAGATTTTAATGCAATCAAAGCATATTTAAAATTTCTTCTTTGGGACGGTAACCAATTATCTGATTTGCTATTTTACCCTGTTTTATAACAAATAAAGCGGGAATACTCATAATAGAAAAACTTGCAGCCAATTCAGGTTGCTCATCAACATTTATTTTTCCCACAGTAATTTGAGGATTTTCATCGGCTATCTCATCAACTATAGGCGAAACCATTCTGCAAGGACCGCACCAGCTAGCCCAAAAATCAAGTAACACTGTTTTTTCGCTTTTAAGCACTAATTCTTCAAAGTTATCTTTAGTTATTGTTAATACAGACACCTGTTTCACCTATCCTTTTCTTTGTAATATAACATACAGTGACAATACCCCTCAAAATCAGGGTCGGCTATCTGCTCCCTGAATTCCTTGCACATGCATTTATAATCCTCTGTCTTTTGAATTCTGCAAGGGCAATATCCTTCTTTTTTCTTTAAGCCTTCCTTGATTGCTGCCACTATCTTTTTATCGGGATTCAATTTTACAGCCATTTTTATCACCTCTGAATTTATTATACCTCATAATTATTAATTTTTCTACATTTTAAGGAGCTTTTATGAAAAACAAAATGAAATTGCTTTTAAAACTGTTTCTAACCTTTTTTAAAATAGGAGCCTTCACCTTCGGCGGCGGATACGCTATGATACCGCTGATACAAAAAGAAACGGTTGAAACAAACAAATGGATTTCGGATGATGATATTCTTGAAATAATAGCTATAGCTGAATCTACACCCGGACCTATCGCTATAAACTCCGCCACCTTTGTAGGCTACAAGGTTTGTGGCTTCTGTGGTTCTTTCTTTGCAACTTTGGGTGTTGTTCTGCCATCCTTTATAATAATACTCATAATTTCCTATATTCTTCGTGAATTTCAGAATATAAAGGCGGTTAAATACGCTTTTAACGGTATCCGAGCAGGAGTTCTTGCTCTGCTCATCAAGGCAATTATTTCTATGTACAAAAAAGTTCAGAAAAACCTTGTTTCATATATTGTAATGGCCTTTTCCTTTATTATAGTGGCTTTCTTTGATATTAATGTTTTGTTTGTTATAATCGGATGCGCACTTATAGGTCTTTTCTACTCCCTTTATGCTAAAAGGAGGGCTGAAAAATGATTTTTATGAAGCTTTTTCTAACCTTTTTTAAAATCGGACTTTTCACCTTCGGCGGCGGATATGCTATGCTCCCCTTAATTCAAGAGGAGGTTTTAGCAAACGGATGGCTCGAAAATGAAGAGCTTATAAACTTTATCGCTGTAAGTGAAAGCACACCCGGACCCTTTGCGATAAATATAGCAACCTATATCGGCAACACCCTCGGTAGCCAGCACGGTGTTTTACTCGGTATTTTCGGTGCCTTTTGCGCAACCCTCGGCGTTGTTTTACCCTCATTCACAATAATTCTTATTGTGGCAAGATTTTTTGAAAAATTCAAAGACAACAAAATCGTATCGGGTTGTATGACAGGTCTCAAGCCTGCCGTTGTAGGTCTTATCGGCACCGCTATTCTTTCAATGGCGCAAACCGTATTTTTCCATAACGGTTTTTCCCTTGCAAATATCATAACAACAGAATTTTTCGTGTTGCTGGGAATTTTCCTATTAATGCTATTCTTAACACTTAAAGCTAAGCTTCATCCCATAATTATTATCGCTTCCTCGGCTGCTTTAGGAATTGCTTCGGGATATATTTTGGAAATTATTTAAACGCAACTTTTATTTATTTTAGATTTTTAAATTTAATTAAACATTTTACTTGATTATTTTAAAATGATATGTTATAATACCATTTGCTGTGAAAAATAGCAGTTTTGCGCTGATAGCTCAGCTGGATAGAGCATCTGCCTTCTAAGCAGAGGGTCAGGGGTTCGAGTCCCTTTCAGCGCGCCAAGAGAACAGATAGGTACACTAGTACTTATCTGTTTTTTTATTTTTAATATAAGTAAAAAAGCAGATACTAACAAGTATCTGCTTTTAAATTACTTCATAAATTCATACATTGCTCTATAGCACATATAAACATCGAATTTTGCGGTTGTTTCAAAGGGGGCGTGCATTGAAAGTACGGGAACTCCCAAGTCAACAACATCAACACCCATATTTGCGATATACATAGCAACCGTTCCGCCGCCGCCGATATCCACCTTGCCAAGCTCACCTGTCTGCCAGGTGATATCTGCCTTATCGAGCATTGCTCTTATCTCAGCAACATATTCAGCCGAAGCATCAGAAGTTCCTGCTTTACCACGGGAGCCGGTAAACTTGGTAACAACAACACCGTAGTTAAGACGAGCCGCATTCTTTCTTTCCATAACATCCTGGAAGGTGGGGTCGATACCTGCATTAACATCGGCAGAAAGGCACTTTGAATTGCGAAGCGCAACTGTGCCGTCACCACCCTGCATAGCGGCTATATCCGTAACAACATAGCGTAAGAAATCGGAATTAAGTCCAGTATTACCGTCAGAACCGATTTCTTCCTTATCGGTAAGAATGGCAATAGCAGTCTTTTCAGGATTTTCAACCTCTAAAACGGCGGTTAAGGCAGGATATGCACAAACTCTGTCATCCTGTCCGTAAGAGCCTATCATAGAACGGTCAAAGCCGATATCACTTGCCTTGAATGCGGGAACAAGCTCAAGCTCTGCCGATAAGAAATCCGTTTCGGTAATACCGTATTTTTCATTGAGAAGCTTTAATACATTAAGCTTAACAAGCTCACTTTCACTGTCATCCTTAAAGGGATGGCTTCCAACCAGTACGTTAAGCTCCTCGCCCTTTATTCCATCTGCAAGAGTACGCTTGTTTTGCTCGGTTGCAAGATGAGGTAAAAGGTCATTAACAACAAACTTAGGCTCATCATCCTTTTCGCCTAAAGAAACCTCAATAACGCTTCCGTCCTTCAAAGCAAAAACACCGTGCAGTGCAAGAGGAACTGCAGTCCACTGATATTTTCTTATTCCACCGTAATAATGAGTTTTAAAGAGGGCAAGCTCAATCTCCTCATATAAAGGATTCTGTTTTAAATCAAGACGGGGGGAATCTATATGAGCAGCAGTTATATTAACACCCTTTTCGGCAGGCTGTTTACCGATAACAATAAATGCTACCGTTTTGCCACGGTTATTTACATAAACCTTATCTCCTGCATTATACTTTTTACCCTGCTCAAACGGAGCAAATCCATGCTTTTTAGCCATTTCAATAGCATTTTTTGCGGCCTCACGCTCGGTTTTTGAAGTATTTAAAAACTTCTTATAGCCCTCACAGTAATCATCAACGCTTTTAAGCAGAGTTTCATCAGCTCCTTGACGTCCGTTAACCTTTTTATAAAAAAGTTTTTCCTTTAAAGCCTTAGCGGCGTTTTTTTCACTCATCACTGTTACCTCCGTAAATTTTATCTAATAAAAGAGAAATCTCTCTTAAAAAAGTTTCTTCATTATCATTATTATAAATAACATAATCCGCATTATCCTTAAAAAACTCATCGTTTTTGCCACCATTTATGCGAATAGTGGCATCTTCGGCGGATATACCGTCTCTCTCGGTTATGCGTTTTAGTCTTTTATCCTTATCAGCTAACACTGCAACTGTTTTACTGCAGATTTTATCCATTCCGCTTTCAAAGAGGGTTGGTGCATCAAGTAACACCCTATCGGTATCAATTTCTGCTAAAATTAGTTCTTTGATAAAGGGAAGAATTGTTTTATTAAGAAGCTGTGTTTTATCATAAGAAGAAAAAGCAATTCTCGCTAGTGCTTTACGGTTAAGCTCTCCATCGATATTAAGAATTTCTTTGCCGAAAGCCTTAACTAAAGCCGAAAGACCTTCACTTCCCTTTTCGGTTGCCTTTCTTGCATAAAGGTCACAGTCAATAACCTTTATTCCCTTTTTTTCGGCAATTTGCGTAACACTGCTTTTCCCTGCTCCCGTGGGACCTGTTAGCCCTACTATAATTCTCATAAGCTTATCACCCTGAACGCCGCCGCCCTTATAAGACGGTTATAAACGGCAAGACCGACTCCGCTCTTAGAGGGGGCGTGAATATATATTTTTTTAACACCCAGCTTATCAACCTTACGCAAAACGGAAAACACATTACGAGCAAGACTACTTTCATCAGCGATACTTCCGTATGAAAGCTTTTTAATATTTATTATGCCACTTTCTTCGTCAAAACATACCGCACAACAGTCTTTTTGCGAATTTACAAACTCGGCAAACTGCTCTGCTGTTCCTTCAACAAGATATGTATCCGTATCGGGAGCATAATGCTTGTATTTCATACCCGGTGAAGCAACCTTTTCGTCCTTTTGGGGTTCGGAAAGAACCGCCTTATCCACAACTATATCGGGTAAAACCTCTTTTAACTGTTCGACCGTTATTCCGCCCGGACGAAGCAAACGGGGTTTATCTCCACAAAGGGAAATCACTGTGGATTCTACACCCACCTCGCAGTCCGATGATATAACAACACCGTCGATTTTACCGTCAAGGTCGTATATCACGTGGTCGGCAGTTGTGGGACTGGGATGTCCCGATAAATTTGCTGAGGGTGCCGCTAAGGGACAGCTTTTTGCTATTATATCCCTTGCAACCTGATTATCGGGCATACGAACCGCAACTGTATCAAGTCCACCGCTTACACTCTTAGCTATTTTATCTGTCCTTTTTAAAACCATAGTAAAGGGTCCCGGCCAGAATTTTTCTGCGCACTCAAATGCCAAACTCGGTATATCACAGGCTATTTCCGAAAGCTGCTTTATATCGGATATATGAACTATCAACGGATTATCCTGGGGTCTGCCCTTGGCTTCAAAAACCTTTTTTATGGCACCATCACAATAACAGGAGGCGGCAAGTCCGTAAACCGTTTCGGTGGGAATAGCAACTATTCCGCCGTTTTTAATTATATCAGCCGCCCTGTTTATGCTCTCCTCATAACTGCCCTTATCAAGACGCAGTTTTTCGGTAATCATCATCAGTTACCTGCTTCCTCTGCTTTTAATGCTTCAGTACGGTAATAGGTTATAAGTGAATCGACAACCTCATCCATATCACCGTTAAGAATTTGTTCGAGTTTATAAAGGGTTAAACCGATTCTATGATCGGTAACTCTGCCCTGAGGATAATTGTATGTGCGGATACGCTCACTTCTATCTCCCGTACCAACCTGAGATTTACGGTCAGATGCTATTGCCTCATCGTGCTCTCTCTGTGCTTCATCGAAAAGTCTTGAACGGAGAATTTTAAGAGCCTTATCCTTGTTTTTAAACTGGCTTCGCTCATCCTGACATTCAACTACAGTTCCTGTGGGAATATGGGTAACACGAATAGCCGAGGATGTTTTGTTAATGTGCTGACCTCCAGCTCCAGATGAACGGAAGGTATCAATTTTAAGATCGGCAGGGTTGATTTCAAGCTCAACCTCATCTGCCTCTGGTAGTACTGCAACCGTAACAGTGGAGGTGTGAATTCGACCCTGAGATTCGGTATCGGGAACACGCTGAACTCTGTGAACACCGCTCTCATACTTAAACTTCGAGTATGCTCCGCTACCCTCAATCATAAAGCTGACTTCCTTAAAACCGCCAAGCTCGGTTTCATTGGCGTTAAGGATATCGATTTTAAAACGCTTTGATTCAGCATACATACTGTACATTCTGAAAAGCGAGCCTGCAAACAAAGCCGATTCCTCGCCGCCTGCGCCACCACGGATTTCAACAATAACATTCTTTTCATCATTGGGGTCCTTAGGCAAAAGAAGAATTTTAAGCTCCTCCGAAAAGGCTTCTATATCACTTTTAGCCTGACGAAGCTCCTCATCAACCAATTCTTTGAAATCCTTATCGAGGCCGCCCTCCTCTAAAAGAGCTAAAGCCTCCTGCTCGCTTTCCTTAGCGGCACGGTATTCCCTATATTTTTCAACTATGGGGGTAAGCTCACTGTGCTCCTTCATAAGACGGCGAAATTGCTCGTTATCCGAAACAACCTCAGGTCTTGTTAACTCAACGCCTATTTGTTCATAGCGATTTTCAACCGCCTGCAATTTATCAAACATTATTTGTTCTCCTCACCGATGGAAATTATCTTTTTAACACTTTTTTCTGCCTTAGTACGGGGCACCATAAATTCTCTGCCGCACCCATCACACCTAAGACGGAAATCCATACCGATTCTCAGCACCGAAAAGGTATCGGTTCCACAGGGGTGCTTTTTCTTCATAATAAGCTTATCGCCTACCGCAATATTCATACAGCACCTCCAGATATTATTCATTTAATTATACCTCAAATTTCCAAGAAAGACAATATTAATTTACTCTTAATAAAAAATACTTTTATTTTTGCCAATAATAGTATATTATATAAATAGCATTATCCCGAAAAAGGAGGATATTATGGAAAATAAGATAAGATTAACCGTTGGCGGAATAAATTATTCCATTATGAGTGATGAAAGTGAAGAATATTTAACCAAACTCGGCAGAGAGTTGGAGCTTAGAATGGACTATTTTGCCAAGAAAAATCCCTTTTTATCCACAACAATGGTGGCTGTTTTAGCCGCCCTTGAAAGCTATGACAACCTAACCAGAACAAGAATGGAAAACGAAGAATTAAAGGCAGAAATAAACCGACTTATCGGTGAAAACACCATCCTTAAAAGCAATCTTGTAACAAATACCGAAACCGATGAGGAAGAGCCGTGGTAAAGCCGGAAATTCTATCCCCTGTCGGCAATGAGGAGATGCTCAAGGCAGCTGTGCTTAGCGGTGCCGATGCGGTTTATCTCGGCGCAAAGGAATTTTCCGCCAGACGAAATGCGGAAAATTTTGATACTGCTTCTCTTTGCGAAGCGGTAAAATACTGTCATATAAGAGGAGTTAAGGTTTACCTTACCCTTAATATTATTCTTAAGGATTCTGAGCTTTCTTCGGCTCTAAAAACCGCAACCGATGCCTATAATGCAGGAATTGACGGTATAATCGTAGCCGATTTAGGAATTGCAAAAATACTAAAGGAGCAATTACCCCTTCTTCCCTTACACGCCTCAACTCAGCTTTCGGTACACTCCCCCTCTGCTTTAAAGCCATTAAAGGATTTAGGCTTTTCGAGGGTTGTTGTCGCCAGAGAAATGTCTTACGAGGGACTTCGGGAAATATGCGATGAAGCCAAAAAATTAGATATGGAAATTGAAGCCTTTGTTCACGGTGCCCTTTGTATGTGCGTATCGGGTCAGTGTTTACTTTCAGCGTTTTTAGGCTCAAGAAGCGGAAACCGTGGACTTTGTGCAGGACCTTGCCGATTACCATTTGAAGCTCCCGGCGGTACGGGCTATGACCTGAGCCTTAAGGATTTATCCCTTTTGGAATATGCCGATAAGCTACGAGAAATAGGCGTTTGTTCTTTTAAGATTGAGGGCAGAATGAAGCGCCCCGAATATGTTGCCTGTGCAACTGCGGCATTTAGAAAGGCAATTGACGAAAATATAGTTGATACCGACCTTTGTGAAACCCTTAAAAATGTATTTTCCCGTTCGGGCTTTACGGCAGGTTATTTTGAAAATAAATTAGGAAAAGATATGTTCGGCATCAGAACTAAGGAGGATGTTTTATCCGCTAAGGAGGCTTTTCCTAAAATTCACGAGCTTTACCGTAAGGAAAGGCAGAAGGTTAAAATCTGCATTTTAGCCGAAATAAAGGCGGATAAACCGATGCGTCTTACCCTTGATGACGGTGTTAATTCCGTAACCGCTTTGGGTGATGTCCCACAGAATGCTAAAACACGGGGAGCAACAAAAGATGATATCGAAAAAAATCTTTTAAAGCTCGGCTCAACCCCATATTACCCCGATTTGTGTGAGATAATCCTTGATGAAAATCTTTTTATACCAAATTCAGCCATTAATGAGCTTCGAAGAAATGCCGTTGCGCTATTGGATGAAAAAAGAGCAACTTTGGCACAAAGAAATCAAGAAACCCACCTTTCATTATCATCTGAAATTAATAAAAAGCCTCATAACCAAAAACTTTACATAAGGATTAAAGATAAGGAACAGCTTCCCGATAATTTAACCGGTGTTGATGGAGTAATTTTACCCCTCGAATCGGATGCCTCGATGAAATGCGAGGTGCCCCTTATTGTGGATATCCCCCGTGGTATTACTAATGAAAAGGTTATTCTTGAAAGGCTGAAAACATTTAAAGCTAACGGCTCTAAAACCGCACTTTGCGGTAATTTAGCGGCTATTGAGCTTGCAAAACAAGTTGGATTTGATATTATTGCCGACAGTAGCCTTAATACCTTTAATTCGTCTTCAGCGCAAGTAATGAAGGAAATTGGTATTAGTAAGCTTTTACTTTCAAATGAAATGCTTATAAGCGATTCTGAAAAAATATCCGCCGATATACCAAAGGGCATTATAGCCTACGGAAATATACCCTTAATGCTATTTAAAAACTGTCCTTTGAAAAACGGACGGGATTGCTCAGCCTGCGATAAAAAAGGCTTTATAACCGATCGCAAGGGCATTTCCTTCCCTATTCGTTGCAGAATGGGATTCAGCGAAATGCTGAATAGCGTACCCATTTGGCTTGCGGATAGATTAGATGAGCTTTCCCACCTGGACTTTTTAGTGCTTTACTTTAATGATGAGGATAAGCAAAGAGTAGGCGAGATTATTGATGCCTATAAGAAAAAGGCTGAGCCTGACACTAAATACACAAGAGGACTTTTTTACAGAGGCTCTATATAACAAAAAAACGAGTTGCTACCGCAACTCGTTTTATATTTGTTCTGCGTTCCACCCTGCCGTAATGCGCTTAAAATAACCTGCAAAAACGCAGGTGGGTGCCCGCCGTACAGCTTCGCGCTCCCTTCTTCCGAACTCGGCACAGCCGCGGGAGGTCTGCAATCCCACTGAACGAGCAAAGCTCCCTTTTAAAAGGTTGTAGGGTTATATAAGACGGCGTCCGCGAACAGGGCAGAACAGTTATATTATTGGTTATCTATTTCGTAAAAATTCTCCAGACGGTCAACAAAAGCATCGGCTATTGTTTCGTACTCATCGTCATCCTCAATTTCGCAGAAATACTCTTCCCCGTTTTCCTCACAAACCTTAACGATTACAAGCTCACCGCTATCGTCAAGCTTTTCCTTGGGGTCATCATATAAGGGAAGCATAGCAAGATAACGGTCGGTATCGGTTTCGATAGCATCGATAACCTCGAAATTATATTCCTTACCGTCATCATCGAGTAAACTTATTAAATCAGGATTATACTCCTCATTTGTTATATCATTAGTATTCATATTCGTAACCTCCATAAAAACCTATTTTGAAACATATAACATTACTATTATAACACACACTTGAAAAATATGCAATAGTGGTTATTTTATACAAAAATTTTTAACAAAACACTTGACAAATCGTATATGTTGCATTATAATAAAGACAGAAAACACAAGGAAGGACGTGAGACCAATGAAAATGGAAGCTCCGCCTGCACAGTTTAAAGAATTCTAGGAAAGTGGTGAGTCCGATGAAGTAGGACCTTATAAATCCAAAACTATAAAATTATTAACGGTGAGTCCAATGGGTTAAAAATGGTAAATCCAAAACAATAAATATTATTTGGTGATAACCGATGTTTTAAAAAACTCTTAAGTTTAAAATTGTCAATCTAAAAGTTTGGTGATATATATGTTTATAAGGAATGACATCAAATAAATTGTAAGGGTGAGTCCGATGTACAGTTAAATCCATTAACTCAAAAATTTATATATATACAAATTTAAAATATTTTCCAAAATAAAGTAAACTCAAGTTTGATAAATATAAGAAGCCTTGACGGTAAGGAGCGTCAAGGCTTTCTTTTTTATTATTTATCACAGCACTCATCTTTTTTGGGGGTGGCTGTCTTTTTCGGTGCACTTTTAACGGTATCGCCAAGTCCTGTAGTTTCGGTGAAAATTGCATTATTTGTAACCGCACTTACAGCATCAGTGGGAATAATAAGCTTAGAAGCGGTGCCGTTAGCCATATTAACAAGAGCCTCGTATTTCTTAAGCTCTAAAACTGCGGCATCAACGCCTGCCTCTTTGAGGGCTAAAAGTCCGTCTGCTTCGGCTTTTTTAGAAAGATATATAGCCTTAGCTTCACCCTCTGCCCTCGCAATACGGGCATCTCTTTCACCCTCAGCAGCTAAAATCATAGCCTGCTTATCACCCTCAGCTCGGGTTATAGCGGCAGCCTTGTGTCCTTCTGCCTGAAGCAGGGTTTCACGGCGGTCACGCTCAGCCTTCATCTGTTTTTCCATTGCATTTTGAATTTCCTCGGGAGGAATGATATTCTTAAGCTCTACTCTATTAACCTTAATTCCCCACTGATCTGTAGCTTCATCAAGAATAGAGGTCATTTTACCATTTATGGTATCACGGGAGGTAAGTGTTCCGTCAAGCTCAAGCTCACCCACAAGATTACGAAGCGTTGTTGCAGTTAAGTTTTCTAAAGCATTTATCGGATTAACAACTCCGTAGGTAAAAAGCATGGAATTAGAAACTCTGAAATAAACAACGGTATCTATACGCATAGTAACGTTATCCTTGGTTATAACCGGCTGAGGAGGAGAATCAAGCACCTGCTCCTTTAAAGTTATTTTCTTGGAAATTCTTTCAAGCAACGGTATTTTTATATGCAAACCGGCTGACCAAGTGGTTTTATATTTTCCTAAAAATTCTATAACATATTCCGTTGCTTCAGGAACAATTTTAATATTGAGGGCTATTAATAAAAGTACTGCCGAAAGAATAATAATCCACATAAGAATTCCCCTTTTTTATTTTATTAATGTGTTCTTCAATTTGCGGTTGGTTTTAAAAACAGAAAGGAAATTGTTAAAGCCCTGATAAAAATGAGTATTCTCGCTCAACATTTCATCTATATTGTTTTTTGCAACCTCATCATTATATGCCACTGCACACAGTAATATTATTTCCGCATTAACGGCATCCTTATCCCCGTGAACATAAACATCATTAAACAAATCGTAAATTTTCTTGATTTGCTTTTTATTGTTTTCCTTTATAAGCTCTTTAAGTACGGGAACTACCTTTTCACCGAAGAAATTAAGATAAAGGAAATTGCCGTAATGGGCAACATGAGCCTTATATTCATCCTTCAGTACCGGGAATATATCAAGAAGCTTCTTTGCAAAACCGCTTACGGTTATACTTCCGCTCTTATTCATTGAGGGCAAAGCAACATCTATATCCTGAGCAATATTGCGCTTGGGCTTAATTCCTAAGGCCTTACGTACAGAGCCGGTAAAATCAATACCAACAGCCTGGGCATCCTTAGCATTCTGAGAATCATCAAAAAGCCATGCATCAAGCTGAGTATATTCGCCGATATTTCCCTCATTAACCTCAGCTAAAGAGAGGATATACATCTGCTTTTCTTCCTTATATTCTACCTTAAAAGCTTTATTTTCACCTAAAAAGGAATTATCCTCTCTAAGCGCAAAACCCTGCTCCTCAAGGAAAGGCTTCATTTCGCCGATTACTTTATCAATATATTTGTTATCCAATTAAAAGACACCACCAAAACACATTTTTAAGTATTATACTACATTTTCGCCGATTTGTCATCTAAAATTTTCTTGAAAGATTATTATGTTGACAGTATAATGGATATATAAACCTACGGAGAGTGTTTAAATGAATCTTGCAGATATTAAAACGGTTGAAAGCTTACTTCGCAGTAAAGGCTTTTCCTTTAAAAAATCCTTAGGACAAAATTTTCTTATTGACGGCAGTGTTTGTCCTTTGATGGCAGAATCCTTTTGCGATGAAAACAGCGGTGTTATTGAAATAGGTCCAGGTATGGGAGTGCTTACCGCCGAACTTGCTAAAAGGGCAAAAAAGGTTGTAAGCATTGAGCTTGATGAAAGGCTTAAAGAAATTCTTCCCATCACCTTAGGTGAATTTTCCAATGTTGAAATCATTTATGGGGACGCTATGAAGATAGATATCGGTCAAATCATCCGAGAAAAATTCAGCGACTGCGAAAGCGTTTCCATCTGCGCTAATCTTCCCTATTATATAACCTCTCCCGTTATAATGATGCTTCTTGAACAAAAGCTTCCCGTTAAATTTATAACCGTTATGGTGCAAAAAGAGGCAGCAGAACGTCTTTGCGCCAGGGTTGGAAGCAGAGAGGCGGGAGCAGTTACCGTAGCCGTTGATTATTATTCAAAGGCTAATATCCTTTTTAATGTAGGAAGAAACAGCTTCCACCCTGCCCCCAATGTTGATTCGGCAGTAATTCAGCTTGAAATAAGGGATAACCCGCCTATTGAGGTTAAGGACGAAAGATTTTTCTTTAAATTTGTAAAGGCTTGCTTTGCCCAAAGAAGAAAAACCCTTGTTAACACCGTTTCCAACACAATGGGAATATCCAAGGACACTTTGCGCACCGCCTTAACTAAGGTGGGACTAAGCGAAACGGCACGAAGCGAACAGCTTACTATGGAGCAATTAGCTACCATATCCAATACTATTTGTTAGGAGAAAATTATGTCTTTAATAAAAGACTGTATTAGCGAAAACGAAATAAGAAAAAATCTAAAGAGCGATTTAAAGCTTAGTTTTAAGATTTTTGATACAATAGATTCCACCAACACCGCCGCTAAGAAATATGCGACAGAGAGCTTAGAGGAAGGTCTTGTTGTAATTTCATCCCATCAGACGTCAGGTCGAGGCAGAATGGGGCGTCGTTTCTCCTCCCCTGATAATACGGGAATTTATATGAGTATCTTATTAAAGCCCCAGATTAATCCTGAAAATACCGTTTTAATAACCACCTCCGCCGCAGTAGCGGTAAGTAAAGCAATTGAAAAATTAAGTGGCAAGAAAACCGATATTAAATGGGTAAATGATATTCTTATAGCTTCAAAAAAGGTCTGCGGTATTCTAACCGAGGGCCAAATCAATCCATCGGGCAAGGGTATTGACTTTGCAATACTCGGAATAGGAATAAATGTATATCCCCCCGAAGAGGGATTTGATGAGGAAATTAAAGATATTGCAGGATATGTATTTGAAAATCACGAGCAAAATCTTAAATCCAAGCTCATTGCCGAAATACTTAATAATTTTAGTTATTATTACAAAAATCTTTTAGAAAAAGAATATTATGAATACTATAAATCCCGTTGCTTTGTTATCGGTAAAGAGGTCTTTATTCTCAAAAATGGAGAAATAGAAACAGAAGGAACTATACTCGACCTTGATGAGGATTTTAGACTTTTTATAAAATTAAAAAACGGCGGGGAAAAATATATTTCTTCAGGCGAAATAAGTGTAAAAATAAAATAAGAGGGATTCGGTGAATCCCTCTTTTATTTATTTTCCAACACAGAATCTGCGGAATATTTCATCGGTTACCTCATTGGTAACTCTTTTACCCGTAAGCTCAAATAAAGCTGAAATAGCATCATCCACGCAAACTCCTACCGCATCCATAGTACAACCGCATAAAAGTGCTTCTAATGCGGCGCTTACACCGTCAAGAGCCCTTTGGGCACAGGCTCTTTGCCTTTCTCCCATAAGAACCGCACTGTCAGGGTCAAGATTGGCAATGCCCGTAAGCTCGGCTATTTCCCGAGAAAGCTCCTCGTAGCCCTCCCCCATTTTTGCCGAAGTTTTTACAATGCGCATATCCTTAAAGGCTTCAAGGTTAATATCTCGCTGTAAATCGGATTTATTTATAATCGCTATGGTATTTAGCTTTTTAACACGCTCAATTAAAGCAAAATCGTCCTCGTCCAAAGGCTTTGAGCAATCAAAAACTGCTAATATCAGCCCGGCTGTATCAATTCTTGAATTGGCACGCTGAACACCGATTTTTTCAACCTCATCCTCGGTGTTATGAATACCTGCCGTATCAGCAAGCCGTAAAACTATATCTCCAACAGTTACAGTATCTTCAACGATATCCCTCGTTGTTCCTGCAACATCGGTAACTATAGAACGCTCATAACCGCTGAGCATATTCATCAGGGTAGATTTCCCAACATTGGGCTTTCCTACAATAGCGGTATCAATACCCTCGCAAATTATTCTGCCTTTATCATAACACGAAAGCATATTTTTAAGAGAATTTTCGGCATTTATAAGCATCTTTTCAAAATTTTCGGCATCAAGCCCCTCAATATCCTCTTCAGGATAATCGGAAAATGCGGCAATAGATGCCGCCGCAGCCAAAAGCTCTTTTTCTATTTCTTCAATTTTTTCCGAAAGCTTTCCTATATGAGCAGACCTTGATAATCTAAGCTCCGATTCGCTTTTTGCTGATATAAGACCCATTATACTTTCGGCCTTTGTAAGGTCGGTTTTGCCGTTTAAAAAAGCTCTTTTGGTGAATTCACCGGGAGCTGCAAGAACAGCACCCATGGAAAGAATCAGCCTTAAAACACTTTTTGCCATAAGTCTGCCGCCGTGAAGAGATATCTCAACAACATCCTCACCCGTATAGCTTTTAGGGGCTTTAAAGATAAGGGCAACACCGTCATCCAAAACCTTTTCGTTATCCTTTATCTCACCGTATGCCGCCTGATAGTCATTAAGCTCACAAAGCTTTTTTTCTGAAAAGGGATAGAAAATCTTATCGGCTATTTTAATCGCTTCGCCGCCTGATATTCTTATAACCGCAAGTGAACCTTCGCCCAGCGGTGTTGCAATAGCGGCAATTGTTTTTTCAGACATTTCTTTCCCCTCCTTTTTTATTACAAATAATTTTATCATACTTCATTTTTTATTTCAACACCAAAAATATACATTCTTGATTTGTTCACAAATTTAGCATATAATAAAAATATAAACTTTTATAGGAGGTTTAAAAATGAAAAAGAAAACTATTATTATAATTGCTGTCATAGCCGTTGCCGTTATACTCATATCTTCGGTAGTAAGCGGATATAACGGTCTTGTTGAAAAACAGCAAGAGCTTCGTTCTGCCGCTTCTCAGATTCAAACTCAGCTTCAGCGCAGAGCAGACCTTATACCTAACTTTGTTAACACTGTTAAGGGATACTCTGATTATGAGCAAAAAACATATACTGCTGTAACCGAAGCCCGTGCTTCCGTTCAGAGTGCAGACTCTGTTGAAGATCAGGCAGAGGCTAACGAAGAGCTTAACCGTGCTATTTCCATTTGGGTTAATGCGGTAACCGAGGCCTATCCCGACCTTAAAGCCAACGAGCAGTATCTGGCTTTGACAGATGAGCTTGCAGGTACGGAAAACCGTATTGCCGTTGCACGTAAGGATTATAACGATGCCGCAAAGGAATATAATGTATCGGTAAAACGTTTCCCCAAAAATATAATTGCCGCTATCTTTGATTTTGATGATGCCGATTATTTTGAGGCGGCTGACGGTGCTGACACTGTTCCAGAGGTAAGCTTCGACTGATATGAAAAAAATCGTAAGTATTTTAATTATGCTATTAATAGCACTTACACTTTGCGGATGCGATTTAACCGAAGGCTATCCTACTCCTACAGATAGATTTTTTGTCAATGATTTTGCTGATATTATAAGCGATGAAGATGAAAATGAAATCTATAATGATGCCGCTAATCTTTATAATAAGACCACTGCTCAGGTGGTTGTTATAACCGTTGACGATTTAAACGGTGAAGAAATTGCGGATTATGCTCTTAACATCGGTAGAGAATGGGGCGTTGGAAGCGAAGAGGAAAATAACGGAGTTGTTATTCTTCTTTCCCGTGATGACCGTGAGATTTATATCGCTGTGGGTTACGGACTTGAGGGTGCTTTGCCCGACAGTAAAACCGGCCGCATAATCGACCGATACGGCATATCCTATTTCTCAGAGGATGAATTTTCACAAGGTCTTGTTTCGGTTAGCGATGCCATTATAAACGAGGTTTATATTGAATACGGACTCAGTGCCGAAGAGGGCTATATTCCCATAAATCAGCTTCCCGATGAGTCTGAAGAAGAGGATGGCAAGGATATTTTAATATCCTGGGGTATTATGTTACTCATCATTGCCATTTATCTGATAGTCTTCAGAGGCAGAGGCTTTATATGGCTTGGCGGTCCTCCATTCGGAGGCAGAGGCTCCTTTGGCGGTGGCTCCTTCGGTGGAGGTTCCTTTGGAGGTGGTGGCTTCCGTGGTGGCGGAGGCTCCTTTGGAGGCGGAGGCGCAGGCCGAGGATTTTAAGAAAATAAAAAAGTGCGGAATCTCCGCACTTTTTTATTTACATTATAACATCAAAGGTGTATACTTATTCGCAAAAGAAGTGTTTTTATGGCAGAATTATTAGAGATAACCATGATAGTAAGCTTTGGCGCTTCCTGGCCGCTGAATGTTATTAAATCCTATAAGGCAAGAACAGCAAAGGGTAAAAGTCTTCCCTTCCTTTGCCTTATTTTATTTGGTTACATAGCAGGTATCATTTCTAAATTGGTAAATGAAAGCTATATGGCAAGCTTTAATGAAAAATGGTATGTTCTCTTTTTCTATGTTCTGAATTTTATAATGGTTGCTATAGACTTTATTCTATATTTCAGAAATCTCAGTCTAGATAAAAAAGAAAATTCAAAATAAAAGTGTTAAGCTATTTACGAATTTATTTAAGAACCGATTACAATGTAATCGGTTCTTAATTTTTATATTCGGTTTGTGGCTTTAATTCGCCATCTTCAATATAAAAGGTTATACTGCCGCTGTTATCCGTTCTGTAAACCTGGGCATTTATAGATTTAAGTCTCGTAATAATAGCGCCGTTTGGATGGTTAAAACTGTTATCGGCTCCTACGGATATAACCGCATATTGGGGCGAAACTGCTTTAAGAAAATCAAGACCGCTTGAGGTTCTGCTGCCGTGGTGCCCTATTTTGATAACATCACTGTCAACATTAATACCTTCTAAAATCAGTCTGCTCTCGGTTCCCTCGTGGGCATCCGCCATAAATAAAAATCTGAAGTCCTCAATTTTGGCGGCAGTTATTATAGAACGGTCATTTTCTTCCTTCATTTCGGGATAATAACCCAGCACCGTTATTTCAAAATCGCCTATATCAACATTCATACCCTCTTGAGCACGGAAAACTCCACCATTTGCCGCAAGTACACTTTCCTTTGCCGCCTTACCCGCCGCATAACCCTCGAGCCCTGAAGTTAAATCGGGTATAATAAGATTTTTAATTTTAAAATTTTCGATTAATTGTTCTATTCCGCCTACGTGGTCAAAGTGCAGATGAGTTAAAAGGAGAACATCGATTTCTTCGATATTCTCCTTTTGCAATTCTTCAATAAGCTCATCTGCCGATTCGGAAGGACCTGTATCAATAACAGCGTTATAGCCGTTACTTGAGATAAGAATGCTATCTCCCTGACCAACATCCAAAAAGCGAACAAAATCCGCCTTCTCCTCCTCAGGCAATAAGCCCATACTACGGTAAATATCGTTCCAATCAGGTATATTATTGCTATTAGCAAAGGATATAACAAATACAACTATTGTTATCAAAGCCGCTAAAGTTATAAGCAGTATTCTTTTAAGCTTTTTATACCTTTTGGCATCCAATTATTCCGTACCTGCCTCTCGTTCCATAAGCTGTTCCTTGGTTATAAGAACCTTTCTGGGTTTTGAGCCCTCATAAGGTCCTACAACACCACGGCTTTCCATTTCATCAACTATTCTTGCAGCCCTTGCATATCCAAGCTTTAATTTTCTCTGCAAAAGGGATGTTGAAGCCATACCGTTTTCAACAACAACTTTAATAGCCTCTTCAAGCATTGGATCGCCTTCGGGACCGTCCTCTTCAAGACCTGTCTTTTGCTTTTTATCAATAGCCGCCTGACGCTCGATTTCAACCATAATATTATCATCGTAATCGGCAGTATGGTCACCCTTTATGTACTTAACAACAGCCTCAACCTCGGCATCGCTTACAAAACAGCCCTGAACTCGGTTAGGCTTATTGGAGCCTATGGGACTAAACAGCATATCTCCCCTACCGAGCAGCTTTTCTGCTCCGGCAGAGTCAAGTATAGTTCGGCTATCAACCTGAGATGAAACCGCAAAGGCTATACGGGAAGGAATATTTGCCTTAATAACACCCGTTACAACATCAACCGAAGGACGCTGTGTTGCTATAAGCAAATGCATGCCTGCAGCTCTGGCCTTTGCCGCTATTCGGTTAATAGAATCCTCTACCTCGTTAGGCGCCGTCATCATAAGGTCGGCAAGCTCATCAATTATTATAACGATATGAGGCAGCTTTTCAACCTCAGGCTCATCCTCAAGGGTATCAACAAGATTATTATAACCCTCAAGGTCACGGACGCCGCGGTCGGCAAACATCTTATAGCGCTTTTCCATTTCCATAACCGCCCATCCGAGAGCACCTGCTGCTTTACGGGGATCGGTTACAACGGGAACGAGCAAATGAGGTATTCCGTTATAGATTCCAAGCTCAACAACCTTGGGGTCTATCATAAGAAGTTTAACCTCTTCGGGTGCCGCTTTATATAGAATACTCATTATTATTGAGTTTATGCATACCGATTTACCTGAGCCTGTAGCACCTGCAATAAGGCCGTGAGGCATTTTTGCAACATCGGCAACAACAACATTACCCGCAATATCTCTACCCATAGCAACGGTAAGCTTACTCTTGGAGCCTGTAAATGCAGGAGATTCGATTATCTCTCTAACACCTACAACAGCACTTGCCTTATTAGGTACCTCAATACCTACAGCCGCCTTATTAGGAATAGGAGCCTCAATTCTAACTCCTGCAGTTGCAAGGTTTAATGCTATATCGTCTGCAAGGTTGGTAATCTTACTTATCTTAACTCCGGCACAGGGCTGAAGCTCATATCTCGTTACAGTTGGACCTCTGCTGATATCCACAATTCTTGTTTCTACCCCAAAGCTTCTGAGTGTTTCAACAAGATTTTTAGCGGTTGTATCGAGCTCCTTAGAAATAGATTCTGCACTGTTTTTATTGGAGGTTTTAAGAAGCGAAAGGGGTGGGAATTTATATCCCTTATCCTCGGTAAGCTTCATTCCGCCGTTAATATCCTCTGTAACCTCTTTGGTTGCGGCATCAACATCTATCTTAATCTTTTCTGCCTCGGCCTCATCTGCGGCAGTTTTGAGGGCGTTATCAACATTTTCGGGCTCAGCGCTCACTCTGTCCTTACGGGCAAATCTTGAACGCTTGGGCTGAGCATCATCCTCGTCATAATATGTATCAACAACCTTTTTGCCCATATCCTCGAGGTTTTCTGTTTGAGGATTTCTATCTACAGGGATGTCATCTACAGGGATATCAACATTAAACTTTTTCTTGCTCTTTGCTCTGGCGTTTTCATTTTCCTCGTGGGCGGCAGCTCTTGCAGCATAGTTGCTCTCTGCCTGCTCGGAAATGGTTTTTACCGGTTTTGCCAATGTTTTGAAAAGGCTCATAAGCGTTGTACCGGTTATTATCATAACAAACACGAAGATAAGAAGGATAATGGTTATAATAGCACCCGTTTTGCCGAAAGCAAGGTATATGGGATTTCCTATAAGCGCACCTATAAATCCACCGCTTTTAAGAGAAATTCCGTTAGTGTAAGCGTTAGTCAGATGCTCCCAAAAGTTCTGAGCTTTATTATCAACAAAAATATCAATAGCGGCGCCTATTAAAATTACAAGTATATTAGTTTCGAGAATTTTGGCCCTTATCGAACCCGTAAATTTATCCATAGCGCAAAATACCGCTATAACACCCAGTAAAATCGGATAGAAATAAGCCATTACACCAAAAATACCGAACATTACATTATGTATTATCAGCCAAAGGCTTTCTCCCTTTATGAATACCACACAAAGCAGGAATATCGCTATAGCAAACCATATAACCGATAAAAGCTGTTTGTTTGCATTGTTAGTGGTTTTAGCGTGGGTGTTTACACCGCTATTCGAAGATGACTTCCTTTTTTTTGTTGCCATTTTTCTCTCCTAAAAATTTAATAATATGTAAAGGACCTTTCAGTCCTCTTTTTCGATTAATTTATATAATTCCTCAATAACGGTGCTAAGAGTTCCAACATCATCTATTAGTCCCTCTTTAACAGCCGTTTCACCGTTAAGAATTGAGCCCACATCGGTTACCATTTCCCCTGTATTCATCATAAGGGCGGTAAATCTTTCTGCCGTTATATCGGAATTTCTAACAACAAATTCGGTTATTCTCTGTTGCATACGCTCAAAATGATGCATCATCTGGGGTACACCTATCACAAGGCCGTTCATACGTACTGGATGCACAGTCATAGTAGCCGAAGGAGCTATAAAAGACTTTTTAGCCGATACCGCCAAGGGAACGCCTATTGAATGTCCACCACCCAGTACAAAGGATACCGTGGGCTTCTTCATTCCCGAAATCAGCTCGGCAATGGCAAGACCTGCCTCAACATCGCCGCCTACCGTATTAAGAATTATCAGCAATCCCTCAATCTCGCTGCTTTCCTCTATTGAAACCAACTGAGGAATAACGTGCTCATATTTAGTGGTTTTGCTCTGTTCAGATAAAACACTATGCCCCTCAATTTCACCTATAATGGTGAGACAATGAATTTTATGCCTTCCGTCAAAGGAAGAAACTGAACCCATCTCTTTTATCTGTTCGGTTTTTTCATCTATTTGATTATTTTTATTTTCGTTATTATCCATATCTTTCCCTCCATAGTTATTATGGAAAAAAGAAGGAAAAGAATACATTTTATAAAAAATTAATTGTTTATACCGTGGTGAAAGCCTTTAACATCTGTAGTTAAAACCTCAAATCTATATCCCTTTGCTGCAAGACCTTCTATAATTCTCGGTAACGCCTGAGCGGTTGTACCTTTAGCAGCGGAATCGTGCATTAAAACGCAAATACTGTTTTTATTTCCTGCTCCGTTCAATACGTTATTAACTATGTAATTAACCGAGGGCCTTGAACGGTTGGCATCCCCTGAATCAACATTCCAGTCAAAATAACCGTAGCCTTTTTCCTGAACCTTAGCGGAAAGGGTGGTCATAATTCCCTTACAGTATTTTTTACTTACAACGTTACTGCTGCCTCCGGGAAAACGCATTACAAAGCTTTTCACACCCGTAATCGCTTCAACACTATCGGATATTTTTTGCAAATCCGCAAAATAGGCATCAACATTTTTATAAATCAAGTCATACTTGTGGGATGATGTATGTAAGCCTATAGCATTTCCCGAATTAACGATATCCTTCATATAGGCATTTGTTCCCGTATTAGTAACAAAAAAGGTGGCTTTTATACCGTATGTATTAAGGGTTTTTATTATTTGGAGGGTATTTTTGGACGGACCGTCATCAAAAGTGAGGTAGCAAACCTTTGGGCCGTTATTGGCTAAAGGCACCGGAACGGACGGATAAGTTACGGGTTTTACCGTGCTTGAGCCTTTATTACCCGATGCCTTCTTTGCCTTTAACAGTTCTATCTCGCTTTGTAAGCCCTTTATCTTTTCTTCAAGCTGCTTCTTTTCCTGCTCCTTAGTCTGCAACTGACCTTGAAGCTGAGCATTTGAATTTTGCTCGTTTTCGAGCTGCGCTTTAATTTCGGTTATCTCACTGTTTGCCTTATCAAGCAACTGTTCATTTTTCGTTATCTGAACACTAGCTTTAACGGCAGTATTATGCTTTTTGACAAGCAACACCGTAAGACAGGATACTGCAATAAGCAAAACCGCAACCGCAACCGAAAGAATTTTAACCGAAAGGGGCCTAAAAAATACCTTAATGCGAGACATTTTAGGTACAACAATTTCCTCCAACTAATACACCCCCCTTTTACAGCATATAAATATTATATCATCTTTATTATACAAAATAAAGTGATTTTTTACAAAAAATTTCATATATTGAAATATTTATGCGTTTATGTTATTATGATATCAAGCAATCAAGCAAAGGGGGATAATAATGCCTTTACAGGAATCGGGAGAAATGTATTTAGAATCAATATATGTGCTTCAAAAGAGGAAAGGCAATGTCCGCTCCATTGATATAAGCGAATATATGGGTTATTCAAAACCTAGTGTAAGCCGAGCTGTGGGACTTTTGAAGGATGGCGGCTATATAACTGTCCAGAAGGACGGAGTTTTAAATCTCACCGAGGAAGGTCTCGAAATCGCCGAAAAAATATATGAACGGCACACCATTATAACGAATCTGCTGATGGCTTTAGGCGTTGATAAGGAAACCGCCGCCGTTGATGCCTGTAGAGTTGAGCACGTTATCAGCGAAAAAACCTTCGATGCTATAAAGAAAAATTTTAAAGATTTTATATAAAAAAATTCCCTTTCTTAAATGAAAGGGAATATTTTTTTTATAACTTTTTTAACTCTTCTGAGAACTGCAAAATATACTCTTTTTGCAAAGAAATAGAATTTTCTTAAAGGCAACATAGCTTTCCAAAAATTCACATATCTGCGGTATTTCTTAGAATCGCATTCATACCTTTTACCCTTGCGGATAAACGCCTTTGCAACGGCTATTATCTGGTCAGGCATAATACCCTTTTCCAAATCCACCTGAGCGTCACCAAGCATTGTGTAGCTTCCGTTTTCTCTTTTCACCATTCTGTGAAGCACATATTTTCCGTTACGGCGCTGATAAAGAGGAACATCCCCCTCTTGTAAGGCTTCAGCATTGGCCTTTATTAAAACAACCTGATCCCTTTTATCTACTAAAAATGGGCGCATACTGTTACCCGTAACTGTTAGAATTACCTCACTGCCCGATTCTACGCACTGGGCAATTATAGGAGATATTTTCTCCATTGAAAGATTAACCGTTTTAACCATTAGTCCTCAAGAAATCCTTTTTCTTCCAAGATTTTTACGAAATCCTGCGCATCTTTACGAGCAGTTTGGGCATCAATATCATATTCTGCGGTTAAGGCCGTAACAATATCATCAAGGCTCTTATCCTCAGATAAAATTTCCCATATAAATTCGCCCGTTTCATTAAGGGTTATAAGGCCTCTGAAATCTACCGTTTGGGCGCCTACGGGAACAACAACACATTCCTCACCCAAATTACTTTTTATAAATCCATCTTTAATTCTCATAATTTTCTCCTATCACTTCGTTATAAACAGCCGTTACCGCATCCTGACTTATGCTGCATTTAAGACGGTAAACCGGCACATTATACTTGTAAAGCTTTTCTATAAATTTAACCGTTCTGATTCCGATATTTTTATCGTAAAAGGGATTAGGCAACTGCCTTGAGAGATTTAAAACCGCATCGGAAACACTCATTTTTTCAACGGTGTTTTCTTCACCACGTTCTACAAAAAATATGGCTTTAAGCGGCTTTTTAATATTTATATTAAGCTCGGTTTTTCCACTCCAGGGAGTACCAAAAATATAAAACTGTTCGCCTATGAGTCTTACTGCAGGCTTATCGTCATTAACGATAGCAACATCATTGCCAAAGCGCTCCTTCCATAAAGAAACGTGGGTTGATTTGCCTGTTCCCGGGTCAGCTGAAAATACTATTCCGTTATCCTTATAAGCCATGCCCGAGCTATGAAGCACCGTTCCGCCGAGAAGGGATAACCTGTTAGCAAACATAAAGCCTGTGTACAAATACTCCCATTCCCTATTGCTAAGACCCTGAAAAACAAAATCCTTTTCAAGCTCTATTAAAACATTTGTATAATCCTCAGTAAAATATATTGCAAAAGGCACTTTGCCCGTTTTAGAGGATTTTATATAACGGCAAAGAGTACCGTCATAAAGCCTTACTATCCTCGATGCCCTTATTCTTTCCACCTCTTCACCCTGAGGCTCCTCTACCTTTTCACAGTATCTCGTTTCAATACTCATATCGGGAGAATCGGTATACTCGATAACATAATCCGAGTAACGGCGGTGGAAATACTCTTTATCACCGCTTGTTATATTTACAGTAACACCTGCTACACATATTGTTTGCATCTATTTCCACCTCTTTTGAATATATTCCCTTAAATTGTAACATACTTTTAAAAATAAGTCTATACATATTTTTAAAATAAAAATATATTGTAAAATAAATGATATAATGCTATAATATAAAAAAATGTTCCGGAGGTAAAAAAATGTCTAACAATGTTATAATCAGCAGTGACAGTACTACAGACCTTAGCGCAGAGCTTAAGGAAAGATATAATATAGCAACCCTTCCCCTCGGCATCAATCTTGGTGATAAAATCTATGTTGATGGTGTTGATATCACCCCCGATGATATATACGAGCATCACAGAAAAACGGGCGAATTACCCAAAACCTCTGCCGCAAACTTAGGTGAATCTCTTGATTTTTTCAAGCAGTTTACCGATGAAGGCAAAAAGGTTATTCATTTCACTATAAGCTCCGAGATGTCCTCAACCTACCGCAACGCTTGTCTTGCCGCTGAGGAATTAGATGGCGTTTATGTTATAGATAGTAAAAACCTTTCTACCGGTGGCGGTCTTTTGGTTGTTGCCGCAGCAGAAATGCTGAAAGACGGACTTAGTTGTGAAGAAATAGTTGAAAAGCTCAATGACATTATTCCTTGCGTTGATGCTTCCTTTGTTATTGACAGCCTTGAATATCTTCATAAGGGTGGCAGATGCTCTGCCCTCGCTATGATGGGAGCAAATCTTCTTAAATTAAAGCCTTGTATTGAGGTTAAAAACGGCAAAATGGGCGTTGGCAAGAAATACCGTGGTAAATACGATGAGGTATTAAAGCAGTACGTAAAAGAGCGCATTGGCGATGCTTCTGATATTGACCTTTCAAGAGTTTTTGTAACCCACGCAGGTTGCGATGAAAAGCTCGTTAACGATATCGTTGCATTGGTTAAGGATTCGGCTAACTTTGAAGAGGTTTTCCTCACCCGTGCCGGATGCACAATATCCTCCCACTGCGGAGCCAATACACTTGGCGTTCTTTTCATAAGAAAGTCACCGATTGCCGCCGAATAACATACAATATATCAGGGGTGTTCAAAGGATATCCTTGATATCGGCGATAAGTTTATAGCTTATCTTTAAATTACCGATTTTACCCCTTTAATATAAAAAGAGAGCAGAGTTTTCACTCTGCTCTCTTGATTTTTTTATTAGCAAATTTCTGCTATTTTGAATAACTTTTCAGGTAACTCTTCCTTATCAGCCGAAACTGTAAATACAAATTCAACATCCTCAATTGTGGAAAGTCTGCCAAAGAAAGCAACTAACTCTTCATAATCTCGGGTTCCGATGCGGAGTGTTGCATCACCAAAAATATGAGTTATATCGTTATTGCCTGCCTTGATGCCTGAAAGCATACCGTAATATTCGCCGTAACCCGAGATACCGTAAGCATCGGCATCTATTAGTCTTGCCTTATGAGTAACGGAATAGGTTAAAGTATCGCCCTTTTCAATGCATACAACATTGCCTAAACTAGCTGCTGTGGCTTCGTTTACCATATCAACCAATTTTTTGGTCTTACCCGAACCTCTTCTTCCGATAATAAGTTTAATCATTTATACCAACTCCTTTTATATTTACCGCCACCCTGGCGGGTATTTCCTTAAATTATTTACCTAAACGAGTTTCAAGCTCAGCCTTCTGTGCTTCGTATCCGGGTTTTCCGAGAAGAGCAAACATATTCTTTTTGTAGCTCTCAACACCGGGTTGGTCAAAGGGATTAACACCCAGCATATAACCCGAAACAGCACAAGCCTTTTCAAAGAAATAGATAAGTCTTCCAAGATTTTCCTCATCGGGCTTATCGATGGAGATAACGAGGTTGGGAACACCGCCATCTGTATGAGCAAGAACTGTTCCCTCAAATGCCTTTGAATTAACGAAGGACATTGTTTTTCCTGCAAGGAAATTAAGACCATCGCCGTCATCAGCCTCGGCTTCGATGGTAACATCCTTATCACTTTCACCAAAGGTTACAACGGTTTCGAACATTAAACGGCTGCCGTCCTGAACATACTGTCCCATAGAATGAAGGTCGGTTGAGAAGGTTACGGATGCGGGGAAAAGTCCCTTATTATCCTTGCCCTCACTCTCGCCGAAGAGCTGCTTAAACCATTCAGCCATCATAGTAAATCTGGGCTCATAGCTTACAAGTAATTCTATTGATTTACCCTTGCGGTAAAATGCGTTACGCAAAGCCGCATAGGTATAACAGTCATTAGCATACATATCGGGATTATT
>JAFPAV010000080.1 GCA_017390725.1 Clostridia bacterium | reverse complement strand
TGCAGGTGTTATCGGTGTAACTGGACTTGCATATATGTTGTTTAACGGTATAGTTGCTTTGGCGGGAAATCAGGTTATTGTTGCTTTGTTCTTAACCATGCTATGCTGTATTGTACTTGGTATGGGCGTACCTACCACAGCTAATTACTGCATCATGGCGGCAACCTGCGCACCGATTTTAGTTCAGATGGGCGTTCCTATGATTGCGGCGCATTTCTTTGTATTCTATTTTGGTATAGTTGCCGACCTTACTCCCCCTGTAGCACTGGCTGCTTATGCGGGCGCTGCTATTGCTCAGGCAAATCCAATGAAGACGGCATTTACTGCCACCAAACTTGCTATCGGCGCATTTATCGTGCCTTATGTATTTGCTCTTAATCCTGCGATGCTGTTTATAGATACATCTGTAGTTGAGGTAATTCTTATCTGCATAACCTCATTCGTAGGAATTTTTGCAGTATCTGCGGCGCTGGAAGGCTTTTTCCTGGGCCATATGGCTTGGTATGAAAGAATAGTGAGCGTAGCAGGAGGACTGTTGCTTATATATCCGGGTATTGTAACCGATGTTATCGGTCTTGCTTTGGTTGCAGTAGTGGCTGTGATTCAGTTCATAAATAAAAAGAAAATTGCTTTAGCATAATTTAAATAATCGGCTATCAAGTATATTGATAGCCGTTATTTTTTTAAAAAATTTCCAAAATATGCTTGACAAAAAGGAAATACAGATGGTATATTATTAACAGTTAGCATATGCTAATTCGTCTTTGAAGGGTAGGGTAATGATGAATTTAACAAGTGCGAAAGAAGGAAAAGAGTACATCATAAAACAGATAGAAACCGACGATGAAGAATTAGATGCATTTCTTTTTTCTTTAGGCTGCTATAGCGGTGAGCCTATTACGGTTGTATCCCACAGTAAAGGCGGATGTGTTGTATCTATTAAGGATGGTAGATACAATATTGATAAACAACTGGCCGAAGCCATTATGGTTGAATAGTGGCGGAGGTGGCCGAAAGGCCTTTTGTTTTTGAAATTTGGTTAGCCTTTGCTAACTTGAGATGACGGAGGAGTTAATATGAGAATTGCTTTAACCGGAAACCCGAATTCCGGTAAGACCACTATGTACAACGCCTTAACGGGATCTAATGAAAAGGTTGGTAACTGGGCCGGTGTAACGGTGGACAAAAAGGAGCACAATATCAAAAAAGCATATACAGGGGATGAGCAGCTTGTTGCCGTTGACCTTCCCGGTGCTTATTCTATGTCACCCTTCACCAGTGAGGAAAGTATCACCAGCGCTTATGTTAAAAAGGAAAATCCCGATGTTATAATCAATATTGTGGATGCCACCAATTTAAGCCGCAGCCTTTTCTTCACAACACAGCTTTTAGAATTGGGTATTCCCGTTGTTGTGGCTCTTAATAAGAGTGATATAAACAACAAGAAGGAAACAAAAATTGATACGCAATTATTATCGGATAAGCTTCGTTGTCCTGTAATCAATACCGTTTCCACATCTGCTGACGGTTTAAAGGCTGTTATTGAAGCCGCTACCGGGCAGGCAGGCGCAATACAGTCGGCTCCCTATGTTCAAGGCAATATCGATTTAACGGATAAAAATGCGGTTGAAGAAGCCGACCGTAAACGTTTTAAATTTGTAAACGAGGTTGTAAAAGAGGTTGAAAGCCGCAAGGTTTTCACAAAAGATAAAAATTTTGATGATAAAATAGATTCGGTTCTTACAAACAAATGGCTCGGCATTCCGATTTTTGCCGTTGTTATGTGGCTGGTATTCCAGATTTCTCAGGTTTGGGTAGGCACTCCAATTGCTGATTTACTGGTGGGATGGCTTGAAAGCTTCCAGGCGTGGGTTGGAGCCTTACTCGAAAACGCTTCACCCTTGCTTTCGGCACTTCTTGTTGACGGTGTAATCGGCGGCGTTATCGCCGTTGTGGGCTTTTTACCCCTTGTTATGGTAATGTATTTCCTCATAGCTATTCTTGAGGACTGCGGATATATGTCCCGTGTGGCAGTTGTTCTTGACCCCATATTTAAAAAGGTTGGTCTTTCGGGTAAATCGGTTATTCCTTTTGTTATTACCGTAGGCTGTGCAGTTCCCGGTATAATGGCAAGCAGAACTATCAGAAATGAGCGTGAGCGCCGCGCTACTGCGATGTTAGCACCTTTTATGCCTTGCGGCGCAAAGATTCCCGTAATTGCACTTTTTGCCGGAGTCTTCTTTAATAAGGCCGGTTGGGTTAGTACCGTTATGTATATTTCGGGTATAGTTCTTATCTTTCTCGGTGCTTTGCTTGTAAATAAAATTACAGGCTATAAGGCAAGAAAATCATTCTTTATTATCGAGCTTCCCGAATATAAGCTTCCTTCCCTTTGGGGCGCATTCAAATCGATGTGCAACCGTGGTTGGTCTTACATAGTTAAAGCGGCAACAATTATTCTTCTGTGCAACACGGCAGTTCAGATTATGCAGACGTTTACATGGTCCTTTGCCGTTGCAGAAAATGCAAACGATTCTATCCTCGCTTCTATTGCAGGTCCCTTCGCTTATTTGCTTGTTCCCATTGTGGGTGTTCTCAGCTGGCAGCTTGCCGCCGCCGCTGTTACAGGCTTTATTGCTAAAGAAAATGTTGTTGGAACACTTGCTGTTTGCTTTTCAATTACCAACTTTATTGATACAGATGAATTAGCCTTAGTAGGCGGTGCAAATGAGGTTGCAATGGCTATGGGACTCACCAAGGCTGCAGCCCTTGCATATCTTATGTTTAATCTCTATACACCTCCTTGCTTTGCGGCAATAGGCGCTATGAACGCTGAAATGAAGAGTGCAAAATGGCTTCGGGGCGGTATTGGTCTTCAGCTCGCAGTAGGATATACAGTAGCATATTTTGTATATACCTTAGGAACTCTTTTCACAAATCCTGCAGCCTTGAATATAGGCACTGCTATTATAGGTCTTATTACAGTTGCCGTTATGGCGGCAATAATAGTTGCTCTCATTATTAAAAGTGAAAACAAGCTTAAGGCAGAATATGCTTTGAGCGGTAAGGCTGCAAATGAAAAAGTAAAAGTAGGAAAATAATATGGAAGATTTCATTATTATAGCAATTTTATTAATTATTATAGGCTTTGCGGCAGGTTATGTAATCAGAGCAAAAAAGAAGGGCAAAAAATGTATCGGATGCCCTGGCGGTTGTTCTTCCTGTCATTGCTGTAACAATAAAGTAAAATAAAAACAAGGGCTTACCTTTACGGTAAGCCCTTGTTTTTATTATAACAGGTTTTTATCCTTAAGAAGCTTTAATTTGAGTATCGCAGTCTGGGTTTTTCCATCGGTTATCTCGCCTGAAAGTATCATCACGACTGCCTTTTCGAGAGGAATTTTTTCAACGGTTAAAAATTCATCCTCATCCAAGTTTTGATTTCCAAAGGAAAGGCCTGTGGCGGCATACATATATATAACCTCGTTTAAAAATCCCGGGGAGGGGTACATCTTACCTAAGAAGATAAACTTTTCTGCAGTAGCACCGGTTTCCTCTTTAAGCTCACGCTTTCCGCATTCAAGGGGGTCTTCGTTCTGCCTATCCCTTTTACCTGCAGGAATTTCGGGCAGTATTTCACTGTAAGGGTATCTGTATTGTCTTACAAAAAGCACTTCGTTATCATCGGTAAGGGCGGCAACACAAACACCGCCCGGATGCTCAACAACCTCTCGAAGGGCTTTTTCGTTATTGGGCAACAACGCCTCATCCCTTCGAAGATTTATTATTTTGCCCTCATACATATATTCAGCTTTTAATTGTTTTTCGTTGAGATTCATTAAATTTGTCCTTTCCTAATATATTTATATTATATAGATATTTTATCAAAACGGAGTGAAAACAATGGATAGAATTTTTGAAGTGCGGGAATACGACTATTTTGAGCGTAAAAAAGCGATAGACGAGCTATGCGCAAGGTATCCCTTCATTAAAAAAAGTAATATAGGTCTAAGCTGTGGAGGCAGAGAGATACCTTCGCTTAAAATAGGAACAGCCAAGGAATACTCCCTGATAACAGCCGCTTTCCACGGAAGTGAAAGAATAACATCTCTTATATTACTTATGTTTGTTGAGGAGCTGTGCAGTGCATTGATGAGGGATAGCTCTATTGCAGGGATGAATGCAAAGAGGGCTCTTTTCGGCAGAGGGCTCATAGTCGTTCCCTGTGTTAATCCCGATGGCTGTGAAATATCCCTTAGAGGAAAAACGGTTTGCGGAAAATTCGCCGACAAAATTTCGGCACTTTGCAAAAATGATTTTGAGCACTGGAATGCAAATCTCAGAGGGGTTGATATAAACCATAACTTTTCTGCAGGTTGGGAGGAACTGCGAAAACTTGAAATTGAAAGCGGAATATACGGTCCCGCTGCTACAAGATTCGGAGGCTTTAAGCCCGAAAGTGAGCCTGAAACCTTGGCGCTTACCGAGCTTTGCAGAACGGTGAGAATCCGCCATGCAGTGGCGCTCCATTCCCAAGGGGAGGTAATATATTGGAGCTATGGAAAAAATAATCCTTACCGAAGCCGTCAAATGGCTCAGATAATGGCAACCTCATCGGGCTATGCCCTTGATTATCCTTTGGGCCTTGCTTCGGGCGGGGGATTTAAGGATTGGTTTATTGAAGAATTTTGTCGTCCCGGATTTACCGTTGAGGTGGGAAAGGGCAAAAATCCTCTCCCTATAGAGGACGCCGAGGATATCTATGAGAGAATAAAAGAAATGCTTATGCTGTGCACTATAATGTAGTATATATTATTTTTTATTTTTAATCAACAAATTGAGTTTAAATATTGACAAATACAGAAAAACGAGTATAATTGTATACAATTATACAAAAGGAGCTATTACAGTGCTAGAATTATCAAATAAAACTAATCTATTAGAGCAGGATACATATAAATATTCCTTGCAGGATATAAAGGACCCAAATCTTTACCGTGATTTTTATACATATGCGGATATTCCCAAGGTGGCCTTTAACCACAGAAGGGTGCCTATGGGTATGCCTAAGGATATCTGGATAACCGATACCTCTTTCCGTGACGGTCAGCAATCGGTTGAGCCTTATAGTGTTGAGCAGATAGTTGAGCTTTATAAGCTGTTATCCCGTCTTGGCGGTCCCTACGGAATCATCCGTCAGACCGAGTTTTTTGTTTACAGTAAAAAGGATAGGGAAGCCATTGCGAGATGTCAGGATTTAGGGCTTAAATTCCCTGAGATTACAACCTGGATTAGGGCAACAAAGGAAGACTTCAAGCTTGTTCGTGATTTAGGTATCAGAGAAACGGGTATTCTTGTTTCCTGCAGTGACTATCATATTTTCAAAAAGCTTAAAAAGACAAGAAAACAGGCTATGGATGGTTATCTTTCTGCCGTTGCTGAGGCTTTTGAGGCAGGGGTTATGCCCAGATGCCACTTAGAAGATATAACAAGAGCGGATTTTTACGGCTTTGTTGTTCCCTTTGTAAACGAGCTTATGAAGATGTCGAGAGAAGCTAAAATCCCTGTGAGAATACGTGCTTGCGATACTATGGGTTACGGTGTACCCTTTAGTGAGGTTGCACTTCCCAGAAGCGTTCCCGGTATAATTTACGGATTACAGCATTATTCCGATGTTCCGAGTGAAATGCTTGAATGGCACGGTCATAATGATTTCTATAAGGCGGTTTCCAATGCTTCTACCGCTTGGCTTTACGGCGCATCGGCAGTAAACTGCTCATTACTTGGTATCGGCGAGCGTACAGGTAATGTTCCTTTGGAAGCAATGGTTATGGAATATGCCTCTCTTCGTGGCTCGCTTGACGGTATGGATACCACCGCTATAACCGATATAGCAGAATTCTTTAAAAGGGAAATCGGTTATAATATTCCCCCTATGACTCCCTTTGTAGGTGAGAATTTCAATGTTACAAGGGCGGGAATACACGCAGACGGTCTTTTAAAGGACGAGGAAATCTATAATATTTTCAATACGGAAAAAATACTTAACCGTCCCGCTTCGGTTACGGTTAGTAAAACCTCAGGTCTTGCAGGAATTGCCTATTGGATAAATCAGAATTACCGTTTATCTCCCGAAGAGGCGATAGGCAAAAACGATGAGCTTGTTGTAGAGCTTAAAAAGTGGATAGATTTAGAATATGAGGACGGCAGACAGACCTCCCTTACAACCGTTGAGCTTGAAAGCAAAATTGAGGAGCTGTCGGGCGGAAGATTTAACAGATTATAAAGGAGAAAAAAGCTATGATAGAGCATAAAACTGTTTCCCTTGCAGACCAGGTGTTTGACCATCTGGAAACCGATATATTAAGCGGCAAATATAGCCGTGGAGAGATATTAACCGAGAGTAAATTAAGTCAGGAATTGGGCGTAAGTCGTACACCTATTCGTGAAGCGCTGCGTCGACTTGAGCAGGAGCATATAATTGAAGAAACGGGCAAGGGCTCGGTGGTTATTGGCATCAGCGAAAAGGATGTTGACGATATTTTTGTTATCAGAAAACAGCTTGAAACCCTTGCGGCAGGTATTGCGGCTGAGAACTGTACTGATGAGCAACTTAGCAAACTGCGTGAAGCATTGGAGCTTCAGGAATTTTATCTTGAAAAGGGCGATGCCGAGCAGATAAAGCAGATGGACAATCGTTTTCATTATATTGTATACCGCTTAAGCGGTAGTACAGTATTTTATGATATTCTGGTACCCTTGCATAAGAAAATACAAAAGTACCGTAAAATTGCCGTTCAAAGCTCGGGTAGAGCTAAGGCATCGGTTGAGGAACACAGAAAGATATATGAGGCAATTGCTTCAGGAAATAAAGCACTTGCCGAAAAATATGTTTTGGAGCATGTTGAGAATGCTTATTCCCACATAAAAAAGAGAGGACAGTAAAAAATGGGTTACACTATTGCGCAAAAAATTATAAAGGCTCATATGATAAGCGGCGATATGAAGGTTGGAAGCGAAGTCGCTTTAAAGATAGACCAGACCTTAACTCAGGATGCCACAGGAACTATGGCTTATCTTGAATTTGAAACTATGGGTCTAAAAAGGGTTAAAACCGAAAAAAGCGTTGCTTATATCGACCATAATACTCTACAGTCAGGCTTTGAAAACGCTGATGACCATAGATATATTCAGTCGGTTGCCGAAAAACACGGAATATATTTTTCACGCCCAGGTAACGGAATTTGCCATCAGGTACACCTTGAGCGTTTTGGTAAACCGGGCAAAACCCTTATTGGTTCGGATAGCCATACCCCCACAGGCGGCGGTATAGGAATGTTGGCTATGGGCGCAGGCGGTCTTGACGTTGCGGTTGCTATGGGTGGCGGAGCATATTATATCACCATGCCTAAAATGTATAAGGTTAATCTTACAGGTAAGCTTAATCCCTTTGTAAGCGCAAAGGATGTAAGCCTTGAAATACTCCGCATTTTGTCCGTTAAGGGCGGTGTTGGAGCTATAATTGAGTGGGGCGGAGAGGGAATAAAAACTCTTTCGGTGCCCGAGAGAGCAACCATAACCAATATGGGTACCGAGCTTGGAGCAACAACCTCCATATTCCCCTCGGATGAAATCACAAGAGAGTTTTTAAAGGCTCAGGGCAGAGAAGAGGATTATATTCCTCTTGAGAGCGACAGTGATGCCGAGTATGACAGAATTATCGATATAAATCTTTCGGAGTTGAAGCCGCTCATCGCTTGTCCTCACAGTCCTGATAATATAGTTACCGTCGAATCCTTAAAGGGAACAAAGGTAGATCAGGTTTGTATCGGTTCTTGCACCAATTCATCATTACTCGATATGCTTAAGGTTGCGGCTTTACTTAAGGGTAAAACAATTAAGAATTCCGTAAGTCTTTCTATATCCCCAGGCTCCAAGCAGGTGTTTACAATGCTTGCGGATAGCGGTGCGCTGAGCGATATCATCGCTTCGGGTGCAAGAATTCTTGAATGTGCCTGCGGTCCTTGTATCGGTATGGGATTTTCTCCTAATTCGGCAGGTGTATCCTTACGTACCTTTAACCGCAACTTTGAAGGCAGAAGCGGAACGGCTGACGGTAAGGTTTACCTCGTTTCTCCCGAAACTGCCGTTGCGGCAGCACTTACGGGCGAAATTACCGACCCGAGACTTTTAGGTGAAATGCCCGAAATCAAGATGCCCGAAAGCTTTAAGATAAACGATAGTGCTGTTATTCCCCCTGCACCTGAGTCTATTGCGGAAAGTCTTGAAGTGTTAAGAGGCCCGAATATTAAGCCCTTCCCCGAGGCAAAGCCACAGCTTGATACCTTAAGTGCTGAGCTTGTACTTAAGGTTGGGGATAATATCACCACCGACCATATTATGCCTGCAGGCGCAAAAATTCTGCCCTACCGCTCAAATATTCCTCATCTTTCTCAGTTCTGCTTCGGTGTTTGTGATACAACCTTCCCCGAGCGTGCAAAGGCGTTGGGTGAGAGTATAATTGTGGGCGGCTCTAATTACGGACAAGGCTCCTCCCGTGAGCACGCAGCTTTGGTGCCGATGTATTTAGGTGTTAGAGCGGTTATAACCAAGAGCTTTGCAAGAATTCATATTGCAAACCTTATAAATGCAGGAATTATGCCCCTTACATTTAAAAATCCTGAGGATTATGACAGGATTAATCAGGGCGATAAGCTTACAATGAAGAATATTTTTGCAGGTATGGATTCGGGTGAAATAATGCTTACTGATGAAACAACAGGGGAGAGCTTCCCTCTTGTTTGCAGTTTTACCGAAAGACAAAAGGATATATTAAAGGC
>JAFPAV010000079.1 GCA_017390725.1 Clostridia bacterium | reverse complement strand
ATCGCCTTACCTACTAACTGTAATGCTCCGGCCGATATCCTGCAAGCCTCACGCATAACGCTCAGCTCACGACCGGTTTTAAGCACTATCATAGGCTAATTCTCCAATGCGCGAAGAACGAGAGCGGTGGTATCCTCCACCTTATCCTGTCCTTCAACGGTAAGAAGCTTACCCTGTGCTGCATAATACTCTTTAAGGGGCTCGGTCTGCTCGTGATAAACATTAAGTCTGTTCATTACGGTTTGAGGCTCATCATCCTTACGGATAACAAGCTTACCCTCGCAGAGATTGCAGATGCCCTCTTTTGCCGGCTTCTTATACTCAGTATGATAACTGGCACCGCACTTTTCACAAACCCTTCTTCCGGACATACGCTTTACTATCTCACTGTCAGCAACCTCGATAGAGAGGGCGCAGTTGATATCAAAGCCCATATCGTCCAGCGCCTGCGCCTGGGGAATGGTGCGGGGGAAGCCATCGAGAATGTAACCGTTTTTACAGTCCTTCTCGCCGAGGCGTTCCTTGATGATGCCTATTACAACATCATCGGGAACGAGGTTTCCTGCATCAATATAGGATTTAGCCTTTAAACCCATTTCAGTACCGTTTTTAAGTGCAGCACGGATAATGTTGCCGGTTGAAATGGTCGGAATATTGTATTTCTCAGAGATTATCTCTGCCTGTGTGCCCTTGCCGGCACCAGGTGCTCCTAAAAGTATGAGCTTCATATTATACTCCTTTATTTTAATCAAGGAATCCCTTATAATGACGCATCATCATCTGGGACTCAAGATTACGAACTGTATCAAGAGCAACACCAACCAAAATCAGAACGGAAGTACCGCCGAGGGAAATATTGATTCCGCCGACACTGCCGAGGATTATGGGGAGAATTGCTATAACGCTTAAGAATAAAGCGCCAAGCAAGGTTATTCTTGATAAAATCTTGGATATGAAATCCGAGGTGGGCTTACCGGGACGTATACCCGGAACAGCTCCGCCGTTCTTGCGCAGATTGTTTGCCATCTCAACAGGATTAAACTGTATGGTTGCATAGAAATATGCAAAACCGATAATGAGAACAAAGTAAACGACTGCATAGAAAACACCCTGAACACTGAAAAGGCTTAAAACCTTATACCAGGTTGAGGTAGTGTCCTTCATAAAGGAAAGTATCATTGTGGGAAGCATAAGAATCGAGCTGGAGAAGATGATAGGCATAACGCCTGCCATATTAACCTTGATCGGAATATGTGTGTTCTGACCGCCGTACATCTTGTTTCCTACAACACGCTTAGCATACTGAATCGGAATGCGGCGCTCAGCATTTGTCATCCAAACGATGAAGCCGATAACCAATAAGAACAGTATAACTATTGCAATTACTTCGAACTGCTTCTCAAGCTTCCAGTATGCAACGAGTGCATTGAATGCCTGAGGTCCACGTGAAATGATACCTGCAAAAAGAAGCATTGAAATACCGTTTCCGATACCCTTTACGTCTATTTGCTCACCCAGCCACATTACCAAAGCCGACCCTGCAGTAAATGCAAGTACGATAACGAAGGCAGCAAATACAACTGCGCCGCCGTCTACGCTAAGGTAGCCGCTGTTGTTAAGATAGATGAAGTAAGCTGTACCCTGAAGCAAGCCTAAGCCTACTGTTGTATAACGGGTAATCTGAGCCAACTTCTTCTGGCCTTCCTCGCCTTCCTTCTGCAAACGCTCGAGGGCGGGGATGGCAACGCATAAAAGCTGAATTATAATTGAAGAGTTGATATACGGAGTAACCGACATTGCGAAGATTGCACCGTATTCAAGTCCGCCTCCCGTGAGGATTGAAAGGTAACTGAAAAATTCATTGGTTGCACCCGAATCGGCTGCCGACTTTAAAGCGGCAACATCGATATAGGGAACCGGAATTACCGAACCTACACGAAAGACAAGGATAATAAAGAGAGTAAAGAGAATCTTATTGCGAAGCTCTTTAATTCTCCAGGCATTTCTTAATGTTTCTAACATTAGATCACCTCAGCCTTTCCGCCAACCGAATTAATCTTTTCGGCAGCAGATGCGGAGAAAGCGTTAAGTTTAACGGTAAGCTTTTTGGTGAGCTTTCCGTTGCCCAGAACCTTGATGGGAAGATCTGCCTTCTTTATTATTCCCTTTTCGGTTAAAGCAGCTGCATCAACGGTTGCACCATCCTCGAAAACCTCGAGAGCAGAAACGTTGATTGCTGCCCATTCTACAGCAAAAATATTATTGAAGCCACGCTTGGGGACTCTTCTCTGTAAAGGCATCTGTCCGCCTTCGAATCCCGCTCTGAAGCCGCGACCTGCACGGGCTTTCTGACCCTTGTGGCCCTTTCCGGCAGTTTTGCCGTTGCCGGATCCATGACCTCTGCCTATACGCTTTGCCTCCTTAGTGGAGCCAATAGCGGGAGATAATTCATGCATTTTCATTGTTCGCACCTCCTTGCTTAATCAGCGGTTTTAACCGCTCACCGTTTAATAACGGTTTATCTTTGAGGCTTATTCCTCGATTATTTTAACAAGGTGGCATACCTTGTTGATTTTGCCTCTTGTCTGAGCATTGTCAGGCTGAACTCTAACGTCGCCTACTTTATGCAAACCAAGAGCTTCAACGGTTGCAATCTGGTCCTTCTTGGAGCCGATTACGCTTTTTACAAGTTTTACCTTTAAACCGGTAACCTTTTTCTTTGCTGCCATAATCCTGCCCCTCCTTAACCTACGATTTCCTTAACTGATTTGCCGCGGAGAGCCGCAACTTCCTCAGCACTGCGTAGCGATGCAAGACCGGCAACGGTTGCACGAACTACATTGCAGGGATTATTTGAACGTAAAGCCTTTGCACGAATATCAGAGATACCTGCAGTTTCAACAACAGCACGAACTGCACCACCGGCAATAACTCCGGTACCGGGAGCAGCTGGCTTAAGAAGCACACGTCCTGCGCCGAATTCGCCGATTGTTTCGTGAGGAATTGTTGTACCCTTCAAAGAAATCTTTATAAGATTCTTCTTGGCATCCTCGATACCCTTACGGATTGCATCCGGAACTTCGCCGGCTTTACCGAGACCGTAGCCTACGATACCGTTTCCGTCACCTACAACAACTAAAGCGGAGAACTTCATAATGCGTCCGCCCTTAACTGTCTTGGAAACACGGTTAATAGCAACTACTTTCTCTTTTAAATCTAATGTTGATGCGTCAATATTTGTAGCCAAAAGTATTCCTCCTTCTTAGAACTTGAGGCCGCCCTCACGGGCACCTTCGGCAAGCTCCTTGACACGGCCGTGATAAATGTATCCGCCGCGGTCAAAAACAACCTCGGTGATGCCCTTCTCAGCGGCACGTTTAGCAATTAACTGTCCAACCTTGCGAGCACCTTCAGCATTGCCGCCCGAAATTTCGAAATCCTTCTCATTTGAGCTGGCTGCTGCCAGTGTAACGCCGTTTACATCATCGATAAGCTGGGCGTAAATGTTGCTGTTGGAGCGGAATACATCAAGGCGAGGACAAGCTGCTGTACCGCTGATCTTGGAACGAACACGGGCATGACGCTTAATTCTTGCCTGATTACTGTTTGGTTTACTAACCATGGTTTATACACTCCTTTTTTATTTCTTTGCACCCTTGGCGGCCTTACCTTCTTTACGGCGGATGTACTCGCCAACGTACTTGATTCCCTTGCCCTTATAAGGCTCCGGAGGACGTTTCTCGCGAACCTCTGCCGCAAACTGGCCAACCTGCTGCTTATCGGGACCGCTGATAACTATACTGTTAGCACTCGGTACCTCGATTGTGATACCCGGAATCTCTTCCATAATAACCTGGTGAGAATATCCGAGGTTCATAACAAGATTTTTACCCTGCTTCTGAACACGGTAACCAACACCGTTAACCTCAAGCTCCTTTTTGAAGCCGTTGGAAACACCCTCAACCATGTTGGCAACGAGGGTACGGGTTAAACCGTGGAGAGAGCGGTGCTCCTTAACATCGCTGGGACGGGTAACGATTATCTCATTGCCCTCAACAGCAATATTTATATCGGGGTTAAATGTGTTCTTAAGCTCACCCTTAGGTCCCTTAACAGCAACCTCGGAGCCGTTGATTTTAACCTCAACACCGGCAGGAATTGTAATAGGTTTCTTTCCTATTCTTGACATTCCAATGCACCTCCTTACCAAACAAATGCGAGAACTTCGCCGCCGATATTGGCTTTGCGAGCCTGCTTGTCTGTCATTATTCCCTTAGAGGTGGAAAGGATAGCAATTCCCAGGCCTTTCATAACCTTGGGCATATCCTCAACATTGGTGTAAATACGCAGACCGGGCTTCGATACTCTGCGAATACCGGTTATTATCTGCGACTTGTTCGGGCCATACTTCAAAACGATATGAATTATGCCCTGCTTTCCGTCTTCTTCAACGGAGAAGCTGCTTATATAGCCTTCGTCAAGTAAAATCTGGGCGATAGCCTTCTTTACGTTTGACGCAGGTATATCTACCGAATCATGTTTTGCTGAAGATGCGTTACGAATTCTTGTAAGCATATCAGCTATAGTATCGGTGATTTGCATGCCGTCTACCTCCTTTAGCTTTGCAACTTACCAGCTTGCCTTCTTTACTCCGGGGATTTCGCCCTTATAAGCGAGCTCTCTGAAGCATATACGGCAGATGCCGTATTTGCGAAGATAAGCGTGGGGGCGGCCGCAGATTTTGCATCTGTTATACTGTCTTGTTGAAAACTTTGCAGGACGAGCCTGTTTAATCTTCATAGATGTTTTAGCCATAATACCTTCTCCTTATCTCGCAAACGGAGCACCCATAAGACTCAATAACTCACGGGCCTCTTCATCTGTCTTCGCAGTTGTAACAAATATAATGTCCATACCACGAACCTTATCAATCTTATCATAATCGATTTCAGGGAAAATCAACTGCTCTTTAACGCCCATAGCATAGTTACCACGGCCATCAAAAGCGTTGGGGTTTATTCCTCTGAAGTCTCTAACTCTCGGCAAAGCTGCATTGAAGAGTCTCTCAACGAACTCATACATACGCTCTCCGCGAAGTGTAACCTTAGCGCCGATGGGCATACCCTCACGGAGCTTAAAGTTAGCAACGGATTTCTTTGCACGGCAGGGGACAGCCTTCTGTCCGGTAATGAGGCCGAGGTCTCTGATGATAGCATCAATAACCTTGGAATTATCCTTAGCCTCGCCTGCACCTACATTAATAACGACCTTATCGAGCTTCGGAATCTGCATGACGCTCTTGTAGCCGAATTTTGTCATCAATGCAGGAGCAATCGAATTTTTATATTCGTTTCCTAATGTTGACATGTCATGTTCTCCTTATCTCTTAAAAAGTCTCGCCGCACTTTTTGCACATGCGGTCTTTCTTGCCATCCTCGTAAACCTTGGTGCCTACTCGGGTGGGCTTATTGCACTTGGGGCAAACAACCTGTACCTTGCAGGCATAGATTGCGCTCTCGGTTTCGATGATGCCCGAAGGATCACCGGCCTTTCTAGGCTTAACGTGCTTTTTAACCTTATTTAATCCCTCAACGATTACCTTGCCTTCTTCGGGGCTAACCTGTAAAACCTTACCGGTCTTACCACGGTCTTTGGCATCTCCAGTGAGGAGGATTACAGTATCTCCTGTTTTAATGTGAAGCTTATTCATTTCTTTCTACCTCCCATTAAAGCACTTCCGGAGCGAGAGAAAGGATCTTTGTATAATCCTTATCACGAAGCTCACGGGCTACAGGTCCAAAAATACGGGTTCCTCTGGGGTTCTTATCCTCACGGATAATAACAGCCGCATTTTCATCGAATCTGATGTATGTGCCGTCACTGCGACGAAGGCCCTTTGCGGAACGAACCACAACTGCCTTTACTACATCGCCCTTCTTAACAGTACCGCCGGGAGCGGCTTTCTTAACAGAAGCAACGATTACATCGCCAATGTTGGCATACCTCCTTTTGGAGCCTCCAAGAACCTTGATGCACATAATTTCTTTAGCACCGGTGTTGTCGGCAACCTTGAGGTAACTCTGTTGTTGTATCACAGTGGTTTCCTCCTTGTAAGACTACTTAGCCTTTTCGATTATTTCAACCACACGCCAATTCTTATCCTTGGAGAGCGGTCTGGTTTCCATAATAAGAACTCTGTCGCCAACGCCACAGGTGTTGTTCTCGTCATGGGCCTTCAATCTGATTGTGTTTTTAATAATCTTCTTATAGAGTGGGTGCTTTACGTTGTCCTCAATAGCAACAACAACGGTTTTATCCATCTTATCGCTAACAACCTTACCTACTCTTGTTTTACGAAGGTTTCTTTCGCTCATTTCAGCTTACCTCCCTTAATTAAGCGTTAGCGCTGTCTGCGCTGATTTCCTTCTCGCGAATAATTGTCTTAACACGAGCGATATCTTTCTTGACAGCAACAATACGCATGGGGTTTTCGAGCTGGTTAATGGCGAGTTGGAAACGCAGATTGAATAATTCTTCTTTCAGCTTTGCCAACTGCTCATTGAGCTCAGGTAAAGTGTTTTCTCTGATTTCCTTTGCTTTCATTACTGCTCACCACCCATTTCCTGCTTAGTTACAAACTTGCACTTGATAGGAAGTTTGTTTGCAGCGAGACGCATAGCCTCACGGGCTAACTCCTCGCTAACTCCGCCGATTTCGAACATTACTCGACCGGGCTTAACAACAGCTACCCAGTACTCGGGAGAGCCCTTACCGGAACCCATTCGGGTTTCAGCCGGCTTCTCAGTAATCGGCTTATCGGGGAATATCTTTATCCAAACCTTACCGCCACGTTTGATGTAACGGGTCATAGCGATACGTGCAGCCTCTATCTGGTTAGAGGTAATCCACGCAGGCTCAGTTGCCTGAAGACCGAATTCGCCGTGAGTTACGGTGTTACCACGTAAAGCGGTACCTGTAAGTCTGCCACGATGAACTCTGCGGTATTTAACACGCTTAGGCATTAACATTAGCGGGCTCCTCCTTCCTTCTTAGGACGACGGTTATCACTGAGGATTTCACCCTTGTAGATCCAAACCTTAACGCCGAGACGACCATAAGTTGTGTCAGCCTCTGCAAAGCCGTAATCAATGTCGGCTCTTAAGGTCTGAAGCGGAATGGTACCCTCATGATACTGTTCGCTTCTTGCAATTTCAGCGCCGCCGAGACGACCTGAAACCTGAGTTTTGATACCCTTAACGCCAAGACGCATAGCTCTGCCTATTGAGAGCTTCATAGCACGGCGGAAGGATATACGTTTCTCAAGCTGAGTTGCAATGTTTTCTGCAACGAGCTGAGCATTAGTGTCGGGATTCTTGATCTCAACAATGTTGATTACAACAGGCTTGCCGAGCATATCCTGGCAGGTAACACGGAGCTTTTCAATCTCTCCGCCGTTACGGCCGATAACCATACCGGGCTTAGCACAGTGAATGTGTAATCTTACACGCTTATCGTCACGTTCGATTTCGATTTTAGCAATACCTGCAGAATATAAAGTCTTCTTAAGGTATTTACGGAGGTTGTAGTCCTCAACCAATGTATCACCGAAAACGCTGTCATTGGCAAACCAACGTGAGTCCCAGTTTTTAATTATGCCCACACGCATACCGTGGGGATTAACCTTCTGGCCCATAACTTAACCTCCTTCTTAGTCTTCACGTTCTTTAAGAACGATAGTAACGTGGCTTGTTCTCTTTAAGATGCGGTGTGCTCTGCCGTGATCCTTAGGACGTATTCTCTTAAGAGTAGGTCCGGGACAAACAAAGCATTCTGCAACGTAAAGCTTAGAAACATCCATGTTGTGATTATTTTCAGCGTTCGCCATAGCTGACGCTAAAAGCTTCTCCAAATACTCGCAAGCAGACTTAGGAGTAAATTTGAGAATAGCCATAGCTTTGTCAGCATCTTGATTGCGGATTAAATCCAAAACAATCTTCACCTTACGGGGTGAAATACGGGCGTATTTGAGTATTGCCCTTGCTTCCATAGTTTACTCTCCTTTCAGCTGCTTACTTGCCGCTGGTCTTTGAACCTGCGTGACCTTTAAATGTTCTTGTCGGTGCGAATTCACCGAGCTTGTGACCAACCATGTCCTCAGTTACATAAACGGGAACGTGCTTACGTCCGTCATGAACTGCGAATGTGTGTCCGACGAAATCGGGGAATATGGTTGATGAACGGCTCCAGGTTTTAAGAACTCTTTTTTCACCGGCTTCATTCATTTGCTGAACCCTTTTGAACAATACTTCTTGTACGTAAGGGCCCTTCTTTATACTTCTACCCATAATTAAGTTCTCCTTTCGTCCGACTATTTACGACGCTTTACGATATACTTATCGGTAGACTTGTTCTTCTTGCGGGTCTTGTAACCAAGTGTAGGTTTACCCCAAGGAGTAACAGGTCCGGGACGTCCGATAGGTGACTTACCTTCACCACCACCGTGGGGGTGATCGCAGGGGTTCATTACAGAACCACGAACGGTAGGTCTCCAGCCCATGTGACGCTTACGTCCTGCTTTACCGTAGTTTACATTAGCATGCTCAGGGTTGGAAACAACGCCTACAGTTGCCATGCAGCTCTCACGTACATTACGTAACTCGCCTGAGGGCAAGCGTAAAAGTGCCATTCCGTTTTCCTTAGCCATAAGCTGAGCCATGTTACCTGCAGAACGTGCAAGCTGTGCACCCTTGCCGGGATAAAGCTCAATGTTATGAATAAAGGTACCAACGGGGATGTTTGTAAGGGGAAGTGCGTTACCGGGTTTGATATCAACATCGGTACCGCTGATTACAACGTCGCCAACCTTCAAATCCTGAGGTGCGATGATGTAACGCTTCTCGCCGTCCTCATACTGAACGAGGGCGATAAATGCAGAACGGTTAGGATCGTACTCAAGGGTAAGAACTGTTGCGGGAATTCCGAAACGCTCTCTCTTGAAATCGATAACTCTGTACTTTCTGCGGTTTCCGCCGCCTCTGTGGCGAACGGTTATTCTGCCGTAGCTATTGCGTCCGGCATGCTTTTTGATAGGCTCAAGCAGACTTTTTTCAGGTGCAACCTTTGATAACTCGGAATAATCCATAGTTGTCATATTACGGCGACCGTTGGTAGTCGGCTTGTAATGTTTAATAGCCATTTTAATTTCACTCTCCTATTTTGGCTTAGCGAAGCCGATAAACGACTTCATACATCACCGGAAATATCGCTGCGCTCTTTAGAGTTAAGAGCTGCGATTTCCAACTAAACTCTCAATTACATAAGACCGTCAAAGAACTCGATGGGCTTAGAATCAGCTTTGAGTGTTACGATAGCCTTCTTCCAGGAGGAAGTATAACCACTGTAACGGCCCATTCTTCTTGCCTGACCGCGTACGTTGATGGTGTTAACCTTAGCAACCTTTACCTTGAAAAGCTTTTCAACTGCATCGGCAATTTCAATTTTGTTAGCATCCTTAGCAACCTTAAAGGTGTATTTCTTGGATGCGATTCCGGACATACTCTTTTCGGTAATTACCGGAGCAATAATGATATCCTGTGCGGTTTTCATTATGCATACACCTCCTCAAGCTTGGCTACAGCACCCTTAACCATAACAACGGTATCAGCGTTGATGATATCATAGGTGTTGATGGTGTTAACCTGAGCAGACTTAGCACCTGCAATGTTTGCAATGCTCTTAACAGCGAAAGCGCTGTTGTCTTCAAGGATAACAAGAGTCTTTTTACCTGCGCCGATAGCCTTTAAGCAATCAGCAACGGTCTTGGTCTTGTAGGTGTCGAGCTTTAACTCATCAAGAACTATCATGTCACCGGTAAGAACCTTATCGGATAATGCAGATTTGAGAGCAAGTCTACGAACCTTCTTATTGAGAGAATAGGAATAATCTCTCGGCTTCGGTGCGTGAACGATACCGCCGTGTCTCCACTGAGGAGCTCTGGTTGAACCCTGTCTTGCATGACCGGTTCCCTTCTGTCTCCAAGGCTTTTTACCGCCGCCCGAAACTTCTGTACGGGTAAGAGTGGACTGTGTGCCCTGACGCTGATTTGCAAGGTAGTTTACAACTGCCATGTGCATAACAACTGCATTGGGCTCAATTCCGAATATAGCATCGCTTAAGGTTATGTTACCAACCTTCTTGCCTGCCATATCAACTACTGCTAGTTTAGGCATAATTCAAAACACTCCTTCCCTTAGGCCTTAACGCTATCGAAAAGAACTACGATTCCGCCCTTGGGACCGGGAACGGCACCCTTAACAGCGATGATGTTCTTCTCTGCGTCAACCTTAACTACACTCAGGTTCTGAACGGTTACACGCTCATTACCGAGATGTCCTGCCATCTTCTTGCCCTTGAATACACGTGAGGGGCTGGAGCAGGCACCCAGAGATCCACCGTGACGGTGAACAGGACCTGTACCGTGGGACTCCTTAAGACGAGCAAAGTTCCAGCGCTTGATTGTGCCGGCATATCCCTTACCCTTAGAAGTACCTCTTACGTCTACCGAGTCACCCTCAGCAAAGATGTCAGCCTTAATAATATCGCCAACATTCATAGCGCTTGTATCCTCAAAGCGGAACTCTCTGAGTACCTTCTTGGGAGCTACATCGCCCTTAGCAAAGTGACCCTTCATGGGGCTGTTTACTTTAGAAGCCTTCATATCGCCGTAGCCGATCTGAACTGCTTCATAGCCATCATTCTCGGTTGTTTTCTTCTGTGCGATAACACAGGGACCCGCTTCAATAACGGTTACCGGAATGACATTTCCGTTTGCATCAAAAAGCTGGGTCATACCGAGCTTCTTGCCAACGATTCCTTTTTTCATTGTTTTTTCCTCCTTTGGTTATTGGTTGGTGTTCACCAACTTGACCACTGCGTGTAGATATATGAATAATCTTTAATATATAATTAAAGCTTAATCTCTATTTCTACACCGGCGGGAAGCTCAAGATTGGTCAGCGCTTCAACAGTTTTGTTGGAAGGTCTGATTATATCGATGAGCCTTTTGTGTGTCCTCATTTCGAACTGCTCACGGCTATCCTTATACTTATGAACAGCACGTAAGATGGTTACAACTTCCTTTTCGGTGGGTAGCGGCACGGGACCTGATACCCTTGCACCTGTACGTTTAGCGGTTTCTACAATTTTTTCTGCAGACTGGTCTACAAGCGCGTGGTCGTAACCTTTAATACGAATTCGGATTTTTTCTTTCACTGCCATGTGAAATTCGCCTCCTTTAATAGTTGGCGGGCAAAACTTACACCGCGCCGTGTTTTTCTTTTCGGCGCAATATAAAACCGGCAATTGCTGGGGTCACAGACAATTCCGGACAGCGGCCGAGCCGCCGTTGCACACAAGGTCGCAAGTTCAATGTGTGCCTCCATGTTCTTTCGCCCGATTTAAAATCAGACATACTCCGCAGAAATTTCCCCACTCAAGGTGGGCCACCTCCTGCATCATCGCATGTTTTCACGCCATAATATTACAGCGTACCTTAGAATATTAACATAAACAAATGCAAAAATCAAGCCTTTTTTTCAAAAAATTTTTATTATTTTTCCTTTATTTAAAAGGATTTGCGGCGACCAACTATATATTGTGGTCGCCGCAAATTTTGCATCATTATTTAGTTTACATAAATTTACTCATCTAACTTGAGTACCGCCATAAATGCCTCCTGAGGAACCTCAACAGAGCCTAAGCGACGCATTCTTTTCTTACCTTCCTTCTGTTTTTCAAGAAGCTTCTTCTTTCGGGTGATATCACCGCCGTAGCACTTAGCAAGTACATCCTTGCGAAGAGCCTTAACGGTTTCTCTCGCAATTATCTTACCGCCCACAGCCACCTGAATAGGAACCTCGAATAACTGACGGGGGATATAATCCTTAAGCTTTTCGGCAATTCTTCTCGCTCTCGTATAGGCATTATCTGTGAAAACTATAAAGGAAAGGGCATCCACAACATCACCGGCAAGCATAACATCCAATTTTACAAGCTTAGATTTCTCATAGCCCTTGGTTTCATAGTCGTAACTGGCATATCCTTTTGTTCTAGATTTTAAAGCATCGAAGAAATCGTAAACTATTTCACCCATAGGCATTATATAATGTATATCCACACGGTCGCCCATATAGTTCATATTTATATAGGTACCTCTGCGCTCCTCACAAAGCTGCATTATTGTTCCCACATACTCACTTGGACTATAGATATGAACATCGGCAACCGGCTCCATAGCCGAAGCAATTGTTGCGGGGTCGGGATAATTGGTGGGGTTATCCACCGTTATAACCTCCCCCGTGGTCAGTTCAAATTTATATTCAACGCTGGGTGCGGTCGTTACAAGGTCAAGGTTATATTCTCTCTCAAGCCTTTCCTGAATAATCTCCATATGGAGAAGACCCAAAAATCCGCAACGGAAGCCAAAGCCCAGTGCCGTTGAGGTTTCGGGCTCGAAAAGAAGCGAAGCATCGTTAAGCTGAAGCTTTTCGAGGGCCTCACGAAGCTCGGGGTATTTTGCGCCGTCAGCAGGGTAAATACCGCAGAAAACAACAGGGTTTACCTTGCGGTAGCCTGCCAAAGGCTCGGCGACAGGATTATCTACCAATGTAATTGTATCACCAACAGTAGCCTCACTTACGGTTTTTATAGATGCAGAAAGATATCCAACCTCGCCCGCTTCAAGACAATCACATTCTTCAAGGCTTGTGGCTCTCTTTCTGCCAATTTCAACAACATCAAACTCGGCGCCCGTTGCCATCATCCTTATTCTTTCGCCGCTCTTAAGCTTTCCGCTCATAACACGGAAATATACCACAACACCTTTATAAGGGTCATAATATGAATCGAATATCAGCGCCGAAAAAGGAGCGTTTGAATCACCCTTTGGGGCAGGTACCTCTGCCACTATCTTTTCAAGCACCTGCTCCACATTAATTCCCGTTTTTGCGGAAATCAGCGGAGCCGTATCGGCAGGGATGCCGATAACATCCTCTATCTCAGCCTTTATTCTGTCGGGGTCAGCCGAGGGAAGGTCGATTTTGTTTATAACGGGCAGTATTTCAAGACCGTGGTCAACCGCAAGGTAGGTATTAGCAAGGGTTTGCGCCTCAATACCCTGGGAGGCATCCACCACAAGCACCGCACCCTCACAAGCGGCAAGGGAACGGGAAACCTCATAGTTAAAGTCCACGTGTCCGGGAGTATCAATAAGATTTAATTCATACTCCAATCCATCTTTAGCCTTATAATATAATGTAACGGCATGAGCCTTTATGGTTATACCACGCTCACGCTCTAAATCCATACTATCGAGTATCTGCTCCTCCATATCTCTCTGGGCTACCGACTGGGTAAGCTCAAGCAGACGGTCGGCAAGGGTTGACTTGCCATGGTCAATATGGGCAACAATACAAAAATTTCTTATTCTTTCTAAAGGAAAGGACATTTATTTTCTCCTAGTTTTTTGTTTTTTACCATTTTACCATAAAATGTATTGTATTACAAACAATAATTTTAAAAAGAGTTCGGCAGAAGCCGAACTCTTTCCGTTTTATTTTTTCTCGTACTTAGGTTTTCCGTTTTCAACGGTTTCCTTTGTTATGATAACCTTTTTTATATCGGTTTTTGAGGGGATTTCAAACATTATATTCTGAAGAGTATCTTCGATTATGGAACGAAGTCCTCTGGCTCCCGTTTTTCTTTCAACCGTAAGCTCGGCTATCTTTTCAAGAGCTTCCTTTTTGAATTCAAGTTCCACACCGTCCATTTTAAACAGTGCTTCATACTGCTTGATAACCGCATTTTTAGGCTCGGTCATAACCCTTACGAGAGTTTCCTTATCCATACCCTTTAAGGCGGTTATTACGGGAACTCTGCCCACAAGCTCGGGGATAAGACCAAACTTAACCAAATCCTTATGGGTAGCTTTTGCGGCTATGGCTTCATTCTCAATATCCTTTGAGGATTTAACCTCTGCGCCGAAGCCCAAGCTACTTCCGCCGATACGCTTTTCAATAACCTTATCAATACCGTCAAACGCACCTGCACAGATAAAGAGAATATTGGTAGTATCAATCTGGATAAACTCCTGTTGGGGATGCTTTCTGCCTCCCTGAGGCGGAACATTTGAAACTGTTCCCTCAAGAATTTTAAGCAGAGCCTGTTGAACACCCTCACCGCTTACATCACGGGTTATAGACGGGTTTTCAGATTTTCTCGCAATTTTATCTATCTCATCAACATAGATAATTCCACGCTCCGCCTTTTCAATATCGTAATCAGCGGCCTGAATGAGTCTTAGCAGAATATTTTCAACATCCTCACCAACATAGCCTGCCTCAGTAAGGGTTGTTGCATCGGCAATGGCTATGGGAACATCTATAATTTTAGCGAGGGTTTGAGCCAATAGGGTTTTACCCACACCTGTGGGTCCCAGCATAAGCACATTGCTCTTATTAAGCTCCACATCCGACTGCTCACCCTTGAATATACGCTTATAGTGATTATAAACTGCAACCGCAAGGGTTTTCTTAGCCTCGTCCTGACCTATTACATATAAATCCAACTGGTCCTTTATCTGCTGAGGAGTAGGAAGCTTGAATTCCTCTTTTTTAGAGGTTCTCTTTTTCGGCTTAACATCCTCTTGAAGCTCATAAATCAGACTGTTGCAGAACTCTATACAGCTATCGCAGATATAAACTCCGGGGCCACTTACTAGACGCTCTACCTCATCCTGAGTTTTGCCGCAAAAGGAGCATTTTATCTCTTTTTCGTTACCGTTAGGCATACTTTTTCCTCTTATCTTTTTGTTATAACCTTATCAATAAGGCCATATTCAGCCGCCTCTGCAGCCGACATAAAGTTATCTCTCTCGGTATCACGCTCGATAACCTCTAAGGGCTTGCCTGTGTTTTCCGAAAGAATTTTATTAAGATTTGCCTTGGTCTTTTCAATGTGGTGGGCGTGAATAAGAATATCGGTTGCCTGACCCTCGGCAGAGCCTAAAGGCTGATGAATCATTATCTCACTGTTGGGCAGAGCATATCTCTTGCCCTTTGCACCTGCCGCAAGAAGGAATGCGCCCATACTTGCCGCCATACCCATACAAATGGTGCTGACATCACACTTAATGTACTGCATGGTATCATAAATTGCCATACCCGCCGAAACGGAGCCGCCGGGGCTGTTGATATAAAAGCTTATATCCTTATCAGGATCCTGACCCTCAAGGTATAAAAGCTGAGCAATAATAACTGCGGCGGTTGAATTATCCACCTGGTCATTAAGCATTATAATACGGTCATTAAGCAAACGGGAAAAGATATCGTAAGAACGCTCACCTCTGCCGGTTTGTTCAACAACATAAGGAACTAATGCCATATCCATAAAAAACACTCCTTTTGAAATAAAAAGTTTTTTCTTTCTTATATAAGAATAGCGTGAAAACTCACGCTATTCTACCGGATATTATGAACAAATTTAAAATTTTCTAATCAAGGATTACTTTTCTTCCTTTTTCTCTGCTGCCTTTTTGGTTGTGGTTTTCTTTGCGGTAGTGGTCTTCTTAGCAGGAGCCTTCTTTTCTTCCTTTGCCTCTTCTACCTCGGTAATAACAGCATTTGCCTTGATGAAATCAATAGCCTTGCCAACTGCTAAATCCTTAGCAACCTCACTTGCGGGGATAGCAGCCTTAACTCTATCAATCTCAACGCCGTAATCGGAAGCGAGCTTCTCGAACTGAGCCTCGATATCCTTTTCATCGGCAACAATGTTTTCAAGCTCAACAATCTTTTCAAGGGCAAGTCTGAACTTAACCTGACTTTCAGCCTGAGGACGGAAGGTCTTCTTGAAATCCTCAAGATTAGAGCCTGTGTACTGGAGATAGGTTTCAAGATTTAATCCCTGAGACTGAAGTCTGTAGCCAAACTCCTCAACACTCTGATTCAAGCGGTTTTCGAACATAGCCTCGGGAATTTCGCCCTTAATGCTATCAACTATCTGCTGTACGAGCTCGTTTTCAACGCCCTCTTCAACAGCAGCCTTCTTGCGCTCTAAGGTCTTCTTCTTTATATCAGCCTTAAGCTCCTTTAAGGTATCAAACTCGCTTACATCCTTAGCGAACTCATCATCGATCTCGGGAAGTTCCTTAACCTTTAACTCGTGAAGCTTAACCTTGAATACTGCGGGCTTTCCTGCAAGCTCTTTTGCGCCGTACTCCTCGGGGAAGGTTACATTAACATCAAACTCTTCACCGATTTTCTTGCCCATAATCTGATCTTCAAATCCGGGGATGAACTGACCTGAACCTAAGATAAGGTTATGGCCTTCAGCCTTTCCGCCTTCGAAAGCAACACCGTCAACAAAGCCTTCAAAGTCGATAACAGCAGTATCGTCCTTCTTAGCGGCACGGTCTTCTACAGAAACCATACGGGAATTTCTTTCAGCCATTGCCTTAATCTGAGAATTAACCTCAGCAGCCTCAACCTTAACTACGGGCTTTTCAGCCTTAAGGCCCTTATACTCGCCGATTTCGATTTCAGGATAGGTGGTAAGGGCAACCTTAAAGTCTACACCCTCCTCCTTAGAAATGGAAACGAGGTCAAAATCCATCTTATCGTCAATAACCTTAAGTCCTGACTCGTTTATAGCATCCTCGATTAAATCGTTATAAAGAAGGTTCAAGGCATCCTCAAAGAATACCGATTCACCGTACATTTTTTCAACTATTGAAAGGGGAGCTTTGCCCTTTCTGAAGCCGGGAACGTTTATCTTCTTTCCGTTTCTCTTGTAAGCCTCTTTGATGGCCTCACGGAATTTTTCACCGTCAACAGTGATTTCCAGCTCATATCTGTTAGTAGCAATTTTTTTGGTTTCTTTTAAACTCATTTTTATACCTCCGAGGAAAAATTTCCATAGTTCAAACAATTATAACATACATATCAAAATTTTTCCATATATTTTTTAAATATTTTTTACACTAAAGTTAAAAATATAATTAGTTATATTATATAAAAGGGCGTAAAATCAATACAATCACAGGAAACAAGCTTATATTCTATTCCCTCATATTCCTTTACAGCCTTGTTAAGCCCTGCGCCGTGAATATGGCCGTGAAAAACCCTTTTTATATTATGCTTTTTTAAAACATCGGTTATCTCGGTGCAAACACTATCCCCGTAAACAGGTGGATAATGGAGAAACACCAGTATTTCAAGGCCTGTTTTTTCAGCTTCAGATATCGAAGCCTCTAATCTGCCTGCCTCACGGTCGATAACCTTTTTATCGTTTCCCTCTTCTAAAAACCAGCCTCTTGTTCCCGCTATGGCATATTTGCCGCAGCTAAAGGCATTGTTAAAGAGAATATCAATAGTTTTAATATCGTTTTTTTCAAAAAATTCTTTAAGCTTTGTAACCGTTCCCCACCATAAATCGTGGTTTCCTTTAAGTATGATTTTTTTGCCCGGCAGAGAATCCAGAAATTTAAAATCCTCAAGGGTTTCTTCTATTTTCAGTCCCCAAGAAAGATCACCGGGGAGAACAACGATATCATCATCCTTTATCATTCTGCACCAGTTGGCCTTTATTCTTTCGGTATGATTATCCCAACCTCTGAATATATTCATCGGCTTATCCGTACCAAAGGATAAATGCAAATCGGAAATTGTAAAAAGATTCATTTTCTCCCCTCCTTACATATTTTTAAATCATCTGCAAACAATAATTATGCTGATGCTTCAGCAAAACTTTTCACAGAACGGAGAATTTTAAATGGCTGACTGTAAATGTGATACCGCAAGCTGTGTTGCCTGCAGTGTTAAAAGCTGTGTTTACCACGCAGAAAACGACATGTGCATGGCAGGAAAAATTCAGGTAGGTAACCGCACTGCTCAAACCGAGAGTGAAACCTACTGCGATACCTATAAAAATAAATAATAAGTATCGCAAAAATATCCGGATATTAAAATCCGGATATTTTTTTATTTTATTTTAAGAGCGCCGAAAACGCTATCCAGCATAGTTTCCTTTTCTATCTCGCCTTCAAAACGAACTACTGCATTTTCTAAAGCCTTAATAGGAGCGGGAGCCTGCGTTTTTGTAACATCCGAGAGTAAACGAACATTATCAAACTCGGTATCAGCCTTTTTATCGCTTACGGCATCCAAAACGCTCTTTGCAAATTTATATGGAGAAGCGGTTGAAGCGATAACAGTGGTTCTATTATCTCCCGTTTCCTTTTTATACTGCTCATAAACATTGAGGGCAACGGCAGTATGAGTATCGCAAAGATAGTTCTTTTCTCTGAATACCTTACCGATAGTTTCTAGGGTTGCAGTATCGTCACAGCAGCCGCCCCAGAAAAGCTCATCAATTTTAGCCTTTATATCCTCGCTTACAGTGAACATTCCACTCTTTGCAAGGTCGCTTTGCATTTTAGCTACCGCCTTATCATCATTGCCCGACAGCTCAAACAACATTCTCTCAAGATTACTGGAAATAAGAATATCCATCGAGGGAGAAACGGTGGTATAAAAATCACGGTTGCGGTTATACACACCCTTGTTTATAAAATCTGTTAAAACGTTGTTAGCGTTAGAAGCGCAGATAAGCTTACCTATCGGCACACCCATTTTCTTAGCATAATAAGCCGCAAGGATATTGCCGAAATTACCCGTTGGAACAACAACATTAAAGCCACGACTTACATCCTTGCCCTGATTTACAAGGTCACAGTAAGCCGAAATATAGTAAACTATCTGGGGAGCAAGTCTGCCCCAGTTAATAGAGTTTGCCGAGGAGAACTGCATATTATTCTGCGCCAATTTCTCCTTAACGGCATTATCCGTAAAAATCTTTTTAACGCCTGTCTGAGCATCGTCAAAGTTACCCTTAATTGCGCAAACATAAACGTTTTCTCCCTTTTGGGAAGCCATCTGAAGCTTCTGCATAGGGCTTACGCCCTCACTTGGATAGAAAACGATTATCTCGGTATCGGGAACATCGCAAAAGCCTTCAAGAGCGGCTTTACCCGTATCACCCGATGTTGCAACGAGAATAACTATCTTCTTGCCCTTTGAAACCTTTTTAGCCGATGTGGTTAAAAGGTAAGGAAGAAGCTGAAGGGCTAAATCCTTAAAAGCACAGGTGGGACCGTGCCACAGCTCTAACATATTTATACCATCGCCGATATCGGCAAGGGGTGCGGGCTGTTCTTCATCGAAGCTTCCGGTATACGCTCCCTTAACGCAATAATCTATTTCCTCGGCGGTAAAATCGTTTAAAAAGTTTGAAAGAACATACTTTGCCCTCTCGATATAGCTCATTGCCGACATCTTTTTAAAATCCTCGGCGGTGAACACTTTAAAGGTATCGGGAACGAAAAGACCGCCCTCGGTAGAAATACCCTGGGATATAGCCTGGGCAGCTGTTACCTTAACCGATTTATCTCTTGTGCTAACATAATTCATTGGTAATCACCTTGTTTTACTTCTTTTATATTTTCAATTTTATTATAATACGCTCTATTTGTCAAAGGTTTAACATATAATTTGCGGCATTTTCATAAAAAATTTTATTTAAAACTCTATCATTTATACATTTTTCGCTAAGTCTGAAATATAGCGAGGGTATATCACCTATGTTTTCAAGTCTCGAATCCATATCGGCACCATCAAAATCCGAGCCTATGGCGATATGGTTTTCAAGGCCTAATTCCAGCATATGATATATGTTTTCATATATCTTTTGAAAGGTATCTCCCCCTAAAAATCCGGGAAAAAAGCAAAGACCTATTATTCCGCCCTTATCGGCTATAAGTTTTAACTGCTCATCGGTTAAATTCCGCTTATGGTCATAAATCGCTCGGCAGTTAGAATGGGTTGCGATAACCCTTTCGGCTATATCTATGGCTGAAAAAAAGCTTTTATCGTTAAGATGGGAGAAATCGCACACAAGGCCTATCTCGTTCATTCGCTTTATAACTTTTCTGCCGAAGCGACTGAGCCCCGCTCCCGATTTACTTCCCCCCGCTATAGCGTTTTCGCCGTTCCATGTAAGGGTTAATATTTTAACCCCATCCTCCCGTAGCTTATCAAGACGGTTTATATTTCTTTCTATAACAGAGCCGCCCTCAACTGCTAAAATGGGATTTAAATTTTCGGGCTTTCTTCTTGCTTTACACTTAAAATCCTTAATAATTTTTTTATAAAGACCGTAAGGATTTTTCGTATCATCACTTATCCATACAGCAAAGACCTGTTGCCATTTATCAAACAAATGGGCATAATCAAAGGAAACGGCAAGTCCGTTTCTTCTCATAGCAACATCCGTTTTATAGCATTCATAGGTAGTATCACAGTGTAAATCAAAATAATTCATTAAAAAGCATCCTCAATATAATTGAGGCTATATCCCTTTTTGCCGCAGTCGTAAGTTTTAACAGTTACTTCGGCAACATCAAATCTCGGCTCCATTTTAACGGGTAATTTCTGCATAAAAAGAGCCGCCGACATACGAATACGGCGTTGCTTTGCCTTATCAACCGCCTCGGCGCCGCTCACCATATAATTTTCATCTCGGGTTTTAACCTCTATAAAAATAATATGCGTATCGTCCTCGGCTATTACATCTATTTCACCAAATTTTGTGCGGTAATTACGGCGGAATACAAGCATTCCCTTTTCTCTCACATAATCGGCAACCAAATCCTCGCCGATTTTTCCTAAAACCGATTTTTCCATACTATTTCACTATGTTTTTAAGAAAGGAAAGTCTATGTATCTTAGAGGGTCCGTGCTCTATTATAAGATTGGTGTGCTCTTTAGTGCCGTATCCCTTATGCTTTTTAAAGTTATACTGAGGATATTTTTCATCGTATTCCATCATAAGTCTGTCTCGGGCGACCTTAGCGAGAATAGAAGCCGCCGCTATGGACATAGAGTGGCTATCCCCCTTAACCACCGTTTCACAGGGGATGCTTATTCCTCTCGGTACACGGTTACCGTCTATCAAAGCAAAATCCGCCTTAATATCAAGGCCTTCTATGGCCCTGTTCATAGCAAGAAATGTGGCTTCAAGAATATTAAATTCTTCAATTTCCTCAAGGGAACCATAGGCTATGCACCAAGAAACCGCCTTTTCCTTAATAACATCAAAAAGCTGTTCTCTTTTCCTTTCGCTTAGCTTCTTAGAATCGTTAACTCCCTCGATTTCCAAGCCCTCAGGCAGAATAACTGCAGCGGCGCAAACGGGACCTGCCAATGGGCCTCTTCCCGCCTCGTCAACTCCGCAAATATATTTAAAGCCGCTCAAAGCGGCGGCTTTTTCATATTGATAATCAGGCATTATTATCAGCCCTTTCAAGTGTTATATTACCGATTTTGCAGTTTCGGTATTCCTCAAGAAGCATATTTGCCGCCCTTTCGGTGTCGGTTTCGCCGCCTCTTATTACCATACCTCTCTTTTTACCGATAGCGCAGAGTAAATCATAGCTATCAAGGGAAAAATCGAGCTGACCATAACGGGCAGTTAGCAAATCGGCATAATCCTCGGATAAAATTTCCAATAAGCGCATAGCAAGAAGCTCTATATCAAGGATTCTATCCTTAACCGCTCCCGTAAAGGCAAGGCGTTCCCCTACCCTTTCATCCTCAAATTTAGGCCATAATACCCCCGGGGTATCAAGTAATTCAAGCTGTTTATCAATGGTGAACCACTGATTTCCCCTTGTAACACCGGGACGGTTTTCAACCTTTGCCTTGTTACCCTTAGCAATTCGGTTTATAAAGGAGGATTTACCCACATTGGGTATTCCAACCACCATAACTCTAAGGGGCTTACCTGCCATACCCTTTTCCTTATAATATTCAAGGCGGTCTGCAAGGGCGGTTTTCACTGTATCCTTAAACTTAGATAATCCCTTGCCGCTTTTACAGTCAATCGGAATAGCGGTTATACCCTTTTTGCGGTAATAGGCTATCCAACCATCTGTAACCGAGCTATCCGCCATATCACATTTATTAAGAAGGATTATAAGGGGCTTTGAGCCGATAAGCTCAGCTAAATCAGGATTGCGGCTGCTGACGGGTATTCTGGCATCAACAACCTCTGCCACCGCATCGATAAGGGGCAGTATTTCCTTTATCTTTCTTTTGGTTTTGGCCATATGGCCGGGAAACCACTGAATAGTTTGATTAGATTCTCCCATTATCTCACCTTGCCTATTTCATCAAAGGGGAAAATGCGGAAAATTGCCCTACCTATAACATACCTTGTATCAATCATACCGTTGTTTCCGATAGAGGAATCACGGCTATCCAGCGATTCGTTTCGGTTATCGCCTAAAACGAAGATGCAACCTTCGGGAACGGTCATCGGGAACTGCAAATCATACTGGGCATTGGTTGGGGTTTTGGTATAGGGCTCATCCAAAGGCTTATCATCAACATAAACCACGCCCAAAGCGAAATCTATATCCACCTTTTGACCCTCCAACGCAATAACCCTCTTAATGATAGGCTCATCGCTTACCGTTTCTAAAGAATTATCCACATTTCGGGATACAACCACAACGTCCCCTTGCTTCGGAGTATAAAGGAAATTGCTTATAATAACCTTATCCCCCGTAAAGAAGGTGTTTTCCATAGAAGGTCCGTCAATAGTGGCAACCCTGAAAAGCAGACTGAATATTATAACCACCGAAATAATAGCGGTTATAACCACGTCAAGCCACTCGAATACCTCTTCCCTTGCGTTGTTTTTACGCTTTTTCACCTGCTTTGGCAACGGCGCATTAACATTCACCTTAAAGCCTTCCTCACCCTTATGAGAAACGGGGGTGGGAATTTCGCATTTCACCGGCTCAGGTGTGGGCTCGGGTTCTTCTTTATAATTCTTAGATTGATAAGTGGTATAAAAATCATCCATTTCTATACACCTCATTTTCTCTTGATAAAAAAGCAAAAAGGGACAGGATTTACAAAATCCGTCCCCTCTACACTTGTTGTCTTAGCCGATAAGTTCTTTAACCTTAGCTGCCTTACCAACTCTGTCACGCAGATAATAAAGCTTAGATCTGCGTACCTGACCCTTTCTTACAAGCTCAACCTTAGCAACGCTGGGTGAGTGTACAGGGAATACACGCTCAACTCCTACATTGTAGGACACACGGCGAACGGTGAATGTTTCGGCGATACCGCTGTTGTTCTTAGCAATAACGGTTCCCTCGAAAACCTGAATTCTTTCCTTTTCGCCTTCCTTGATTCTTACATGAACCTTAACAGTGCTACCGATAAGAATCTCGGGAACATCAGTTTTGAGCATGCCGGCTGTTAATTCCTTTACAGCATCCATCTTTTTTCCTCCTTAAAATTTCCAGATGTTCGTACGCTCTAAGGCGCAGAGGACCATCCGCTTCAATGTCGAATTTTTCGGCAGTGAACCCACCCGTAAGGTCGGGTGAAATCAAATGCTCAAGTATTTTAACACAAAAGTTTCAAAAAATCAAGCATTATTTTACTAAAGTTCCTCCATCTTCCTTTAAAAGTATTAAAATCTCCTCTTCCTTTAGGGTTGAAACATTGATATAAACCAATATTTCCTCACCCTTTTTGCCACTGCAAAGGAATTCATAACACCGCTTTTCTTCACCGTCGGTTGGTATTAAGGCTATAGCGGTTTCCCTTACCGTAAGGTCGGTATTAAGAAGTTGTTTTGCCTCCTCCTCGGTATGAGCAGGACTTTGGAAGGCTCTCGTTTTATGGTTGGTAAGATATCCACTCGCCTCGTATAGCATAATCTCCCCCGTATCCATTGCAACACCCACCTTTATAAGGTCGGTATAGCAGATAGTCTGTCCGTCAACAAAGGCAAAATTTATCACACAAATGCCCTCATCGGTGTAATAATAGGTTTCGGTCATATCGGTAATACCTATTTCATCAAGATATCTTTTCGCCTTTTTTACCGCCTGATTATAATCTATATTACTGCTTGTAACCTGTCTTGTTTTCCGCATATATACGGGGTATCCGCCAAAGCGACTCACGCTAACGCTTACCCAATCATTACCGAAAACAAAGGTATCTATATGTCCCTTTGCTGTTCCCTGAAGCTTTAAATCCTCAGGGGTACTACCTATTGTTTTAAGAGCAACCTGCTTTGCCTTATCCTCGGTTACCTCAAAGGCTTCCGCCGTCATAAGAGCTTGCTTTTCAAGGATATGGTCAGAATACGGTCCGTCATAAATCAATGTCGGATAATCCGAAAGCTCATCCTCGATGGTTGAAAGGGATGAACTTATATTCTCCTCGGGCAATGCCTTGTTTATCTCTTTGCTCCAATACTCAATATTATTGAATTTTGCCCCCGCATCGTTAATAATATCCGATATTTTCTCGGCGGTATCGCTTAAGTTTTCCATATTCTCCCTCTGCTCCTTCGAAAGCGTGCCCGTGACAGAAAGTGATTTTGATAAAAATAGGGTATAATTGCCGACCTGGGAGAGAAATTTATTGAGGCCTGTAAGACTTTGGCTTTGGGTGGGCATTCTTGAAAGGGCATTTTTGCTTATCTGCGCCTCCGCAATTATCTCTCCCGCAAGAGAATTTATTGTATCTGCTTCACCTGAATATTTACTCTTTTTAAGAAGTAAAGATATATTATTAACCCCTGCAGTTAATTCCTCCACAGCCCTCGAATATTCATTTTCAAGCTGAAGCTCATAATAGTTATTTTCTCTGCTGTTTTTTATTGCCATACCGATTATAACAATAAGCAGTGCAACCGCCAGACTTATCAACCTTATAGCATTTCTTGTGCTCATATTACACTATCCTTTCATAGGTTAGCATTTCCAAATATTTGCATTTTATTGACTTATCCCAAAATTTAGGTATAATGTAATTATGGAAATAACTTTTAAGGAGATTTTACATAATGAAAAAGATTCTATTGCTTTTATTGGCGCTTTTATTGATTGTAACTGCCTTTGCAGGTTGCGGCAAAAAGGATAAGGATACAGGCTCAAAGACAGATAATTCCTCTTCCGTAAGCTCAGCAGATAAGGACAGTTGGGATGACAATGACTCCGACGAGGAAATGACCGATGAGGAAATTGAAGATTGGTTTAATAATGCCTCAATAACAATCACTACCAGTGATGACGATGCATCGGGCTCTTCATCCTCTTCGGGAAGCTCTTCTTCATCTTCAGGCGGAAGCTCATCATCTTCGGGAAGCTCTGCTTCAAGCAGCTCTTCTTCAAACAGCTCTTCTTCAAACAGCTCTTCTTCAAACAGCTCTTCTTCGCAGAAGGACGACGGTTATTTCCCCGGTAATTGGTAAAAAAATTAAACGGCTATCGAAAGATAGCCGTTTTTTTATAGCAGATTTATTATACAGAGAGCAATAATCGCAAGAATCACACCGATTATGCTTTTTGTTGTTATCTTTTCTTTAAAGCAAATTGCCGCCATACACATACTAAGAATAATGGTAACGCCCTGACTTAAAGGATAAAGCACAACCGAGCTTAAATACTGCGCCGCCAGAGTTTTAAGATAAGAGGTTGCGAAGAGCGCAACCGCCATTACGGATACATATATCATTATTTTTCCGTAATCCTTTTTGGCCTTTTCCTCCCGCATCGGTTTTTCTATTTTTCTAAAAATCAAAAATGCCGCAAAAAGCACTATACAAGAAAACAGATAGGTGTAAAAATTAAATACCGCCGCATTTCCGTCTTTAACCTGATATACAAAGAGCTTTTGAGAAAAATGAGTGATACCGTCCGACATTCCGCATACCGCAAGAACTAAGAGAGCGGATATTCTGAGCTTGCTTTTAATCGAATTGTTATACGAGCATATAATAAAGGTTGCCGCAAGCAGTATTGCAAGACCAAGCACCTGAGTTAACTTAAGCTTTTCTCCCAAAAATATCACCGAACAGGCTATGGTAAGCCCCACACCCATCATATTGAATACATCAAGCAACACAAGCGCTCCGCTTTTAACCGCAATTATCCAGCATACAAGACTAATCGCCGTTGAAACACCGCACAATAACGATGTTGTCAACACCTGTGGCTGAATATCAGAAAATAGCTGTGCAGACTGAAACACCGCCAAAATTGCGCCGATTACAACGCATATTATCATTCTTATAAAATATATGAACGAAGCATCCTTATATCCGTTTACATAAACGCTTAGCTTTTTTCCACAATACCCTTTTGTAATATTGGTAAATCCCGTAAGGGAAGCCAGCAAATAACCCATTTAATTGCCTCCCTTACTTCGACATACAGTCGGCAACATATATTCCCATTGCGCCCGACTGGGAAAGTCCACGGCAGATACCACTTCCGTCACCTATAATATAGACACCGTCTACAAGCTCAAAGTCGTTGTTTTTAAATACAGGCCTTATAGAATAATATTTACTCTCACATCCATAAAGCAAGGTATCATCGTTGGCGGTGCCGGGAGCTACCTTATCCAATGCATAGATTGTTTCTATAATATTCGTGAGTATTCTGTGGGGCAGAACAAGGGAAATATCACCTGCGGTTGCCTTAAGGGTTGGGATAACGGTGTTCTGAGAAAGTCTGTGATCGTTTGTTCTTCTGCCTCTTATAAGATCGCCGAAACGCTGAACAATAACATTATCCTTACCTATCATATTGGCAAGTCTTGATATGCTTTCGGCATACTCGGTGGGCTGATTAAAGGGCTCGGTAAAGCGAATACTTGAAAGAATTGCAAAGTTGCAGTTATCGGTCTTCTTTTCTGCCTCGGCATAGGAATGGCCGTTGGCGGTTATTATGCCGTGGTTATTCTCTGCCGATACAAGACCACCCTTATTAAAGCAGAACATTCTGCATCTATCCTCAAAGGTCTTGGTCTTATAGAGAATTTTAGGCTCATAAATCTTATCGGAAAATTCTTTCCAGATAACATCCTTCATCTCAACACGAACACCGATATCGATATGGTTTGAACGGGTTTTAACATCAAAGTCACGGCAGAAATCGTTAACAAAGTTTGCTCCGCCTCTACCCGTTGCAATTATTATCTTATCGGCGCATATTTTCTCGCCATTAGTATATAAAAGCTCATAGCCCGAATCGGTTTTTAAAACCTTTTCACAGTCATAAAAGGTTTTCATCTCAACCCCGTTTTCAGCGAGGTCGTTTATAAGATTGAGCATTGTTATATAGTTATTGTCGGTACCCAGGTGCTTAACGTTCATATCAAGAAGACGAAGATTATTCTGAATACACTTAAGCTTTAAATCCTCGTTGGATTTATAAACAACGGGAATACCCGAGGTGCAATATTTATTGAGGATTTTATCAACCTCATCGATATATTGGTTGGCAACATCGTCACCCAATTCCTCGCCCAAGGTGCCGCCATAGGCAGTGCCAAGGTTGAATTTACCGTCCGAAAAAGCACCTGCACCTGCATAACCGCTGGTTATACTACAGGTTTTGCAGTGGATACAGCCGTTGTTCTTGCCTGCAGGACAGCTTCTCTTCTCCAAAGCATTTCCACGCTCGGTTATGATAATTTTTGTATCGGGTTTGTTCTGCTTTAAACGATAGGCCGCCATAAGACCGCCTATTCCGCCTCCGATTATTGCAACATTATATTTTACTGACAGGGACATGCTATTTTCCTCCCAAATATTTTTTCACAAAAAAAGGATACACCCCGTGGGGTGTATCCTCTGTCTATTTTATACCTTTTTGTATTATTTGTCAAGCATCGGTCTGGGATTTTATATTTGCCATAATATTCTCGGCATCAACTATATAGTTATCAAGCAATTCATCGCTTACAAGATAAATTTTATCGCTATCGGCAAACTTAAGGTACATACCGAAGCCATCGGGGGAATCATCCCCCACAAGCAGAGTAAAGCCCTTATTATCCTTTGTTTCTACCGATACGGTATATCGGGGATTTTCAAATCCGCACTCCTTAGCGCTTCTCTTAGTTATCTCGCTGTAAGCCTCAATATCCGAAGTGCCGCCGAGCAATGAAGTGATAGCCGAGCTGACATCAATTTTTTCATAGCCCTTTATATACCAGTACTTATTCTCCTGCTTTTCGCCTTCTTCGGTCTCGGTTTCCTTTGTTTCGGAATAAAGCTCCACCGTACCATCCTTCGAGGTAACCGTAACCTTAGTAAAGCTATCAGGGTTTGTTTCCATTACCTTAAAGGGCTCCATTGCGCCTTCATCTTTGGGCTGCTCTGTTTCGGGCATAAATTTATCAACAAGGAAAATTCCGCCCACAACGAGGCAAACACACAAAAAGCCTGCAATAAGGGCAATTATTTTACCTTTACCGCTTTTTTGCTTTTTATCCTTATGCTCTGCGGGAGCATCAAAGACAGAAAAATTTTCATCAAAATTATTTTTAGCCATTAAGCGTTCCTTCTCTTAATATAGATATAAATTCCGAGCACTAAGGTTATAACAGGGATAAAGAATACAAATATCATTCTAACAACCCCTGCCGAAGCTTCGGTTACATCCCCTGCAAAACTCTCATTAGTTATTGTTTTGGTAACAAAGGATGCAGAATCATCAACCGCTCCCGCCCTCTCGGATACAGCAAGCGCAATATTCATATTGGAGAAGGATGGGTACTGCGCCCACTGAGAAGAAATGAATTCTGCACTTGAGAAGGCAAAGACGTAGCTTGATTTTTCATCCTTAGTCTTAACCGACTGAATAAGACCTGAGAAGCTATCGGTTTTGTAATCGGAGGCCCCCGTCCAGCTATCTGAGGTGCCTAAAGGCGCATTAACAACCGTTTCGGTTGTGGCTATTAAGCTTATTGCGCTTACACCTTCATCCTCGGTTTCAATAACCTTCATCGGTACATTACAGCCGGTGCAGAATATATT
>JAFPAV010000078.1 GCA_017390725.1 Clostridia bacterium | reverse complement strand
ATATTATCACTATCTAAAAATCCCTTACATTTCACAAAGTAGTTATATGATTGAAGATTTCCTTCGGCTAATAAATTTTGTCCCCTGCAGTAATTATAATAATCTTCGGATTTCTTATGGTTTTTTGATGTTTCAAAGCAGATTTCTGCTTTTTTATACTTTTTTTCTTTTATTAATAAAATTCCGTGATTATAAAACAAATCTTTTGTCAATTTGTCAAACTCAAAACTTTCACTATTTGTATAAGAATCGGATGCTATTCCAATATTCCCAATGGATAGCATTTTTTTATAATATATATATCTACCACAAGGTATAAATACAACGCAAGTTAACACCATCAAACACGCTATGCAAGCTATACACACTGCAAGTATTTTCATCATCTTTGTTTGTTTGATATCTTTTAATTTTTTATTTTGTTCAGTGCACAAAATAATTTTTTTTAAAATCTCTTTGTAATCTTTATCGGCATATTTTAAAGCCATTTTAAAGTCATAAAATTTTGTGAGTTCCTTATTTGTTTTAGAAAGATACTCAATTTCCGTAAGTTTTAACTTTGATAATAACCTTCCAATATACGCTTTTGCTTTATCTTCATCATTAATTATTCCCAAATCGAATAGTTCTTTTGCTTTTTTCCATTGTTTTAATTCTAAATATGCGAAGCCTTTGTCCACAATATCATTATAATTTTTTTTAATTTCTAATACTTCAAACTTTTTTCCACAATATTGACAGTATTCGCTGTCTTCAGGATTTTTTTCTCCGCAGTTTTCACATATGTAAATGTCGTTTGCTTTATCATTTATATATTTGTTTTCTCGTTTTTCAAGATGCAAAGTATTTTCCTCTTTTATTGCAGAATTAGCCTTTAATATCGCTTTTACAGCCCATTCAGAATCTATAACCACATTGTTAAAATCAGAACTCTTCAAAGTATTTTTTAAAAATTTTTTCACCCTATTATAATATTCGATTTCTATTTCTGTTCTTAACCATTGTTCACCCTTTATCGACAGAAAAAATCTTTCATCTTCAGTATAAAATAACACCTCTTTTATATTAAAATCTGGAAATTGTATAAGCAATTGCTGTATATCCATTTCTTTAATAGCCTCTATTATGGTATCATCCATACCATTATCGAAAATAATAATCTTCTCTATTAAAGAATTAATATCTGATACAATCCTGAAAGTGGTAATACCTATTTCATCTATTTTTTTTAAAAGTTTTTTTGCTTCTTCCCTATCCTGAAAGGTTGGAGCATAATATATCATAATATGCTTATCCATATCATGATATAACATCTTATAACAATATGTACTTTCTTCTCCGCAGTTTTTACACTTATAATTGAAAAGTGTTCCTTTAAGTAAGCATTCTTTTGCCTCGGGATTTTCATTAGTATTTAAACTATTCCAAATTTTTATTTTATTTGTCTCTCCACAATGCAAACACTTTACTTCTTGCTCTTTTACAATCGACACTACAATACCCCTTTTTGTTTTCTTTTAACATTAAAACTATCTTAATATTCTAGCACCACACTTATGGCAGAATTCACTATCTGATAAAAGTTTTGTTCCGCATTTACGGCAAAACATAATTTTTGCGCTTGTATTTTGTATCTTTTTTTCTATTATATTTTTTTCTTCATTCCGATCTTCTGGTAACGAAATTTTGAATCCTTTTTCAAAAATGCTATTGGAAAGGTCTTTTTTAATAACAACCTTTTCTGTTTTTCTCACCATTCTTTGTGACTCGTTATTATAACTTTTTATGGGGATACTACTCTCTATCTCATCACTCACCATTTTTTTAATGATTTTTTAGATTTTGGATCATACTTTAAATCAATATCATTTTTAGTCTTTTTTATGAGTAATCTATAATTAAGAAAACTCCAAAGAAGTAATACCGGAATAGTGGCTCCCCCTTTAATTATCGTCATAACAAAAAAAGCTATTATTGCATAAACAATGGTTACTCTTTTTGCTCTATACTCTGTTAATGGCCTTTTTCTTATTCCAAAACGATAAATAACTAACGGAAGAGTATAAATAGAAACCGTCAAAATAAAACCTAATATGATTTCTAAAAAATATATATCTAAATCAAAACTTCCACTATCGTTCAAATTAGCGCTGCTGTTTGCTTCGTAAATAATTGCAAAAAAATTCTCAATATTTTTTCTAAGCATCCCATCACCTACTAAAAGTTTTTTCTCCTTTGATTATACAACAATATATAACTACTTGCAATTACATTAATTTATAGTTTCGCTATTTTTATAAATTTTAATTCCTCAAAAAACTCTAAATCTATAACTGCTACTTTCATAAATAACCTCTCATAATTATAAAATTGGTATACTTAAAATAAGTATACTTTATACATTATACCACAATTTCTACTTAAAATAAACTTAAATTAAGATTTTGAGGTGAAATTATGAGAAATAAGGATAATAAACACTTAGGTTTGGAAATTTCTCCCGATATCCATTACAAGCTTCATTATATATCAAAATATGAAGGCAGAAGCGCAAACGGTCAAGTTCTTTACTTAATTCGCAAATGCATAAAAGAATTTGAAGAACAGGAAGGAATTATAGAAATTCCCGAAAAGAAATAAATTATATATGGTTTTTAAGTTAAAAAGGTGTATACTACATAAGGTATACACTTTTTTTGCGAGGAATTAAAAATGGTAATTGATTTTCACACACATGCTTTTCCCGATACCTTAGCCCAACGGGCAATAGCCTCTTTGGTTAAAGCCTGCGGCAGACAGTACGAGCCCTGCAGTGACGGTACCCTTTCGGGACTTGTTTCAAATATGGATAAATTCGGCGTTGATATATCGGTTGTTCAGCCCGTTATAACCAAACCCTCTCAGCTTGAAACCCTTAACCGTTGGGCAAAGGATATAGAGAGCGAGAGAATAATATCCTTTGGCGCTGTTCATCCTGACACCGATGATTATAAAAGGGATATTGATTTTATTTGCAGTTTAGGCTTTAAGGGACTTAAATTCCACCCCGAATATCAGCATTTTACCCTTGATGACGATAAAATGCTTAAAATATATGATTATGCCATACACAAAGGGTTGATTCTTCTTTTCCACGCAGGGTTTGACCCTGCCTTTCCTCCACCCTACCACAGCAACCCCAAAATGTTTGCCGAGGTATATAAAAAGCTTGGCGGCGGTACCATAGTTGCCGCTCATTTAGGCGGTCAGAAGCAGTGGGACGAGGTTGAGGAGTACATTTGCGGCACCGATATATATATTGATACCTCTATGGGATTTGAGTATTACAGTAAAGAGCAGTTTATGAGAATAGTTAAATCCCACGGTGCAGATAAAATCCTTTTCGGCTCCGATTCTCCCTGGAGCAAGGCCGATTATGAGCTTGAATGTATTCGTTCCTTGCCGTTAACCGATGAGGAAAGAGAGCTTATTTTAAGTGGCAATGCAAGGCGTCTTTTGGGCATTTAGTCAAAACCCACAAAAACTCCTCAAAAAACAATATATATGTATTAAAATCGACATAAACCACAATATAATGATATTTTTTTCGATTTTTTCGCTATTTTCCATTGACAAAGTAATAGGGCTTATGTATAATGTTAATACTGACAGATAAATTGTCAGATAAATGTTGCGTGACTGACGGATTTTGCGGAGCACCGCAAGGGAATGTAACATTTTTAAGCCGACCGTCTGGGCGATTCAGTTTATTTAGCTGATTTGCCCTTTTTTTATCCGTATAAACTACATTTATATAAAGGCAAATCTATAAGGAGGTAAACCAATGGAACACAAGAATTGGAACGGATTTAAAACAGGTACTTGGCAGGATGAGATTAATGTAAGAGATTTTATCCAGACCAATTATAAGGAATATACAGGCGATAGCGATTTTCTCGCCGATGCAACAAGCCGTACAAAAAAGCTTATGGACAGAGTTCAGGAGCTTTTCGCAATGGAGCGCAAGAACGGCGGCGTTCTCGATGTGGATACCGTTACGGTTTCCTCTTTAAAGAGCTATGCCCCCGGATATATTGATAAGGAAAATGAAATTATAGTTGGTATGCAGACCGATAGCCCGTTAAAGCGTGGAGTTAACCCCTTCGGCGGTATGAGAATGGTGCGTCAGGCCTGTGAGGCATACGGTTATTCTCTTGACCCCAGTATTGAGGAGGAATTCCGTTTCCGCACCACCCATAATGACGGTGTTTTCCGTGCCTATACCGAGGAAATGCGCAAGGCAAGAAGCTCCCACGTTATAACCGGTCTTCCCGATGCCTACGGCAGAGGAAGAATTATCGGTGACTACCGCCGCATAGCACTTTACGGTATTGACCGTCTTATTGAAGAAAAGAAAAAAGATAAAAAGGCTCTTGCCAACAACGATTTTAATACCGATAGCATCCGTCTTGACGAAGAGCTTTTCCAACAGATAACCTTCCTAGGCTATCTTAAGGAAATGGCTATGATGTACGGCTTTGATATAAGTGAGCCTGCAAAGGATGCCCGTGAGGCTATTCAGTGGACCTATTTCGGCTATCTCGCTTCTATAAAGGAGCAGAACGGCGCCGCAATGTCCCTAGGCAGAGTAAGCACCTTCTTTGATATCTATATCGAAAGAGATATCGAAAACGGCATCCTTACCGAAGAAGGCGCTCAGGAGCTTATGGACGATTTTGTTATGAAGCTCCGTATTGCCCGTCATCTTCGCACCCCCGAATACAATGAGCTTTTCGGAGGAGACCCCATGTGGATAACCGAAGCGGTTGGCGGTATGGGTGAGGACGGCAGAACTCTTGTAACCAAGAACAGCTTCCGTATGCTCAACACCCTTTACACCTTAGGCTCATCTCCTGAGCCGAATCTTACCGTTTTATGGTCTACAAAGCTCCCCGAAAACTTTAAGAAATTCTGCGCCAAGGTTTCGACTGATACCGATTCTATACAGTATGAAAATGATGATGTTATGCGTCCCATTTACGGTGACGATTATGCCATCGCCTGCTGCGTTTCGGCAATGAAGGTTGGAAAGCAGATGCAGTTCTTCGGGGCACGCTGCAACCTTGCAAAGCTTTTACTCATCGCCATTAACGGCGGTTATGATACCACAAGTGGAATACACATTGGTCCTCAGATGCCCGTAATGGATGTGGACAAGCTCGATTATCCCGCTGTTATGGAACGTTACGAAGTTTACATAAAATGGTTGAGTAAGCTTTATGTAAACACAATGAATATTATCCATTATATGCACGATAAGTATGCTTACGAGAAAACCCAGATGGCATTACACGATACCGATGTTGAACGCTTTATGGCATTCGGTATTGCAGGTCTTTCGGTTGTTGCCGATTCACTGAGTGCTATTAAGTATGCAAATGTCCGTCCCATTAAGAATGAAAACGGATTTATAGTTGACTTTGAAACTGTGGGAGATTTCCCGAAATTTGGTAATGATGATGACCGTGTTGACCTTATTGCCAAGGATATGACACACAAGGTTATAACCGAGCTTCGCAAAACTCCTACCTACAGAAATGCTATACACACCCTCTCGGTTCTCACCATAACCTCTAATGTTATGTACGGTAAGAACACAGGTGCTACGCCCGACGGCAGAGAGGCTTTCGCTCCCTTTGCACCCGGCGCTAACCCCATGCACAACCGTGAGGAAAACGGTGCACTTGCTTCTCTTAACTCTATAACCAAGATAAGCTATGATGACTGCCGTGACGGTATTTCCAATACCTTCTCTATAACCCCCGATGCTCTCGGCAGAACAGAGGATGACAGAATCTCTAACCTCGTTAGCATACTGGACGGTTATTTTGCTAAGAAGGCTCATCATATCAACGTTAATGTTCTCAACCGAGAAACCCTTATGGATGCCTATGAAAATCCCGAGGCTTATCCCAACCTTACAATCCGTGTTTCGGGCTATGCTGTTAACTTTAATAAGCTTTCCCGTGAGCAGCAGCGTGAGGTTATAAGCCGCACCTTCCACGAGGCTATATGAGTAATCAGATAAAAGGTTATATCAATTCCATCCAGAGCCTTGGCGCTCTGGACGGTCCCGGTATACGCTTCGCCGTATTTCTGCAGGGCTGTAATCTTCGTTGCGGCTGCTGTCACAACCCTGATACCTGGGACTTAAAGGGCGGAACCGAGTATACCCCCTTGGAAATCGTTCAAAAAGCAGAGCGTTTTCGTGAGTATTTCGGCAAGGAGGGCGGTATCACCTTTTCTGGCGGAGAACCACTTTTACAGGCCGACTTTGTCCGTGAGGTTTTTAGTTTTTGTAAGGAGAAAGGCATTAACACCTGCCTTGATACCTCAGGAAGCATTTTAAATGATAAGGTAAAAAAGCTTTTATCGGTTACCGATAGGGTTTTACTTGATATAAAGTATACCGATGAGCAGTCCTATAAAGATTATGTAGGGTGTTCACTTGAAGGTGTTTTGAACTTTCTTGATTACCTTGACCAAAATAAAATCCCCGTAACGCTAAGACAGGTTATTATACCCACCCTTAATGATAACGAGGATAATATTTTAAGGCTCAAGGATATTGCAGAAAGCCACAAATGCGTTGATAAAATCGAGCTTTTACCCTTTAAAAAAATCTGCCAGGTTAAATATGACAAAATGGGAATCCCCTTACCCTTTGCCCATTTACCTGAGCCGAAAAGGGATAAAATTAAAATTTTGGAAGAAATATTATATAATTAAAAAGAGAGGTTTTAACCTCTCTTTTTTTATTTATTATTCAACTACAGGCTCGGCATCAATAACCTCAGGTTGATTTACACCCACAAGGCTCTGATAGAAAGCAGCGTCTGCTTCCTGCATATAGGGAACTACCCATAAAAGCAGTATTCCAAATGTGAAAATGGATAAGAACATCCAACCGATAAAGCTGAAATGCAGGCAGAAAAGACGCCATTTGTTGCCCTGCATCATTCTCATAGAAGCCTCTCTTGCTTCAGAAGCCTTCATATCAGGATTATCTGCCATTATGTAATAGCTCATAGAATAAGCATAAGTCTTTACTATACCGGGGATTACGAACAATAAAGACCACAAAGCAATAAAAATGCCATTGGTAATATAGAGAATTGTTGTATTGCCGTAATGATGGAAATAATCGAAAAGGCCTTCAAGCTTTGCTTCCTCGGCTCTGATAATTTTTAATGCTATTGCCATATATCCAATTGATATAGGACCTGCAATTAAAAGATTGATTATACTGCCAACAGTTGGAATAGCAGATGCCAAACCGAGTATAAGCCCGTAAACAACAGTGATACCTATCATCTGGCCCCATCTTCCCGAAAGCTTACTCCAAGCCTCTCTTCTGAAATCTCTTGCTAACATTTAGATTCCCCCTAAATTTAGTTGATGAATATTCATCAACTAAATTATAACATAATTATTTGTATCCTTCAATAAAATTCTTAATACATAACAGAAAACACCGCAATATTGCGGTGTTTTCTGTTTATGGGGATGAATATGATTGGCAGTTTACTGCCTAAAAACCGCTACGCTGTACAGGGGATATACAACCTTAGCAGATTTTTAACTGTTTAAAGCTTTCGTTAGGATTTTCATCCTTTTTTATCTTAAATTTATATTCAATATACTTACTGCTTTCGTTTTTTCTGAATTCTATATCGGCATCACTGCTTTCAATGGTTGCTATAAGCTTTTCAAGGCTGTTGCAGAAAATCCTGGTATCACCGATAAAGGTTTTCCTTTTAGGCTCCTCCCGTTGCTCTTTATCGGTATCTTCTTTCTTTTCTACAGTAGGCTCAGGATTTAAAAACCTTGTCACCGCTTCTTCGGTTTGAACGGGACTAAGATTATCGGCTATTATTAGGGATAATATATCCTCCCTATCCTCCTCGTCAAGCCGCAACAGTGCACGGGCATGTCTTTCGGTAAGCTGCGCTGTGATTATCCTCTTTTGCAACCCTTGGTCTATTCTCAAAAGCTTTAGCTTACTTATAAGCTCACCTTGGGTAAGTCCTAATCTCATAGCCGCCTCTGAAACCGTTAGACGATATCTAATAATCAGATTATTGATACTTTGGGCTTCCTCAAAAAAATTAAGGGAAGAATGCTGAAGATTTTCGGCTATGGCATAAAATGCCGCCGTTCTTTCGTCCGTCTTATGCACAACACAGGGCACTCTGCGGAGTCCCGCCATAATCGCCGCACGCAGTCGGCGTTCACCCGAAATTATTTCATAACCATCCTTGCATTTTCTAACCGTTATAGGCTGAACAATACCGATAAGGGCTATACTGTTTGCCAAAACCTTAAGCTTACCTTCATCAAAGCTTTTTCGTGGTTGGTTTTTCGCTTGACGTATCTGTCCTGGTTTCAGCATAAGCAATTTTTTCTCGGTTAATGTATGCATAAGACTCCTCCTTGGAGTAGAACTCGTTGCTTTTGACAATATAATTATTACAGATATTTTTATATCTGTAAAGAAAAACACATCGGGCAAATTCCCTATAAAAAAACAAAAACAGCCGTATTAAAGCGGCTGTTTTGATATTTTGGCTGATATTCTGGGATATTTTGGCGGAGTTTGCGATATTTTTTTTACTAAAATAAAGCTTCTTTGCTCATTTCCCGTTAAGGTTTCGCATATAATATTGGGTTTTTCTCCACCCAAAAGCCTTAGCGCATTTTTGCTTTTTTCTGCCTCCTCTGAAGCCGAAGGGCCCTTCATCGCAACAAAGGTTCCGCCTTTTTTAACAAATGGCAGACAGTATTCAAGTAACGTTGGCAAAGCGGCAACGGCTCTGGCACAGGCGATATCGTATTTCTCACGGTGCTTGGAATTTTTTCCGCCCTCCTCGGCACGAAGATGCACCGTTTGAATATCGGAAAATCCCAATTCGGATATAACCTCTCCTAAAAACACAAGGCGTTTATTAAGTCCGTCAAGTAAAGTAAGCTTTATATCGGGCCTTATTATCTTAAGCACCATACCGGGAAAGCCCGCTCCCGTTCCCACATCGATTACCTTGGCACCCTTTGGAACGTCAACATTTTTAAAAAAGAGTATACAATCATAAAAATGCTTGAATAAAACCTCTTCGGGCTCGGTTATGGCGGTTAGGTTCATTTTTTCGTTCCAGCTAAGTAAGAGATTACCGTAAATATTTAGTCTTTCCCTTGCGGTATCATCAATATCAACACCGAATTCACTGCAAAGGGGCATAATTTTTTCAATATTAAAATCAATCATTATTTAGTTTAGCCTCTAATCTGTAAATAGGTTGACCGAGGGATGCAAATCTATGCTCATATTCCGTTTCGATGTTACCCTCAAAATCACTGTTATGCAAATCAAGGGATATATTTTTAAGGATAAATCCTCCAAGGGTAAACTGCTCTATGGAAAACTCAAAGAAATGCATATTATCGGTTTTCTGGTGGATTTCGGCATCCTTTTTCATCAGCTTTTTATAGATGTTTAAAAAGTTAATGTGGGTAAGTCTATGGGAAGCATAGCTCTTTTTAGGAAAGGGACAGGAGAAATTAAGAAAAATTCCATTTATACTCTTTTCCTTTATATGCCTTTCAAGATACTCCGCTCCGCATTTTATAAAACGCAAATTTTTAAGGTTTTCTCGCTTGGCAGACTCACATGCTTCAACTATAACATTAGAGTTCTTTTCAACCGCAATAAGATTTATATCGGGGTGGCTTTTTGCGTATTCCAACGCAAACTTACCCTTTCCACAGCCTATTTCTAAAAACAGAGGCTTATCGCTGCCAAACCACTGAGTAAAATCTATATACTGCTTATTGAGAATTGCGGTGTTGAAATTTCTATCCTCACTGTCACTGATATAAAGATAATCTGAAACGGCGCTAAGCCTTTCCTCCAGATATTTCTTTTTTCTCATCCTCATTTTTTATACCTACTGGAAGCTTGGTACAGCTTTTGTTTTACTTGCAATGCAAACCCAGGAATTGCCTGTGTTTACCGTAAGGGGTGAGCCGTCAACATTGGTGAAAACAAAAGAGGAACTTGCAGAGCCCTTACTCCATCTTATCGGAATATATGTACCGTTAACACAGTAATATCCGTCACCGGAAGAAAGGTCTATCTTTCTGTGATATCCATCGGGATAATTAGTTATAGATGTGAGAAGCACAAAAACATTTTTAAAGTTTTCTGTTGCCCCGTTTGCATAATCGGTGCGAAGCGTATCCTTGAAATAACGGGTGTACTTACCGCTTGTAGCATCATATTTAAATACTGTTTTATAAGAATTTGAGAAAGGAACAGTAATTGTATTAGCAACACTCTCGAAGCTTATCTTGGTTTCCTCATCGGCAAAGCTCTGCCAGGTAGCAGATGAAGTTGCTGTTGTTTTACCTCTTTTTACAAGGTTCTGCCAGAGGGAAGAACCGTATGCATAAAGGGTATGCTCCAAAGCAAGACCGTTCTTCAATCTCGCACCGCCGTTTTTGGTTCCTAAAACAAAATGGTCCGTATCCCTTAAATGGGGCGCACAGTAGGTGTTATCCTGACCGTGATGAACATAAATAGCATTATGACCCATAGCCAAATCAACATAGGCATAACGGGCAGAACGCACCGTGCCTATTTTCTCTGATTTTGTTATATCCTGATAAACGGCAAGAAGTCTTGTAATACCGCCCTCAACCTCGGTTTCGTAAACTATATCGGCTTTATCAAGACCGCACTGCACCTTTTGAGCAATATTAAGGTTGTTTACCATTATAGCAACGGGACGGCGGTTTGCCACCTCCTGCTGCTCGATATCCTCAATACCCGTAAGAGGGTTTTTATAAAAAACAGGTTCTACTATCTCAGGCTCAGACTGACTTGATTCATTGTTGCTGACAGGCTTCTTTTCTTCCTTGCCGCAGCCTACTGCAAACACAAAAACCAAACACATTAAAAGAGCTAATATTTTCTTAAACATTCCAATTCCCCTAACATAGAAATACTAATAAATATTATATAATATATGTAGCATTTTTTCAACAGTTACACAATATTTTTAAAGTATATTTTTTGGTAAAAACAAAAGAGGAGCTGATGCTCCTCTTTTTATTCTTCCTGGTCTTCCTCGTCCTCGGTTTCCTCAATGAGAATTCTCTCAACTCGGTAGCCATCAACCTCTTTAACGGTTATTATAAGGTTTTCATAGGTAAAGCTATCTCCCTCATTAACCTCGCCGTTGAGCATGGTTATAACCCAACCGCCTACCGTTGCGCTATCATCCTCGAAATCCTCATCCTCTTCGATATCTATATCGAATTCATCAAAGAAATCGTAGATACGCATATCACCGTCTGCCTCGAAATGATTATCATCAATGCAGATGAACTCACGCTCGATTTCATCGCTTTCATCGAATATTTCGCCAACCAACTGCTCGAGAACATCCTCCATTGTGATGAGTCCCAGAGTTCCGCCATATTCATCAAGCACGATAACAAGGTGACTTTTAGTCTCCTTCATTTTTTCCAGAACATCGGGCAAGGACATAGTTTTATGAACAAAGGTTACAGGCAGCATAAGCTCCCTTATATGCACCTTTTTCTTATCCACAAGGCATTTATAAAAGTGATTCAGATGCAGTACACCTATAATATTATCGGTGCTGTCCTCATAAACGGGAAGTCTTGAGTATGGGGATTCCATTATTTTTTCAAGATTCTTTTCATAGGGGTCCCGAATATCAATAGCCTCCATATCCACTCTATGGGTTATTATCTCATATGCCAGAACCTCATCGAAATCCAGTGCATTCTGCAAAAGGTCACACTGCTCCTCATCCAGAACACCCTCATCCTCAACTATATCGATAATATTTTCAAAGTCATCCTCCGATACGGATTCACTGTCACTCTCATTACCGCTCCATATTTTAGAGGCAAGGTTCACAAACCACATTATAACCGCCGTAAGGGGCTTGATTACAACCGCTATGCACTTTATTGGAATAGCGGCAAAGGTTGCAACCGTTTCAGCAAACTGCTTTGCCAAAACCTTAGGAATTATCTCGCCGAAAATAAGGACTAAAATCGTCATAACAACAGTTGATACCCAGGCATATTTTTCACCCAGTAAGCCTATTACTATAACGGTTGCCACCGAGGATGCCGCCGTATTGGCAAGATTGTTTCCTATGAGTATTGCACTAAGGTGGTTATCATAATTATCAATTATATTTACTGCCGTTTTAAGAGCAAAGGTCTTTTTTTCCTCCAACCTTGAGCGAAGGCGCCTTGCGTTTACACTGGTAAAGGCAATTTCTCCTGCAGAAAAGAATGCCGAAACCAAAATAAGACAGAAAATGGCGATGTAAAGAATACTATTCATTTTCTTCACCGCCTATATCATCCTCATCATAAATCTCGCCAACGAGCTCCTCAAGGATATCCTCAATAGTGATTATTCCGAGAATTTCTCCCTCATCGCTCTTTACAACAGCAAGATTTCTTCGATGATTGCTCATAAGGGAAAGCAGGTCATCTATAAGCACATCGGGCTTTGTGAAATAGGGATAGTCTATAACCGATGCTAAGATTATATTGTGCTTTGCCTTAACATAAGCCTTTAAAAATTTTCTTATCTGCAGTATTCCCTTGATTTCGCCCTTGCGGTCAATAACAGGGATACGGGAATGAGAACAGGATTTTATAACCTTTAAAATTTCGGGGGTTTTCATACTGGTTTTAACCGTTACAACCTCACCGAAGGGAAGCATAACATCCTTAACGGTAAGTCCCGAAAAATTCATAGCGGATTTTACAAGCTTACCGGTATCAGCATCAAACCCATCCTCCTCCGAAATGTTTTCTACTATATCAAACAGCTCGTCCTCTGTCATAGTGACCTCTTCAACCGCCCTTTTCTTAAAGGGCTTGGAGGCAAGGTTTGAAATAGATGTGAAAAACAGGGATAACGGCTTTAATACCCTCATAAGAAAAATGAGCGAACCGGAAACAGCTTCGGCAAACTTTTCGTTGCAGGACCTTGCAAAGCATTTAGGCAGCATTTCACCGAACATAAAAATTATAACGGTGGTTACTACCGTAGCGACGCTGACCGAGCCACTTCCCCAAAGTCTTGTTGCAATTATAACAGAAAGGGTGGCACAGCCTATATTAACGATATTGTTGCCGATGAGCAGAACCGATAACGCTTCATCGAAATTATCAAGTATATAAAGCACTCTTTGTGCTCTTTTAACCCCTGCTCCTGCCCTACTCATCATATGAATACGGTTTACCGAAGCAAGAGAAATTTCAGTGCCCGAAAAATAAGCACTGCCTATCATACATAAAACGAAAAGTATTATACTCCCCGCAGGACTGTCGTCCACTACATATCAACTCCTATATTTTAGACTAAATATTATATTACTCCATATTTTAGTATTTGTCAACGAGTCATCTTCTGACTCTCACCGTAAACTCGTGGTTACACTTAGGACAAACCGTTTTATGCTTGCCTATTCTTCGAGGCAGCCGCAACACCGCCTTGCATTTTTTACACTTTCTGTAAACGTGATAGGTATCTGCCTTTCTCTGCCTTGCTATTTCACTCTTTCGGCGAAGCACATTTAAAAAATCGTTAAATTTGCGGTTTTCATTGCTCCTTGCAGAAATGTTACGGGAAAGATAACGGAAAATGGCATAAAACATTATTCCGTACACAATTATCTGCAATACCCAAAGTCTTAAAAATATATTTAAAAAAGCAAGAGCGGCGGCGGTTATGAACAAACCGTAAAAGAGGGTATCTGCGCCATATCTTCCGCTCATAAATTGCATAAGTTTATATCTGAAATTCATACCTCGACTCCTTTCATTTTCATTATAACCATTATAATATAATAAGGGCTATTATTTGTTAAGAAAGATTAAATATTTATTTCCTTGACAGTTCATCGGCAAAATTATATACTAATACTCGGTTGAGGTGATAAATTTGAAGGACAATCCTCATAGCGGACACAGGGAGCGTTTGCGTCAACGCTTTGCTGAAAACGGCATTACCGAGCGCACCCCTGATCATGAAATTTTAGAATTTTTACTTTTCTATTCCATCCCAAGAATAAACACTAACGATATTGCCCATAGGTTAATAGACCGATTCGGCTCCCTTGCAGGAGTTTTCGAAGCATCTGAGGCGGAGCTTTTAAAGGTTGAAGGTATCGGCAAAAATTCGGCTGTTCTTATTAAATCAATGCTCCCTATAATGAAAAAATATATGTCCTCTAAAAACGAAAAGACCAAAAAGTTTTCAAACGTTGAAGAGGTTGGAGATTTTCTCCTTATGGAATACCTTGGATTCACCGAGGAGGTTTTTGCCATAACCCTTATGGATGGTCAGGGTAAATTCTTAGGCTTTAAAATGCTCGAACACGGAGATATCGGCTCGGTTGGTGTATCTACAAGAAAGGTTATTCAGGCTGTTCTTGAAACCAATGCCTGCTGCGCCGTAATATCCCATAATCATCCCGGCGGTATTGCATTACCCAGTGCGGCAGACCTTTCCATAACAGAAAGCGTTAAAACCGCCCTTGATAAAATAAGTGTGCGTTTGCTTGACCATATTATAATAGCAGACGGTGACTATGTTTCAATGGCGCAGACACCTAAATATAAAATACTGTTTGGGAGATAACATGAAAAGCTTTACTATTGGCAAAAACGATGCAAATCAAAGACTGGATAAATTCATAACAAAAAACTGTCCTATGCTGCCCAAGGCATTAATGTATAAATTTATCCGCACAAAAAAGATAAAGATTAATTCAAAAAGAGCAGAAATCAGCACAAGACTCCTTGAGGGTGATATTGTTGACGCCTACATAAACGATGAATTTTTCATAAAGAAGGCACCGAAATATGATTTTCTTTCGGCAAGTGATAAGCTTGATATAGTTTATGAGGATGAAAATATACTCCTTGCAGATAAAAAGCAAGGGCTTTTATCCCATCCCGATAAAAATGAATACACCGATACCCTTATAGGAAGAATTCAGCATTATCTATATAACAAGGGCGAATACAAGCCCGACGAAGAAAACAGCTTTAAGCCCGCCCTTGCCAACAGAATAGACCGAAATACGGGCGGTATAGTTATTGCGGCTAAAAATGCCGAGGCTCTTAGAATTTTATGCGATAAAATCAAGGATAGAGAAATTGATAAGCGGTATCTCACAGTTGTTCACGGTGTCCCCGCAAAAAAAGAGGATACCCTTATAGGTTATCTTAAAAAGAACGAGGAAAAAAATAAGGTTTTTCTATCCTCTAAGAAAAAAGAGGATAATCTCACAATAAAAACGAAATACCGGGTTCTTTCTTCAAAAAATAATCTTTCCCTTCTTGAAATAGAATTGCTTACAGGCAGAACTCACCAAATACGTGCCCACCTTTCATCCATAGGGCATCCCCTTTTGGGTGACGGAAAATACGGAAAACTGAAAGAGGATAAAAAAATAGGCTTTAACAAGCAAGCCCTTTATTCCTATAAACTGAAATTTACCTTTAATACCGATGCGGGCATACTGAACTATTTAAACGGCAAGGAATTTGAGGTTAAAAATGTTTGGTTTGCCGCCGAACTTTTCCCCGATGCATATGAAAAAATAAAATAAAAGAGGTTGCGATGCAACCTCTTTTTTATTTATTAATTGAATTTAACTGCTTTTAATTCATCATAAACATCGGTGATTTCCTTTTCGGGAGCCTTGGTTAAAAGGCTTACTACAACAATCACGATGCAAGCAAGGATAAATGCAGGTAAGAGCTCATATATATCAAGCCAGGTTCCTGCAAAGGTTGTGCGGATAACAAATTTCCATATAAATACCATCGCACCGCCCGAAAGCATACCTGCAAAGGCGCCCCATTTTGTTGTTCTTCTCCAGAAAAGTCCAAAGAGAACTACGGGACCGAAAGCGGCACCAAAGCCTGCCCAAGCGAAGGATACTATCTGGAATACCGAGCTCTTGGGGTCAAGAGCCAAGAATATTGCAATTATTGAAATCACAATAACCGATATACGGGCAAGCCAAACCGATTTCTTTTCGCTGAGCTTTATACCAAAGGTTTCCTGAACTAAGTTCTGTGAAATACTGGAGGCGGCAGCTAAAAGCTGAGAATCAGCAGTGGACATTGTAGAAGCCAATATACCTGCAAGGATTATACCTGCAACAAATGCAGGGATATATCCGTATTTACTTAAGAATTTAGAAATATCAACAATAATGGTTTCGGCGGCAGATGCGCTTTCATAGGTAGGAACTATACCCTTCATCATAAGACCGTAACCAACAACGCCTATAACTACGGCAATTGCCATAGAGATTATAACCCAAACAGATGCCACTCTTCTGGAAAGCTTAAGCTTATTTTCATCCTCTATCGCCATAAAGCGGAGTAGTATATGAGGCATACCGAAATAACCCAGTCCCCAGGCAAGGGTTGATGCAACGGGTAAAGCACCGTAGCTCATGGTCTCACCGGTTGCCACATTAAAGCCCTTGAATAAATCCAGGTATCCGGGAAGCTTTGTAACACCTTCAAATACGTTTCCGAATCCGTTCAATACACCCTCACCAAGACCTACAACTATAAACAAAGCAATAGACATTACTATACTCTGAATAAAGTCGGTTGTAGAAGCGGCGAGGAATCCACCCAAGGTGCAGTAAACAATAATAACTATTGCACTGAGTATCATAGCAGTAACGTATTCCATTCCGAAAAGGGATGCGAAGAGCTTACCGCAAGCGGCAAAGCCCGATGCGGTATAAGGAATAAAGAATATAACAATAACTACCGCAGCAATAGTTGATATCAAATGCTTGTTATCGCCAAAACGCTTACTAAAGAAATCGGGAAGCGTAAATGCATCCAATTTATGGGTATAAACTCTAAGCCTTTTAGCAACTATAAGCCAGTTTATATATGTACCGATAGCAAGACCTACTGCGGTCCAGACAGCTTCGGGCAGACCAGTCATCAAAGCAACGGCAGGAAGACCCATCAAAAGCCAACCGCTCATATCCGAAGCCTCAGCGCTCATTGCCGTAACAAACGGACCTAACTTTCTTCCCCCAAGATAAAAATCATCAGAATTTTTGTTTTGTTTAGAATAAAGTATGCCTATTATTACCATGCCCATAAGATATATACCTATGGCAATAAGAATAACTATTTGTGAAGCAGACATCCTTTTCCCTCCTGTGCAATAAAAATTTAAAACAAGTATACCATAATATTACAAAAAAAGCAATAAATTATCATATATGAAGCCCTTTTACACATAATATTTCATATAATGATTATAGAATGTCGAAACGATTATTTTCGTTTCGACAAGCCGATTTTATCGGCTTTCGCATAATTAAATTTTAAAAAATTTAATTATGCTCTACATTCATTGCAATGGGTTAGTCCAAATTTTTATGAAAAATTTGGCACAATATCAAAGATATTGTGTCGAAATAGCATGAATTCATGCTATTTCGACTTACTATAACCATTATAACTTTTATCGGGGTGGATTATGAAAAAGAATATTTTAGCCTTTTTAATTATCGGAGGAGTAGGAATTCTTCTGCATTTTTTATATGACTGGACGGGGCAAAACGCCATTGTAGGAATCTTTTCCGCCGTAAACGAAAGCACCTGGGAGCATTTGAAACTGCTCTTTGTTCCTGCTGTTATTTATTCTGCCTTTGAATTTTTTCTGCGTTGTAAAAACATTAAAAATTTCTGGCCCGCAGTAACCTTAGGTATTCTTGCAGCTATGCTGATTATAACAACACTTTTTTATACCTATACGGGGATTTTAGGCTTTAATGTTGATTTTATTAATATTTTAATCTATTTTATCAGCATTATAGTGTTTATTAGAACCAAGAATAAAATTATCCGTGAGGAAACCTTCACTAAGAAAAATGCCGTTAATATATCCCTTACAATAATTGCGGTTTTAGCCCTTCTATTTGCCTATTGGAGCTTTAATCCGCCCTCCCTTGGTATCTTTACCCCACCTATAATAGAATAAAAAAAGGTGTGAGTTTAAAACTCACACCTTTTCATTTCTAAGTTCTCTGATAACACTGTCCATCTGACTGTGTATTTTTTCTGCCAATTCAACGGTATGTAAATCTTTAAATTGTTCGGGATATATTACATCCAAAACCCTGAAATCAACAACGGTTT
>JAFPAV010000077.1 GCA_017390725.1 Clostridia bacterium | reverse complement strand
GCGGAAATTCTTGATGATTTTGATGAAGTTGAAGATGGGGAGCGGCTACCATATAAAATTGAATATGATGGTTCAGGCAAGCGCGGTTATAAAGTAACCAAAAGACCTTGTAAATATACTGATTTGCAACTATTGGTTGAGTGCATACATTCCGCTCGATTTATATCACAAAAACAAGAAAAAAGATTGTTTGAAACAATAGCAGAATTTTGTAGTGAATGGCAATATCAAGACTTAAATAATGAAACATATTTAGTTGACCGCTCAAAGACCAATAATAACAATATACTTTCATACATAAATGAAATAAATGCCGCTATCAAAGAAAATAAAAAGATTAAATTTAAGTATATGAAATATACCTTGCAAAACCGCGAAGCGCAGACCCCACGAAGAAATGGCGCTTTTTATACTGTTAGTCCTTTTAAGATTCTTATTAACGAAGGCAATTTTTATTTGTTAGCCTATAATGGAAAACAAATAACTACATACAGAATTGACAGAATGGATAATGTTATAAAATCAATAGAACTCCGCGAGGGAGCGGAGTTCTACAAAGATATAAATATGCAAGATTTTACAAAGCGCGTTTTTTCTATGTTTGGTGGCGAAGAAAGACAAGTTACAATAAGGTTCACAAATGACCTTCTCGACATCGTTATCGACCGCTTTGGAGCAAATGGAGCAAGTTATACCCCTGATGATGATAAACATTTTAAAATTCATGTAAATGTTGAAGTTAGTAATATGTTTTACTCTTGGATTTGCGGCTTCCGCAAGAAAGCAACAATATTAAATCCGCCCGAAGTGGTCGAAGATTTTAAGACATTCCTTGCCGACATCAACCAAAAGTATGAGAGTTGATAATTTATACTGATTTATACTAATTTATGCCTATTGGTTTTAATTTGTGCCGCTCCCCATCAATTTATATTAAATAGTATTGAATTGTTTTACTTGACATTTGTTTGTTTCGATTCTATAATGTGAGCAGACATTAACACAAATGATGTGTTCAATGTTCGGTTTTCAGACCTCTTAAAAGCGCAGAAACTGCGCTTTATGTTGAGATGATGGGTCTTATCGGTGCAGGTAACAACCCCATGGTTGGTATGACTGTTGCTTGTGCTGTTGCAGTTAATGAAGCACTGAATAAATAATATAATTGTAGGGAACGACCTATGTGTCGTTCCGCTAATGAAACAACAAAGGACTTGAAGAAATTTCTTCAAGTCCTTATTTGTTGTGTATAAAATTTATCCTCTTTGCATTTTATTACCTTTTGATAGCATTTATCCCATAAAATTTTATTGTGTTTAAAATTTATGAACAATTGACTTTAAAAATATTATAAGTATAATTTAAAAAGAGGTGATTTTTTTGTTTTCGAGAACACAGTTGCTCTTAGGTGAGCAGGCTATGGATAAGCTATCAAAATCCCGTGTTGCTATTTTCGGTATAGGAGGCGTTGGCGGTCACGCTGTTGATGCCCTTGTACGAAGCGGTATCGGTGAAATTGATTTAATAGATAACGATAAATTTTCGATTAGCAATATAAACCGTCAGATTTTTGCCACACAAAAGACGGTGGGGGAATATAAGGTTGAAGCGGCGGCAAGGCATATTGCAGATATAAATCCGAATGCTAAGGTTAATTGCCATAAAATTTTCTTCTCGCCCGATACCTCAAATCAGTTTGATTTTTCAAAATATGATTATGTGGTAGACGCTATTGATAGTGTTACGGGCAAGATAGAATTGGCAGTAAAAGCGAATGAGGCGGGGGTTAAAATCATCAGCTCAATGGGAGCGGGGAACAAGCTCAACCCTGCAGATTTTGAGGTTAGTGATATTTATAAAACCTCGGTATGTCCTCTTGCTAAGGTTATGAGATATGAGCTTAAGAAAAGAGGCATAAAAAAACTCAAGGTGGTCTATTCAAAGGAAGAGCCGATAAAACCCGCAGTTTGCGAGCAGGAAAATGGAAAAAGGCAAACCCCCGGAAGCTGCGCCTTTGTTCCTTCGGTTGTGGGACTGATAATTGCAAGTGAGGTTATCAAGGATATTATAAAGGAATAAAAAAGTAGGGCATCGCCCTACTTTTTTTATTTTACTCTTTCAACCTTTATAAGATTAGTGTTGCCCGATTTACCGTTGGTAACGCCGCCGGTAATAACTATTTTATCTCCCGTTTTAAGCTTTAATTTATCTGCCGTCATATTAAGGGCGGTATAGAAAAGCACATCGGTGGAATTAAAGTTTTCACAGATAACGGGCTGAACTCCCCAGGAAAGGGATAGCTCTCGCCAGGTCTTTTCATCGGTGGTAAGTCCTATTATATCCACAGGGGGACGGAAGCGGGAAACCATTCTCGCCGTCATACCCGAAAGGGAGCAAACAGTAATCGCCTTTGCTCCGATATCAATAGCCATTCCGCAGGTTGCGTGGGATATAGCGTCAAGGGTGTTTTTTATATGAAATTCGGTTTTGGCAAACCGCTTTTCGTAATGGATGCTTTCCTCTGCTTTTTCGGCTATTCTTGCCATTGTTTCAACCGCTAAAACAGGATATTTTCCTGCGGCGGTTTCCCCTGAGAGCATTATGGCACTGGTGCCGTCATAAACCGCATTGGCAACATCGGATATCTCGGCTCTCGTGGGTCTTGGATTATGAATCATAGATTCCAGCATCTCGGTGGCGGTTATAGCTCTTTTACCAAGCATTCGGCAGGTGGTTATAATATGCTTTTGAATAGCGGGAAGCTCTTCAAAGGGAATTTCAACACCCATATCTCCTCGGGCTACCATTATTCCGTCCGAAACCTCGCAGATTTCCTCTATATTGTCAACACCCGAGCGGTTTTCGATTTTTGCAATTAAATCTATTTCCTCGTTTCCGTTTTCCTTAAGGAAATTTCGTACATCGAGGATATCCTGCTTGCAGGAAACAAAGGAGCAGGCAATAAAATCGACATCGTGCTTTATTCCGAAAAGGATATCGCTTTTATCCTGTTCGCTCAAATAAATCTGCTTAAGGGTTTTGTTGGGGAAGCTCATACTCTTTCGGTCAGAAAGCTCACCTCCGATAATAACGGTGCAAACCGTATTGGTATCGGTAAGCTTCTTTACCTCAAAGGTAAGAAGTCCGTTATTAAGGAGAATTTTATCCCCGATTTCAAGGTCGTGGGAAAGCCCCTTATAGTTTACGGATACCCTCTTTTCATCCCCCTCGATCTCATCGGCAGTAAAGGTGAATTCATCACCCTCATTTAAAAAGATTTTACCCTCTTTGAAGGTCTTGATTCGGTATTCAGGTCCCTTTGTATCAAGAAGAATAGCGATGGGTAAATTGAGTCTTTCACGCACTCTTTTTATCATTTCAATTCTTTTTTCGTGGTCCTCATAGGTGTTGTGGGAGAAGTTGAGACGAGCAACGTTCATTCCCGCTTTGCACATCTGCTCGATGGTTTTTTCGTCGGAGCAGGTGGGGCCTATAGTGCATACAATTTTAGTCTTTCGCATAGTTCATTCCTTTTTTCTTTAAGGGTAAGACAATTCTTATTATCACCAAATTTAGGTTTAAATATATTATACTACCAACAAAAAGGAAAGTAAACCTTAAAAATGTGGTTTTAATATGAAAAAAGTGCACCCTATGGGTGCACTTTGCAGTTATTTCTTTAAAACCTTTTTCTGCCAGGATTTCTTGCCGCATTCAGGACATTTCATATATCTTGTTCTATTTATATGAGGTGCCCATAATACACTGCTGAAGGAGGGTACGTATTTATGATGGCATTTGCCACACTCATAGTAACCCGCTGTTTGCTCAATTTTCAGTGCAAACATAAGCCCTGTTATTGATACAACAAATGCAAATACTATAATTGTAATTCTAAACCAATTTTCCATCTGAAGGAAAGCTGCGATAAATGTCAAGGATAAAAGGATTATAACAGATAATACTCCTATAACGATTTCGAGTGTCAGCATTTGTCTATCTGAATGCTCTTTTTGTTTTACCATTTCCAGTAAGTTTTGTTCAGATTTTTCTTTATAATTATCCATTGTAACTATCTCCCCGTTTAATAAATCGTTTATACTGATTTTCAGCACATCGCATAGTTCTAACATAATTGAGGAATCGGGCATTGATTTGCCGTTTTCCCACTTTGATATTGCTCGGTCGGTTATGTTTAATTTTTCTGCGAGCTGCAGCTGAGTTAAACCGATTTTCTTTCTGCGCTCGGCAATAAATTTTCCGATTTTCACTTGATCCATATAAGTGCCTCCTTTCAAATTCAGTGTACGCCTTTTTAATGAGATAGTCTACATACCGTTGGTTGAGTTGGGGAAATCAACCTAAATTTATTATACGATAAATTGAAAAATATTCAACGTGGAATATCTTTTATCCAAGTTTTAACGGGATACTCTGCGCCACTTGTTTTTTCGACCGCTCCGAGCGGTAACGAAAAAACTTCGGTGCTCGAGACTTCACAGCCCGAAAAGTTTATCGCAACTTTTCGGCTGCTTCGACGAACCCTACGGGTTCTCATCCCTTGCTCAAGTAAAAAAACAATAGCCCACCCCAAAGGGTAAGCTATTGTTTTTGGCTGGGGAATAGGGATTCGAACCCCAACAAACAGAGTCAGAGTCTGTCGTGCTACCGTTACACAATTCCCCAATATTCACAGCAAGAATATTATACCCCATTTTTGCAGGATGTCAAGGGAATTTTTATCTTTTT
>JAFPAV010000076.1 GCA_017390725.1 Clostridia bacterium | reverse complement strand
GAGGAGTTTATTTTAAAAGACAAAGTTCGTTTTCACATTGAAAAATATCTCGATTTACAAAGATTTATTCAGGGTGAAATGCGCCTTATGGGATTTGAGCTTAATAATCAGATATCCTTAGGGGATGCGGCAGAAAAAATCGGCATTTCCACTGAGGAATATGCCTTACATAATGCTAAGGACGATAGTCTTGTTTGTGCGGCGTTGCTTAAAAAGTGCTATAATAAAGAGCGTTTTTATTCCCTTATAAGAGACACTGCAAACCCCGACTTTTATAAAAGACTTAAATTTAAGGCATATGCAATATCTGATATTGATGATGAGAATATAGATAAAAAGCAGTTAGAATTCTGCTGTGATGTCTGTGGTAAAAAGGCAAAAAGACTTACTAAATGGAAATACCACAATCGTTGGTTTTCTGCCGTATTTGCATGTAGCTGCGGAAGAAAATTTAAAGGCAGACTTTATTTTAAACAAACTTATGATAGCGTTATAACCAGAAGAAGAATTTGTGAGATGAAACCTAAAAAAGATGAAGTGCAATCTGTGCCCGAGACGGTGTAATGCCGAAAGAAACGAACAAAACAATATCGGCGGATACTGTAAAAGTCCCTTGTTACCGAGAGTAGCAAGGGCTGCTTTGCATTTCTGGGAAGAACCTATTATAAGCGGAGAAAAAGGTTCGGGTACGGTATTTTTTAGCGGCTGTTCTCTCGGTTGTGTTTACTGTCAGAATTTTGAAATTTCCCATAAAAACGAGGGCAAATTAATAACCCCTGAGCGCCTTGCGGATATATTTCGAGAGCTTGAAGAAAAGGGTGCGCATAATATAAATCTTGTAAATCCCACTCACTATGTTTTGGCAATTAAAGAGGCACTTAATATTTACCGTCCAAATATTCCCATAGTTTATAATTCTTCAGGGTATGAAAGCGAAGAAACCTTGAATATAGCAAAAGAATTCACCGATATTTATTTGCTTGATTTTAAATATATTTCTCCCGACAGGTCGCAAAAATATTCGGGGGCATACGATTATCCCGAATTTGCAAAGAACACTATAATAAAGTGTGTAGAACATCAACCCGAAAGCATAGTTGAAAACGGAATTATGAAAAAAGGTGTTATAGTAAGGCATCTTATTTTGCCTCAGGCAACAAGGGAAGCCGCCTTAGTTTTTGATTGGGTAAAAAACAATGCTTCAAATTGCTTTTTCAGTCTTATGAGTCAGTATGTACCCTTTGGTAAAGCAGGGGAATATAATGAAATAAACAGAAAAATAACAAAAAGGGAATACGAAAAGGTTTTGAATTATATTATGGATAGTTCTTTCGAAAATATTTTTATTCAAGAGCTTTCAAGTGGGGACGAAAAATATATCCCCGATTTCGACTTAACGGGAATTTAAACTTGACATTTTAATTGAGCAGTGATAATATTTGTATATACGAAAAACCTGAGATTAAGAGTAGTAACCATTTTTTGAGGCTTTAAGCGAGTTGCCGATGGTGTGAGGGCAATAGCGGATTATCTGGCGAATGGACTTATGAGGGCAACCGAACGCCGTTTTGCGGTTAGTAGTAGTTGACGGGGACCGCTTCCGTTATCAGTGCGGCTTACATATGTGTGTAAGAAATGAGTGGCTTTGAAAAAAGCAATTTGGGTGGCACCGCAGGAGTTCTTATCTTGTCCCATTTTAGGGACGAGATTTTTTTATTTTAAGGAGTAATAGATATGAATTTTAACGGAGTGAATTTTGATACCTATTTCAGAGATTATCCAAACAAGGAAGGATATTTCGGTAAATACGGCGGAGTTTATATTGATGATAAGCTGAAAGCTGCTATGGCTGAAATTACCGAGGCATATTTTTCAATATGTCAGTCGAGAAAGTTTATAGCCGAGCTTCGCAGAATAAGAAAAGAATTTCAGGGCAGACCTACCCCCGTTACACATCTTGAAAGACTTTCTGATGCACTGGGTGGCAAGGTTCAGCTTTATGCTAAGCGTGAGGATTTAAACCATTCGGGTGCTCATAAGCTTAATCACTGTATGGGTGAAGCCTTACTTGCTAAATATATGGGCAAGAAAAAGGTAATTGCCGAAACGGGAGCGGGACAGCACGGTGTTGCTCTGGCGACTGCCGCCGCTTACTTTGGTCTTGAATGTGATATTTATATGGGTACTGTTGATATAAAGAAACAAGCTCCCAACGTTGCCCGTATGAAGATTTTGGGCGCAAATGTTATTGAGGTAACCCACGGTCTGCAGACTCTCAAAGAAGCCGTTGACGCCGCTTTCGATGCTTATAGTAAGGAATATAAGGATTCTATTTACTGTATCGGCTCGGTACTTGGACCCCATCCTTTCCCAATGATGGTAAGAGATTTCCAGAGTGTTGTAGGTATTGAGGCGAGAGACCAGTTTATCGGTATGACAGGTCATTTGCCCGATGCTATTGTTGCCTGTGTAGGCGGCGGTTCAAATGCGGCAGGACTTTTCGCAGGCTTCCTTAACGACCCCGTTGATATTTACGGTGTTGAGCCTTTAGGCAGAGGTCCAAAACTTGGTGACCACGCTGCAAGTCTTAAATACGGTACAGAGGGCGTTATGCACGGCTTTAACAGTATAATGCTTAAGGATGAAAATGGTGAACCTGCACCTGTTTACTCGGTAGCAAGCGGACTTGATTATCCTTCCTCAGGCCCTGAACATGCATTCCTGCACGATTTAGGCAGAGTTAAGTATGACGTTATTGATGATGAAGAAACCATTGATGCCTTCTATAAACTGGCAAGACTTGAGGGTATTATTCCTGCTATCGAAAGCTCTCATGCCGTGGCTTACGGTATGAAGCTTGCAAAACAGATGGAAAAGGGCTCTGTTCTTATCAACCTCTCGGGCAGAGGCGATAAGGATATGGATTATGTTATCGAGAATTACGGTATCAGATAAACTTGACATAAGCTGAATATAATTGTAAAATTAGTGGGCATAGGTTATGCCCACTTTTTTTGTTTGCAGGAGAGAAAAATGGAAAAAATCAAGCTTCGTGCCAATGCAAAAATTAATCTTTGCCTTGCTATTAACGGAAAACGAGAAGACGGATATCATTTAATAGATACAGTTATGCAAAGCGTAGATATTTTTGATGGTGTAACTATCGAAAGGGATAATAATATAAGCGTAGTATGTGATATTGATGTGCCGATGGAAAAAAATATCGCATATAAAGCGGCGTTGCTTTTTTTCGAACACACTAAAGTTATCGGTGGCGCAAAGATAACTATCAATAAAAATATACCCGAAGCGGCAGGACTAGGCGGCGGAAGTGCCGATGCGGCGGCTGTGCTTTTGGGACTTAATACCTTGTATGAAACAAATCTTGATTATGAGATGCTTTGCAATTTAGCCGAAAAATTGGGAGCGGATGTACCCTTCTTTATAAAGGGAGGTACGCAACGCTGTGAGGGCATCGGTGAAATATTAACCGAGCTTCCGTTATTTGATCAGGGTTACTTTTTAATTGTAAAGCATGGGGAAAAGCCTTCCACCAAGGAAATGTACAATAAGTTGGATAAGGTGGGCTATAATAATCCCGATACTAAAAATGTTATTAAGGCAGTAGAAAAAGGAGATTTAGAAGCTTTATCCGAAAATCTCGGAAACTGCTTTGCCGATACTCAGGATTATTCCTATATTGAGGCGAAATTTAAAGAAACTAATCCCTTAGGCGTTTGCCTTTCGGGGAGCGGTCCCTCGGTTTTTGCTATGTACGAAAGTAAGGAAAAAGCCAACAAGGCTAAAGAGTATTTTGATAGCCTTGGTATAAAGGCATATTTAGCTAAGCCCTGTAAGTGTGGTATTGAAATTGAATAAAAAACAAAACTTCCGTCAATATTCTTTTCAAGGATACTGAAAGGGAGTTTTATTTTGAAAAAATTTATAATATCAAAAAAACGTTTAGAATTATCGGTTATCTGCGCTTTAATTTGCGCTATGTTTGTTTCCTTTGCCCATTTTGATGCGGCTTGTGAGGATATGCGAAGCAATGTTTTAAGACTTCATATTATTGCAAATTCCGATAGTAAAGCAGACCAAGAATTAAAATTAAAGGTTAGGGATGCTATACTCGAATGCTCAACAGAGCTTTTTAGCGGAAATACCGACTTGATTTCTGCAACCAAAACTGCTCATGCTTCAATTCCGTATTTTAATGAAATTGCAAATAATGTTATTAAGGAAAACGGATTTTCTTATGAAGCAACGGCGGGAATAGGGGAAAGCTATTTTGAAACAAGGGAATATGAAGATTTTACACTGCCTGCAGGAGATTATGAGTCTTTAATAATAAAACTGGGGAATGCTAAGGGAAAAAACTGGTGGTGTGTTGTATTTCCTGCAGTGTGCATTCCAACAGCCGATGGCAAGCTTTCGGATACTATTGGAGAAACGGCTACAAAAATAGCCGAAAACCCAAAAAAATATGTAATGAAATTCAAGTTTATCGAAATTTATGAGGATTTGAAAAAAATATTAAAAAATTAAAAAAATGCTTGATTTTTAGGGAAGCCTGTGATATCATATATAGGCTATTGATTTTGAAAGGAGTGTTAACGATGAAAGAAGGACTTCATCCGGAGTATGAAAAAGTGACCGTTAAATGTGCCTGTGGTGCCGAGTTCGAGACTCGTTCAACTAAGAAGGACATTCGTTTGGACATCTGTTCAAAATGTCATCCTTTCTTTACTGGTAAGCAAAAATTGGTTGATACCGGCGGACGTGTTGATAGATTCAAGAAGCGTTTCGGTATGGAAAAATAAGCTTTTATTCCGTAACTGCCCGCAGGTAGTTACGGATTTTTTTTAGGAGAAATTTATGGATAGCTATATAACTATTTCAGGCGAAAGTACAGCTGAATATGTAGAAAAGCGTTCAAGATTTATTGCAACTGCCATTCATTGCACCTGTGAAAAGGATGCTTTGGAGTTTATAGAACGGCAACGCTCAAAGTATTGGGATGCAAGGCACAATGTTTATGCCTACTCTGTAAGAGAAGAGGGGATAAACCGCTTTTCGGATGACGGAGAGCCTCACGGTACCGCAGGAAAGCCAATGCTAGATGTTATTGTTGGTAGCGGTGTTACCGATATTGCTGTTGTTGTAACAAGATATTTTGGCGGAGTTCTACTTGGAACGGGCGGCCTTGTTCACGCTTATTCTAAAGCAACTAAGGATGCTATAGCCGCTGCCAAAAAGGTTGAAAAAATTGCTGTTTTTGAGCTTAAAACTATCTGTAGCTATGCCGACCACGCAAAGCTAAATTCCCTTATTTTTTCTTCTGATGGAATTATCGAAGACACTGTGTTTACGGAAAGGATCGAGTTGACCTACCTAATTAAAAAGGATGTACTAGATTCCTTCCTAAAAAATCTTTCTGAAGCCTTTTCGGCAAGGATAGAAGCACAGATTATTTGCGAAAAAACCGCAGAAATTTAAAATAGTTTGTAAAAAATAAAGGAATTTTACAAAAAAACTCTAATATATGTAATAAAGGGTGGTGTTCATATGGATTGTCCGAGAAAAGTAAGTGAAAAAATCGAGAGGGAAACACTTAGTCAGTATGCCGCTTTAAGTTCGGAAAGCAAGGGCAGAAAAACACCTGAAGAGCCATGTGAACTGCGAACCGCATTTCAAAGGGATAGAGATAGAATAATTCATTCTAAGGCATTTAGAAGATTAAAGCATAAAACACAGGTTTTTCTTTCTCCCGAGTCGGACCATTATAGAACACGACTTACCCACACATTAGAGGTCTCTCAGATAGCAAGAACTATTGCAAGAGCATTAAGGCTTAATGAGGATTTAACCGAGGCTATTGCTTACGGTCACGATTTAGGTCATACACCTTTTGGACATGCAGGTGAAAGAGCACTAAATGAGCTTTCAGGCTTTAATTTTACCCACTATGAGCAAAGCGTTAGAGTATGCGAAAAGCTGGAAAAACAGGGTAAAGGGCTTAACTTAACTGCCGAGGTGCTCGATGGTATTCGAAATCATACCAAAGGCGAATGGGCTTCAACCCTTGAGGGAAAGATAGTTCGTTATGCTGATAGAATAGCATATATAAATCACGATATTGATGATGCTATAAGAGCCGGGGTTATTTCGGGTGATGATATCCCTAAGGATATTGTCAAAAACCTCGGAAATTCAAAAAGTCAGAGAATAAATACACTTGTTACTTCAATTGTTAATAACAGCGGAAAAGATATTATAATGGATGAGAATATTGAGGTTTATTATAATAGACTTCACGAATATCTTTTTGATACAGTTTATCGAAATCCCATTGCAAAATCAGAGGAGGCCAAGGTGTTAGGCCTTATGGAGGGACTATTTAAGTATTTTGTAAAGAACCCCGAAAAGATGTCTTCGGAGTATCTGAAAATTTGCGAAACAGAGGGCAAGGAAAGAGCAATAACCGATTATATTGCCGGTATGACTGACCATTTTGCTGTTGCAACCTATGAAAATATTTATATTCCAAAAGAGTGGAAAATTTAACAAGTTAAGGAGATGATATTGTGGCAATACCTTCAGATATTATTAATGAAATTAAATACCGATATGATATTGAAACCGCAATATCAGCCTATGTTAATTTAAAGCGCAGAGGTAAAAACTTGGTAGGACTTTGCCCCTTCCACAACGAAAAAACACCGTCCTTTACGGTTTATCCCGAAAACGGCTCATTTTATTGTTTTGGTTGCGGTGTTGGAGGCGATGTTTTTACCTTTACGGGACTTATTGAAAATCTCGATTATATAGAATCGGTTAAGCTGTTAGCCGAAAAAACGGGTATAACCTTACCGCAGGACGGCTATGACGATTCTATGCAAAAGCTTAAATCAAGGATATATGATATAAATAAGGAAACCGCAAGATTTTTCCATAATTATATTATGTCGGCTGAGGGAAAATGGGCTCTTGACTATTTGCTTGGTAGAGGACTTTCTCTTAAAACCATAAAGCATTTTGGCCTTGGTGCTTCTCCCGATTCCTGGGATGCACTCATAAAGCACCTCAAAGAAAAAGGCTTTAGTATAAGCGAAATGATGAGTGCCAATGTAATAGGCAAAAGTCAAAGAGGCACATATTATGACCGCTTCCGTCACAGAGTAATGTTCCCGATAATAAATATAAGGGGAAATGTAATAGGCTTTAGCGGCAGAGCGATGCCGGGTGAGGATAAGGCAGGCGGAAAATATGTAAACACTGCCGATACCCCGGTTTATAAGAAAAGCGAAAACCTTTTTGCAATGAATTTTGCGAAGAATAACTGTGCCGAAAGAATAGTTCTTGTTGAGGGTAATATGGACGTTATCGCCCTGCATCAAGCGGGAATTACCAACGCAGTTGCAGCCCTTGGAACCTCTTTCACAGCAGAACAGGTTAATCTTATAAGCAGATATACAAAAGAAATTGTCCTTATGATGGATGCCGATTCGGCAGGTCAAAAAGCGGTGCGCAGAGCCTTCGAAATGCTTAAGAATTCAGGTCTTTCGGTAAAGGTTGTTTCTGTGCCTGACGGTAAGGACCCTGATGAATATATCAAGAAAAACGGTGTTGAAAGGTTTAAATATCTACTTGAAGGCGCCGTAAGTGATATGGATTATAAGCTTCTAACCGCCGCCACTGATATTGATACCGCATCTGAAGCCGGCAGGGTTGAATATTTAAGTTCGGCAGCGCAAATTATAGCAGAATGCGGCGATGTTATTACGAGGGACGTTTATATAGGGAAAATTTGTGAAAAATACGGTGTTTCTCGTACTGCCATTACCGCTAAGGTTGAGGAGCTGAGAAAGGCAACTGCAAGGCGAGAGCGTCGTAAGGAGATAAACGATATTTTATCTCCTAAAATAACTAAGGATGATATTAATCCCGAGCGCCGAAGCGCTCCAAGAGCCGCAAAGGCGGAGGAGGGTGTTATAGCCGTATTACTTCAGCATCCCGACTACTTTGAAAAAATTAAGGATGAGCTTCCGCCGGATAAAATGATTACCTCCCTTAATCGTAGAATTTACACGATTATTTATGATATTCTCTCCGGGGGGGACAACCTTGATGTTTCGGTGTTCGGACAAAAATTATTACCTGCCGAGCTTGGCTTTGTGGTGGCCTTACAAAATGGCGAAAGGGCCCAAACAAACGCTTTTGCGGTATTAAAAGATTGCATTAAGGTAATATTAGAAGAGGGAATGATTAAAGCGGGTGCTTCTCAAGGAGAGGCCTCCGTAGAGGATTGGGCAAAGGATTTACAATCCTTAATAGATAAAAAACAAAAGGGGAACTAATAAAAATGGAAAAGAAAGATATTAAGACAACTGAAAATATAGAAAACGAAGAAATAATTGAAGAAACAAAGGGTAATTCTATTGATGATATAGAAAATGCTCCCGAAAATCTGGACGAGCTTTTTAACGAGCCTCCTACACTTGAGCTTGATTTTGATGAAGAGCCTACTGATGATGACCTGAAGCTTGAGGAAATGGATGTTGAAAATCTCAACGAGGATATTTCGGTTGATAATATTTCTCTTGACGACCCCGTTAAGGTATATCTTCGTGAAATAGGTCGAGTTCCTCTGCTCAGCTCTGAGGAGGAAATTGAGCTCGCTGTTAAAATCACCGAGGGTGACGAATACGCAAAGCAAAGATTAACCGAGGCAAACCTTCGTCTTGTTGTAAGTATAGCTAAAAAATATGTTGGCAGAGGTATGTATTTCCTTGACCTTATTCAGGAAGGAAATGTGGGACTTATCAAGGCTGTTGATAAGTTTGACTATACTAAGGGCTTTAAGTTCTCCACATACGCTACATGGTGGATTAGACAGGCTATAACCCGTGCTATAGCTGACCAGGCGAGAACTATCCGTATCCCAGTTCATATGGTTGAAACCATTAACCGTCTTAAAAAGGTTCAAAGTCAGCTTTTGCATGAGAACGGCTATGAACCCAGTGAAGAGGTTATCGCAGAAAAAATGGAGCTTCCCGTTGAGCGTGTAAGAGAGATTATGCGAATAGCTCAGGAGCCCGTTTCTATGGAAACTCCTATTGGTCCTGAGGAGGATTCCCGTCTTATGGACTTTATCCGTGACGAGGATGCCTTAGCTCCCGATGAGGCTGCTTTAAAAACTATTACAAACGAGGATATTGACAGTGTTCTTAAAACCCTTACTCCAAGAGAAGAATCGGTTATCCGTCTGCGCTTCGGCTTGCAGGATGGCCGTTGCCATACCCTTGAGGAGGTTGGAACTGAGTTTAACGTAACCCGTGAGCGTATCCGCCAGATAGAGGCTAAGGCACTTCGTAAGTTGCGTCATCCTGTCCGCAGTAATAAATTCAGAGATAGATAGGAATAAAAAATATGGAATTCTCATATAAAACTAAGGGAGTTTGTTCAAGCAGCATCATTATTGATGTTGAGGATGGAATTGTAATGGATGTAAAATTCGTTGGAGGCTGTAACGGTAACCTTAAGGGTATCGGAGCCTTGGTTAAGGGTATGAAGGTGGAAGATGTAATTGAACGCCTTGATAACATAAAATGCGGATTTAAAAATACATCCTGTCCAGCCCAGCTTGCACAAGCTTTAAAGGAATACAAACAAGTATAACAAAATTAGAATTTTCAAAAAGGAGGGAAAACTTTGTATTCTGAAGATTTAGATATTAAAATTGCAGGGGATAAGCCCTCAAAGGATATTAAATTGAATCGTAGACAAGCCGAGGAATTTTCTATTTCTAAAAGTGATTTAGAAAAGGCTAAGCTTCTTGGTAAAAAGGTTGCCAATAGCTTTATAAATGATGCCAATCATTTTTCTGTCGGCGAAGAAGTTGATGATTACAGTATGATAATTCAGCGAAGATTGCTTCTGTCCTTTACAACAACTGTAGGCTTTGAACAGTATTGTCCAAATGATACTATTTGTGGTAT
>JAFPAV010000075.1 GCA_017390725.1 Clostridia bacterium | reverse complement strand
TCGCCGATTATATACTGCAAGGGATATCTTATAAGTCTCTGCTTGATTATGGCGGTTAAATTGTTTTCTTCAAAAAGGGAAAGCTTTTTATGAGGATTACTGATAATCTGCACATTGGAAAAACCAGTTATATGCCTTAATATCTGTTTTGCTTCAAACACATAATCCTCAATGCCTGCGGCAGCCAGTTCCTTTTTGGTTTTATTGTATGCTTCAAATATTGTCATTGGTATTCTCTTCTTTTTTATCTATACTGCGGTCAACATCGGGATTTTCGGGCTCACAGGCCTTAAGAGCTGCTATTGCAATCTCTATCATATCGTCCTCAGGCTCACAGGTGGTAATTCTCTGAAGCCAGAGTCCCGGTGCGGATATGATTTTTGTAATAATATTATCATATCTTCCGCAGATTTTAAGCACCTCATACCCCGCTCCGCAAACTATGGGAACAAGCAGTATCTTAACCGCAACCCAAAGCCAATAAATATTGTAAACCGAGGGGAAAATCAACTGAACAACCGTTGAAAATATAATGCTTATAAGTATCATAAGTATCATAAAGGATGTTCCGCAACGGGGGTGGAAGCGTTTTTGCTGTCTCACATTTTCCACCGTAAGCTCCAAACCCTTTTCATAGCAGAAAATGGTTTTATGCTCAGCACCGTGATACATAAACACCCTCTTTATATCCTTCATAAAGGATACAAGCCATACATAAAGTACGAAAACCGAAAGCTTTATAAGCTGTTCAATGGAAGAACGGACAACGGGTGAAAAATCAGTTTGGAAAATCCATCTTAGTCCCGATACAACCAGTCTCGGCAGCAGCATAAAAAGCACAACTGCTAAGGCAACACCCAAAACCACGCCTATAACCATAATGATACTTACGAAAAGATTTTTCTTTTCCTCGCTCATCTTTTCTTCTGCTTCCTCTTCCTCAAAATCGGTAAATCCCGATTTATCGGCGGAAATCATCATAGCCTTATAGCCCTGAATCATAGATTCAACGAAGCCTACAACACCTCTGATTATGGGAAGCCCCAAAATCTTGTATTTTTCTTTTATGCTTTTTTCATCGAAATAGCTTATATCTATTTCCTTATTTGGCATCCTTACGGCGAGGGCTGTTTTCTCTGGGCTTTTCATCATAATTCCCTCGATTAAAGCCTGTCCGCCGATAGATGTATATTTAGCCATTATCTTCGACCTCTCCTGCGGCTTCCTCGCCGCCTTCTTCATTTTCCGTTTGTATTATTTCGGTGGTGGCACCGTCGGGTAAAAGCTCCACCATCGGCTCCCCCGTTACGGGTTCATAAAGGGGTAATACAATTACAACCTTTGTTCCCACACCCTCATCACTTTCAATAAATAAAAGTCCGTTATGCTGCTTGATTATTTCATCGGCAACCGCAAGACCTATACCCGAACCACGAACGGTTTTGTTGGCCTTATAGAACTTTTCTTTAACACGGTCAATATCCTGCTTAGGAATACCTACACCCGTATCCTTAACCGATATTCTCACACAGCCCTCCTCAAGGGTCTGCTCAATAAGAACCTGACCGCCGTTTTCGGTATATTTAACGGCATTATCAATAATATTGATAAACACCTGTTTTAATCTGTTAGGGTCACCCAATACCGTAACCTGCTCAGGTGAATGGGCAAAAATCAAATCAATACCCTGCTGACGGGAAAGCTCGGTATACATATTGGAGGCTTCCTCTAAAAGACGGGTTACATCCACTTCCCTCTCATCAACGGTAAGTCTTCCCGTTTCCATTCTTGAGAAATCCAGAAGGTCCTCAACCAGGCCAGAAAGTCTTTCGGATTCGCTCAGCACTACCTCAAGGCCACGCTTAACCAGTTCATCATCTGCTCCAAGGGACATCATAGCCGTTTCTCCCCAACCTCTGATAGCGGTTAATGGAGTTCGCAGTTCATGGGAAACCGAGGAAATAAAGTCATTCTTTATGCTCTCCGACCTATCGAGCTCGTTTGCCATATAATTGATGGTGTCGCAAAGCTCACCTATTTCATCGTTTTTAGCAATATCGATTCTCGCCTTAAAATCGCCCATTGCAATTTTTCGTGCCGCATTGCTTACATCGTGAATCGGTCTTACAATTGATTTAATAAAATACATCGCCGATGTTCCACTCAGGGTTAGCACCGCAACAGCAACAAGAAATACAAATACAATAAACATAAGGCTTTTTCGGTTGGCTATCTTCATAGAGGTTATCCAACGGTATGCGCCAAGACGCTCACCGTCAGGTCCCATTATAATGGTACAGCCCGCCATTATTTCCTCCCCTGAGGAATTTTTACCCGAAAAGGTTCCCGTTCCGTTTGGGGAATTCATTGCCCTTTCATAATCGGGCATCTTTTCATCAGGAGATTGAAATCCCGTAGTGGTTACTATAACATCGCCATCGGCATCGATTACCTGCACCTCAATTTTATCCTTATGCAAAAAGGAGGTTGCTATGGATACTGCTGAGTTATAAAAACCCGCCTTGTTAGAACTTGATAATGCTGAAAACTCTGATGCATAATCATCGGCAAGGGTATAAATTCTATCGTTATAGATATTTACATATACTACGGAGAAGATTATCGCAACGGCAGTAACAACAACTGCCATAATCAAAAATACATTGACAAACCATCGCATAGCGATGCTTTTAAATTTAAGTTCAAGCTGCATTTTTTCTTCTCCTTTCGTATATTTTTAGTATTTATTACTTAGAATTCCATTTGTAACCCATACCCCAAACCGTCATAAGATATTTGGGCTCTGAGGGGTCCTCCTCTATCTTCATGCGAAGTCTTCTTATATTAACGTCAACAATTTTTTCCTCTGCAAAATAGTTTGTTCCCCAAACCTTTGTAAGAATATCGGTTCTTGAAAGAACGGTATCAGGATTGTTGAAGAAATAATCAACCATTTGGAACTCAACCTGAGTAAGCTCAATATTTCTGCCGTTTTTAGTAAGCGTTCTGCGGCGTATATTAAGAGCAAATTCTCCTAAGGTTATTTCATCAGATATGGACTTTGTCTGCTTTGCAGAAAGTATTTCCACTCGGCGATAAAGGGAATCAACCCTCGCCATAAGCTCTGAAGGACTAAAGGGCTTGGTTATGTAATCATCGGCTCCCATCATAAGACCGCTTATTTTGTCCATTTCCTGAGTCTTAGCTGTAAGCATTATAATACCCAGAGTCTGACTGCGTTCTCTAAGTTCTTTACAAAGAGTAAATCCATCCATACCCGGCATAGAAATATCAAGCAGAGCTATATCGAAGCCTTCAATATCACAGTCATAAATATCGATAGCTTCTTCGCCGCTACCGGCTTCAACAACAGTATATCCCGCTCTTTTGAGGTTAATCGCCTCAAATTCTCTTATGGCCGCTTCATCTTCAACTATAAGTATACGTTTCATCCTATCGCCTCCTGATTCATCAGTTTAAAGCTTTTTTTGAGCTGTTCGGTTAATTCTTTTTTCTCAGCATTGGAAGCCGAAATCTTAAATGCAAAAACCGTACCGCCCGAACGGGCAAGCTCCGAAAGACCGTTTTTATCATAATCCTTTCTATCCCAAAGAGCCTCGCTTACTGCCTGTATACGGGCTATCTCTTCGCCGATAGTTTCGGTTTGCTCATCATATTCATAGAAAATGCGGATATGCTTATCTGTATCCTTCAGTACCGAAAGCTTACCCTGAAGCTTACTCGGAACTTCAACATAATATCCATCATCAAAATTCATAATGGTGCATAACTGACGGGTGAGCATTTCGCCGTTAAAGGAATACCAGTCGGTATAATAAAGTGCTTCTTGATTTTTATAAAATACCGAGGGTAAAACCGACTGAATAGGTATTTCAATTATTCCGTCATCATTTATATCTCTGCTGGCTATTGTTGATGAGCGCAGGGTTAAAATATTTTGTCCCGTATTGCTGCTGAGTAACGGATTTACAAGAGTGTTTTTCTCCATAAACACAACCTCGGTTATAGCACCTGCACCCTTGATTTCATCAATATAAATCGCAGGTGTTCCGTTGGATAGTGTTGATAACAGCGGTGCGCTTACAGACTCAATTCCGCTATCCAAGGCGCAACGGGAGATTTCCTCAACGCCGTTATCGGTAAGATCATAAAGAGCGGCATAGTTTAAATTTTCAACAACATTAAAGTTTACTATGAAAATTTCATTTTCATTATCCTTGTTCATATCGGCACAAAGGAAATGGGTATATCTTTGAAGCATTCTCTGGGATAAAACCTCACCGCTAAGGGTGTAAACTGCCAACTGCTTTTCAGTTGTTCCGTAAACCGACCAACCAACCAAAATTTCCTGAACGCCATCAGAATTTATGTCGGAAAAATCAATACTGTCAACTCCGCCGGCAACAACCTTCTGGTCAGCTACAGAAATCCACTCGCCCGATTTGTTGAGAATAACATTGATGTGCATATAGGTCACATCACCCTCAACGGTACTGTAAAGAGCGAAGGCTTCAAAAACACCGTCACCATTTATATCGTTCTGAATAACAGCCGAGTGATAGTTGCCGCCCGATGGATATTTAAGAACATACCCTGCATCTGCCTTTTTGCTCAACGCCTCGGCAATAGGCGCTAATTCACCCGTTAATTCAGGGGGTGATAAAAGCTCATTTGTATCAACCGTAAAAACCGAGCAGCCGCAAAGATTAAACAACATTACAACTGCTAAAATCAGCGAAAAAAGCTTCATACTCTTCATTTGCGACTACCTCCCATCTAAACATAGATATACATTGTATATTATATCATATACTATATAAAAAATAAAGAATTTTTTATTAATTTTATCGCCTGAATAATGTGATTTTAAAGCAAAAAAAGAAAGCGTTTTAAAAAACGCTTTCTTAGATTAATAAAATGATTTAATTATGCGCCGAACTTAGCTACGTTGAGCTTAACGCCGGGGCCCATTGTTGTTGCGATAACGCAAGACTTAATGTACTGACCCTTGGTTGCAGCCGGCTTAGCCTTGATGATAGCGCTCATCAATGCATCAAAGTTTTCCTGAAGCTTTTCTGCACCAAAGGAAACCTTACCGATGGGGCAGTGGATGATGTTGGTCTTATCAAGACGATACTCAATCTTACCTGCCTTAGCCTCAGTTACAGCCTTAGCTACATCAGGAGTTACAGTACCGGCCTTGGGGGTAGGCATAAGACCACGAGGTCCTAAGAACTTACCAAGACGACCTACAACGCCCATCATATCGGGTGTTGCGATAACAACATCAAAATCAAGCCAGTTTTCGTTCTGAATCTTTGTAACAAGCTCTTCAGCTCCTACAAAATCAGAACCGGCCTCTTTAGCAGCATCAGCCTTATCACCCTTAGCAAAAACAAGGGTTCTTACAGTTTTACCTGTACCGTTGGGCAGAACAACTGCACCTCTAACCTGCTGATCAGCGTGACGAGAGTCAACACCGAGTCTAACATGGATTTCAACCGTTTCATCAAACTTGGCAGTGCCTGTTTTTACAGCAACAGCAACTGCTTCATCAACGTCATAAAGCTTACCGGTTTCAATAAGCTTGGCGCTTTCATTATACTTTTTACCGTGTTTCATTATTTACCTCCCAATAAGTGGTTAAATCGGAATTTTCCTCCCACGAGAGAGAATTAGTCGATTACTTCTACGCCCATGCTGCGAGCAGTACCTGCTATCATACTCATAGCAGTTTCAATGCTTGCTGCATTAAGGTCGGGCATCTTTGTTTCTGCAATCTTCTGGATTTGCTCTCTGGTGATCTTTGCGACCTTTGTCTTGTTAGGTGTGCCGGAAGCACTCTCTATTCCGCAAGCCTTCTTGATAAGAACAGCTGCCGGAGGAGTCTTGGTGATGAAGCTAAAGGAGCGGTCTGCATAAACGGTTATAACAACCGGGATTATAAGACCAGCATCATTCTTTGTTCTCTCGTTGAACTCCTTAGTGAAAGACATAATGTTAACGCCGTGCTGACCGAGAGCAGGACCAACCGGGGGAGCCGGTGTAGCCTTTCCTGCAGGAATCTGCAGTTTAATGTAACCTGTGATTTTCTGAGCCATTTATTTGCACCTCCATTATTCGTGGTAACAGCACCCTTTGGATGCCTGGCGGAACGGTCATATTCCGTCCCTCCCACCGTGGCACTAACCTGTGCCGGGGTTAATAAGCATTTCTGCGAATTAATTATCTAATGCGATCTGGTCGAGACCGAGCTCAACCGGTGTTTCCTTACCGAACATAGAAAGAATAACGCAAACGCTGCCGCCGGGTATATCAACCTCTTTAACAACTCCGTTATATCCATCAAGGGGACCACTGATGATCTTAACACGATCACCCTCGGCATAGGATACTTCAACGCTGTGCTTCTCGGTATCGTGCTTTTCAACACCTAAAGCTATAACCTCTTCTTCTGTAAGAGGAACGGGCTTTGAAGCAGGTCCCACAAATCCGGTGCAGCCTCTAATGTTTCTTACAACATACCAGCTGTCATCCGTAACTATCATTTTGATAAGAACATATCCGGGGAAAATCTTGCGCTCAACTTCACGCTTTTTATCTTCCTTGATTTCGGTTACTGTTTCTGTAGGTATTCTGATATCATGAATCAAATCCTGCATTCCACGACTCTCTACCATCTTGGCAAGGTCGCTGGCAACCTTATTTTCATAACCGGAATAGGTATGAACTACATACCATTTAGCTTGATTGTTTTCAGCCATTTCTTATGCTCCCAAAATAAGTTCTATAAGCTTACCGAGACCGAAATCTACCAACCATATAACAACACCGATAAGGGCGCACATAATCAGTACTATAACGGTATTCTTAAGGACTTCCTTAATTCCCGGCCAAACTATCTTCTTAACCTCGCTCTTATAATCTCTGAAGAAGCGAATTAAACGCTTCGGAATAGTAAGAGCTCCGTTCTTAGAATTCGAAACCTCGATATAATCATCGATAAGCAGATAAGCTACTGCAAAAATCACGAAAACAAATGCCACTATTGCCATAATAAGGGCAACGGGTGTGTAGGTTTTAGCAGTAACATTTGCCAAAGGACGTGTATCGATAAACTTCCACTCACTTGAAAGGGCGATAACGAGCAGATAAATTGCATTTATCAGACCTAAGCCCGGAGCGGCATAACGAAGTCCCTTAGCCTTAAAGGAAAACGCACTCATAACCAATGAAATAACGCTTAGCCAGAAGCAGAAAAGAATATGAGCAGATCTTGCCATATCAACTTCACTGCCTGCAACATCCACCTTGCTGCCGAAACCGAGCTGAGCAGCGATAAATTTAACGCTGTTTCCATCAGCCTCAACGGTTGCAAAATGGAGGAAGAACACAACTACAGTTGCAAGTGAGAAAACAATAGCAAGTATCTGGCAAATTTTATTAATTACCTTCATATTGCCTGCCTCCTACTTTGTTTCCTTGTGTAGGGTGTGCTTTTTGCAGAACCTACAGTACTTGTTCATTTCAAGTCTATCAGGATCGTTCTTCTTGTTCTTCATTGTGTTGTAGTTGCGCTGCTTGCACTCTGTACAAGCCAGTGTGATTTTAACTCTCATAACGGCACCTCCCGCTTTACGGAAATATTTTTTGCTTTTACTTAAGCAGAAATCTGCTGTAAAAGTAAACGCCTCCCTCGGTTAGGCTGCTTTTGTTTCTGTTGCACGAAACGCAACATATAGTTAACGCTCCGAAAGCACTATACAACATAGCCAAAAAGCCTTAAAAACCGGTTCTTATTGCAAAAAAAAAGAACCTTTCAGAGGTAGTAGTATTATATCACATACTACCTCCAAGGTCAAGCATTTTTTATATCATTTTATTTATGATAGGTTCCGCCCTCAATTATTTTAAAGGCACGGTAAATTTGTTCCAAAAGCATTATTCTGAAAAGCTGATGCGGAAAGGTCATATCTGAAGCAGATATTCTAAGACTGCATTTTTTCTTCAGCTCCTCGCAAAGTCCGTAGGAGCTTCCGATTATAAATGTAACGCTTCCGCTATCCATAGCAGAGCCTTTTATCATTTCAGCGAATTTTTCACTGGAAATACTCTTTCCCTCAACGCACATAGCAACGGTTTTTGAACCATCGGGAATTTTTTTCATTATATCCTGCGCCTCTTTTTTCAAAGCGGCATCTATAAGCGCTCTTGAAGGATTATCGGGCAGTCTTTCAGGCTCAAGCTCTATTATATCAAGCTTACAGTAGCGTGAAAGTCTCTTTTTATATTCCTCGGCGGCATCCTTGAAATATTTTTCCTTGGTATGTGACAAGGCTATAACGGTAACCTTTATCATATCACCGTCACCCTGTTTCCATCGGGAGCCGCAACCGTGAGTATGTAATCTCTGCCGTTCTCGGCATTTAAATCGATTAAAGCGGCTTCGGCAGTTTTCTTTGCCAGCATGGGTATATTGTTGTTTCGGCTTAAATGGCCCAATATAAACCTTGTTGTTCCACTTTTTAACAAAATCTTAAGCTCGGCGGCGCAGGCGTTGTTTGAAATATGTCCTGTATCAGATAAAATTCTCAGTTTAAGTTGTGGCGGATAAGGACCCTTTTTCAGCATATCTATATCGTGGTTAGACTCTATTAATATAAGGTCACTTCCCCCAATAGCCGAGCGCACCTGTTCGGTAACAACTCCAAGGTCGGTACAAAGGGTAAGCTTTTTGCCCTCAGGCAGAAGCACCGAATATCCGCTTGAGCCCTCGCAGTCATGACTGGTAGAAAAACGTTTTATACATAAGCCGTTTATATCGATATCACCGTCAGCAATTATAATTTTTGTTTTTGGCGGCACCTTGCCCGAAGCAATAAGGGTATCAGCCGTCTGCTTAGAAGCGATAAGCGGAATATCGTTCTTGTTAAGCAAGGTATGAAGCCCTTTTACATGGTCAGAATGCTCATGTGTAACGGCTACGGCCTTGATTTCATCAATACTGCCACCCACTCTGTCTAAAGCCTCGATTAAGGCTTTATAGGAAGAGCCCGCATCTATAAGCAAACCGCTGCCACGGTGGGAAATATATGTAGCATTGCCGTCCGACCCGCTGAAAAGCGGACAAAATTTTGCCATTTTGCACTCCTCCTTTTTTTAAAAATATAGGGCGGATGTTTCCATCCACCCCCTAAAAGCTTATGCTCTTTTTAATGCTCCCGCATTTTCATCATAATAAACCCTCTTGATATCGGCTCCAAGGGCAGTAAACTTTTCAACTACCTCTTCATAGCCTCTGTCAATATGGTCTATCTCTTCAATTTCGGTTACACCCTCTGCCATCATTCCTGCAATAAGCATAGCGGCACCTGCTCTCAGGTCTACCGCCTTTACAGGAGCGGGAGATAGGGCATCAACACCGGTTATAACAGCCATTTTACCGTCAACCTGAATATCAGCGCCCATCAAGGTCAACTGTTCAACATAACGGAAGCGGCTATCCCAAACTCCTTCGGTTACTATGCTTGTACCCTCAGCAACGGCAAGAATGGTTGCTATCTGAGGCTGCATATCGGTGGGGAAGCCGGGATGAGGCATTGTTTTAACGTTGCATTTTCTCGGTCTCGAGCTCATTTTAACCCTAACGGCTTCTTCAAATTCCTCTACCAAAGCACCCATCTCTCTCAGCTTTGCGGCTATGGATTCAAGATGCTTAGGAGTTACGTTATTTATAAGAACATCGCCCATTGTTGCGGCGGCGGCAACCATATATGTGCCTGCCTCTATCTGGTCAGGGATAATACTGTAATCCGCACCCTTTAAATAATCAACGCCTCGGATTTTTATCATACCTGTTCCTGCGCCCATAATATCAGCGCCCATGGAATTGAGGAAATTGGCAAGGTCAACTATATGAGGCTCTCTTGCGGCATTTTCGATAACAGTTAAGCCCTTTACCTTAACGGCGGCAAGCATAATATTAATCGTTGCGCCAACCGAAACCACATCAAGATATATAGAACTGCCACGAAGCTCATCTGCTTTTGCATCAACCATACCATTTTCAATGGTAACCTTAGCACCCAAAGCTTCGAATCCCTTTATATGCTGGTCGATAGGACGAACTCCAAAGTCACAGCCTCCTGGAGGCGCTACCCTCGAATGCTTCATTCGACCAAGCAATGCGCCCATAAAATAACTGGAGGCTCTCATACCCTCAGCCATCTGCTTTGTTACAACATAGCTTCTAACGTTTCTGGGGTCGATTTCAACGGTAGATTTATTTATAAGCTTAACCTTTGCACCCAATGCACTCATTGTTTGCAAAATGGTTGAAACATCGGAAATATTGGGAAGATTTTCAATTGTACAAGGTTCATCAGATAACAATACCGCCGGTAAAACAGCTACTGCGGCATTTTTTGCACCGCTTATATGAACTGTTCCCTTAAGCGGTTTTCCGCCGCTTATGACAAACTTTTCCAAGTCAGCACTCTCCCCATTATATTTTTTGTTGCAATTTTAGTATGCCCAAAACAATGTATTGGGCAACCAGCTTACGAACTTTAACAATATATAGTAATTATACCATATTTATGAGTTTTGTCAATTTTGAATATTTTATTCAACAAAAAAGAGGGTAAAACCCTCTTTTTTTAATTTTTAGTTAACTTTTCCGTAAAGAGGAATATCGCTATCCTTCTTAGGCTCTCTTTCGGGAGCAACAACGGTGTTAGAAGGCTTACGGTCACCACGAGGGCGGCGGTTTCTTCTACGGTCATCAAAACGGGGAGGTCTTATATCCGAGCCCTCAACGGCGATAACCACTCTTCTGCCCTCTCCCTCACCGAAGGAATTGGATACAACGCCCTCGATATCCTGAACGGCAGTATGGATAATTCTGCGCTCATAGGGATTCATAGGCTCAAGGCTTCTGTTTCTGCCTGTTTTTAAAACCTGAGCAGATACACGCTTTGCAAGGCTTATCAAAGCCTCTTCTCTCTTTTCACGATAATTTCCAATATTA
>JAFPAV010000074.1 GCA_017390725.1 Clostridia bacterium | reverse complement strand
GCCAACACGCTTAGCACAACGAGCCGCATCCATCGCAACATTTCCGCCGCCGATTACGGCAACAGATTTTGATTTTTTGATAGGAGTATCATATTCATCAAGATAGGCTTTCATCAGGTTTATTCGGGTAAGAAATTCGTTAGCAGAGTAAACACCAACGCTTCCTTCACCTTCGATGCCCATAAACATAGGCAGACCTGCGCCCGAGCCGATAAATACAGCCTCATATCCCATCTCAATTATTTCGTCAATAGAAAGAACTTTACCGATTACCATATCGGTCATAATCTTCACGCCTAAAGCTTTGAGTGAATCGATTTCTTTCTTAACGATTTCTTTAGGCAATCTGAATTCGGGTATTCCGTAAACAAGAACACCGCCAGGAGTATGAAATGCTTCAAATATCGTAACACTGTAACCTTTTTTAGCAAGGTCACCTGCACAGGTAAGGCCGGATGGACCCGCACCAATTACAGCAACCTTTTTACCGTTTTTACTAACAGAAACGGTTTCGTTAGAGCCATTTTTAAAATGATAATCTGCTACAAAACGCTCAAGTCGTCCGATAGCAACACTTTCACCCTTGATTCCACGAATACATTTGCCTTCACATTGGGATTCCTGTGGACATACTCGTCCGCATACTGCAGGGAGAGAATTTGTTTCCTTAATTTTTTTATAGGCAGCCTCAAAATCTCCTGCCGCAACTAAAGAGATGAATTCAGGAATTTTAACATTAACAGGACAACCTGATACACAAGGCTTATTTTTGCAATTTAAGCATCTTGAAGCCTCTTCGATTGCCATTTCGGGAGAGTATCCGAGAGAAACCTCGTAAAAGTTTTTATTTCTTACAGTTGGTGACTGTTCGGGCATTTTAACCTTAACGGGAGACAAATTAGCCATTATTCTTTCCCCCTAATCTGCAAGAATGCTCTTCCTCACGGTAGAAACCGTTTCTTCTGGAAAGCTCGTCAAAGTCCACCTTATGTCCGTCAAAGTCAGGGCCGTCAACACAGGCAAACTTGATTTCCCCGCCAACATTAACACGACATCCTCCGCACATTCCAGTACCGTCAATCATGATAGGATTAAGACTGACAATAGTTTTAATTCCATAAGGCTCTGTGGTTTTTGCAACAAACTTCATCATTGGTATCGGTCCTATTGCAATTACCAAATCATAATCATCATTTTCAATTAATCGTTTTAAAACATCAGTTACAAAGCCTTTTTCACCGAAACTACCGTCATCAGTTGTTATATAACAATTATGAGAAACCTTACGCATTTCTTCTTCAAGAATAACAATATCCTTGTTTCTGAAACCTGCAATAATATCGGTTTTAACTCCCATATTAAATAATGCCTTAGCCTGAGGATAAGCAATTGCACAGCCAACTCCTCCGCCGATAACTATGGCTTTTTTAGGAGAACCAAATTCTGTAGGACAACCCAAAGGACCAACACAATCAGCAATAAAAGAGCCTATTTCCAAAGAAGCCAATTTTTGCGTTGTGAAGCCTACTGCTTGGAACACAATAGTAATAGTACCATTTTCACAATCAAAATCTTCAACCGTTAAAGGTATTCTCTCGCCAAATTCATCAATTCTAAGGATTATGAACTGACCGGGTTGTACCTTTTTAGCAATAAAAGGTGCCTCAATTGTCATCAAAAACACCTGATGATTCAATTGCTTTTTTTCAACAATTTTATACATAAAATAACATCGCCTTTATATTAACGCCTTGATTAATTCTTCTGTTTTATCGGTCTTTTCCCAACTTAAATCAATGTCCGTTCTTCCAAAATGACCGTATGCCGCAGTTTGCTTATAAACAGGTTTTCTTAAATCTAATTTATCGATAATTGCCGAGGGTCTTAAATCGAAAACCTTATTAACAGCATCGGCAATTTTTTCATCAGTGTACTTTCCCGTGCCAAAGGTATCAACCATAACAGAAACAGGTTTTGCAACACCAATAGCATATGCAAGCTGAATTTCACATTTTTCCGCAAGCTTTGCTGCAACAATATTCTTAGCAACATATCTTGCGGCGTAAGCGGCACTTCTATCAACCTTTGTGGGGTCCTTGCCTGAAAATGCACCGCCACCGTGACGGGCTACACCACCGTATGTATCAACAATGATTTTTCTACCTGTAAGTCCTGTATCTCCGTGAGGACCGCCAATAACAAATCTTCCGGTGGGGTTAATATAAAACTTAGTTTCATCGTCAATAAGCGAAGACGGCAATATCGGTTTAATTACCTTTTCAAGAATATCATTTCTCAAAACAGAAAGCTCTACATCGGCGCTATGCTGACTTGAAACTACAACCGCATCAATTCTCGATACAATGCCATCATTATATTCAACGGTAACCTGTGTTTTACCGTCAGGCTGCAAACATTCAAGCTCACCTGATTTTCTGACTGCTGTTAGCTGTTTTGCGAGTTTATGAGCCAAAGAAATGGATATCGGCATAAGCTCGGGTGTTTCGTTACAGGCATAACCAAACATCATACCCTGATCTCCTGCGCCGTGAAGATTATATTCATCTTCAGCGCCGTCCTTAAATTCGAGCGAATTATCAACACCCATTGCTATATCTGCCGACTGCTTATCTATACAAACATTTACGGCACAGGTATTGCCGTCAAAACCGGCAATATGATTATCGTATCCTATTTCGCAAACAGTATTTCTTACAATCTGCGGTATATCAATATCGGCATTAGTAGTTATCTCGCCCATTACGGTAACGCAACCCGTTGTGCAGAAGGTTTCGCAGGCAACACGAGCACTTTTATCCTGCGCAAGGATTGCATCAAGCACTGCATCGGATACTTTATCGCAAACTTTATCGGGATGGCCTTCAGTTACCGATTCAGAAGTAAACAAAAACTTAGACATAAATTTAAACCTCCATAGTTTTAAACAAAAAATACAGCCGTTCCAAAAAGAAACGGCTGAAAAGAAGCCTTATCTTTCGGAAATTCCGCTGGTTAGCACCTTAAATAATCAGGTTGCCGGACTTCATAGGGCCAGTCCCTCCGTCACTCTTGATAAGGAAATATTTAATTCAACAGATAATATTTTATCACAACATTTTATAATGTCAATGAAAAATTTTAGAAAAGGCCTTATTTACAGCAAAATATATTGGGAAAAATGGTAAAAAATTCAAAGCACTCTTAATAGCATTAAGTAATGTAGAGCCCCAAACACCTGCAAAGAGCGTTACAGCATTTATCTCAATTCCCATAATTAAAAAATAAATTGGAGTAAGTGCAGAATTTAAAACCCAACCTGCAACTATCGATACGATGATAGTACAAACACTGGAGGTGTAATAAACACCCGCAGACATTGTATCTTTTTTATATACCTTGGAAAAGAGCTTAGAAAATAAATGAATGGATAAAATCATAGCGGTACCCATTCCGATGTTCATCAGTTCGCCGATTCCGAAGGTTGTTGTACGAAGAAGATGAATTATATTCTTTACAACTTCAACTAAAATTCCGTAAGCGGGGCCTATCATTATCCCCGTTGCGATTGCCGGCATATCTGAAAAATCTATTTTTAAATAGTCAACGCCTGGAACCAGTTGTATTTCCGGTAGTATGTAATAAACTATTGTAGAAATAGCCGTCATAACCGCCGCTAAGGTAATTTTTTTAATGTTATTGGTTTTATTCATAAAATTCCTCCTGAATTTCAGGGAAAAATTAAACCCCCACTAATCGTGAGGGCTGAATGAAATATAAAACAATATTACATTCTTCTTTCATCCGGACTATACCGTCGGCTTTGGAATTTCACCAAATCAACCAAAAGGTTCGCGGGCTTTACCGCCGGTGAGGAATTGCACCTCGCCCTGAAGACACTAATATAATATTACTATTTACCATATTTGTCAATGCGTATTATATAATTTTTTGAATCATTAATAAAAATATTATTTGCAATATAATCATTAACGGCAGTCCAACCATAAATTTTTTATGTAAGGTTTTGTGTCTTATAACCTTCATTGTAAGATACATAAATAAACTACCGCCAAACAAGGATATAAGCATTAAAAATTTTTCACTAACTCTTCTTTTTCCATAAATAGCGCTTATTTTATCAATTAAGCAAATTATGGTCGCGAAAATATTTATTGCTATTAAATAATATGTTAGAAAAGTAAAAAACATATCTAAATCACCATATTTATTTTACATCTTTTATACTACCTTTTCAATCTGTTTTTTAAGCTTTCCTATAATTCTTTTTTCTAATCTTGATATATAAGATTGAGATATACCGAGGCAATCGGCAACATCCTTTTGAGTATATTCATTGTATCCGTTCATACCGAATCGCATCTGCATTATCTGTTTTTCACGTGGGGGCAATTGATCAACAAAGCGTATTATTATACAACGTTCATCCTCCTGCTCTATTGCTCTGCAGATTTCATCGCTTTCGCTACCTAATATGTCAGACAGAAGTAGCTCGTTTCCGTCCCAATCGGTATTTAACGGCTCATCAATTGAAATTTCATTTTTTTGTGAAGAATTTTTCCTTAAATACATAAGAATTTCATTTTCTATGCAACGAGATGCATAGGTCGCCAGTTTAATATTTTTTTCAATGCAAAAGGTATTAACTGCTTTTATAAGTCCAATAGTCCCGATAGAAACCAAATCCTCAATATTTATATTGGTTGTAACATCGAATTTTTTAGCTATATATACAACGAGTCTTAAATTATGTACTATAAGCTTATTTATAGCATCTTCGTCCTTTTTAAGAAGTAATTCACGTTCTTCATAACTATCTAACGGCGGTGGCAAAGTCTCAGCGCCATTAATATAAAAAATCGGTTTATAAAATCCTAATTTTATCAAAAACTTTAAAAATATATATTTTACTTTCATCATTTATGCCCTCATTATAAAAAAATTCTTGGATTAACAATTGCTGAATAATCATCATTAAAATCTGTTTTTGAAATAGCCAGGATGGGTTTATTTAGTTTTGTTGCACTGTCCTTGGAATTTGCTATAGCGTAATCGCAACGATAAGCATCAAGTAAGCCCTTACCTCCTACTGTGCCGTAGGGTATTTTTCTAAATCTGTTTTTAAGTTCTTTATTTTGGTAATAATCTTCTCCGAATAATAATTTGATTTGCTTTTCATCTGTAATAATAATTTCACTGTCACTAAACGGATCTTCGAGTGAATTACCGCTATCAATAATTGCTTTAATTTTGATTTCCCTATCCATAACACCAATTTTTAAAAAGCATTTTTCACTAAATTTTGCCGTTCTTTTAAATGCAAAATTTAATATAGAAAAAATAATATAAAAAATTACAGTAAACATAATAATCATCATAGGAGAAACATCGAAATAAACGATGGAATTGTTTATTACCATTCCGTTTGGTTTTATAATAAACCAGAGCGCAATCATTGTTCCGGTGTATGCACAGGTTACTATAAAAATTAAAATACAAGCAAAAATAGTTTTTTTAATACTTTTAAAACCGCAAAGAATTATGGATAACGTAAGACAGACAGATATTCTATATAAAATTTCAAATAGAAGTGATGACTGAGGTATAAATATGTAAAGCGAAGAAATTCCCCCAAAAAAAGACGCTAATAATATTCGCCATGTCTCAATAGAAAGCTGCAAAAAATGTTGTACTATTCTTATGATAAAATAATCAACAATAATATTTATGATTATTAGAATGTCTGCATAAACACTCAACTTGCCCACCCCCAATATGATTATAAATGTGATGGGGCAAAAAAATTGTCATAAAGAGTATTATAAAAAAATATTAAGCAATTAAAAAAGGCAGACTATATAGTCTGCCTTTAAATAATGCTTTATTCACCGAAAGGAAAATCAAATGTCCCGCCATTACTACTCGAACTTTCCTCAGAAGAAGTATCGGGAATTTTTTCGGTTGTGTAACTAGATTCACCGATATTAGCTTTTAAAACAACATCATAATCGGTTGCTCTGCCGTTTTTAGAAACAACGGTAATGGAGATTTTATCTCCTGCCTTGCTGTTTTCAATAATATCCAGTATAAAGTTATCGTTTGTTATTTCAATACCGTTAACATGGGTGATAACGTCACCTGCGTTTAATTTACCGAATAAATCACTATCTTCGGTAACAGAAGCTACAGAGAGGCCTGTATAATCAAGTCCGTTCAGTTCAGCTGTAACAGAGTTTATTGCCGTATATGAAATTCCCAACTTCGCCCTTGAAACAACCTTGCCATCTTTTATTAATTCTTCCACAATGCGTTTTACTGTGACGGTTGGAATAGCATAGCCAATAGCATCATATTCGACACCTGCTAATTTTGAAGAAGTTATTCCAACAACCTGGCCATACATATTAACAAGGGCACCGCCTGAGCTACCTGGGTTAATTGCACTATCAGTCTGTATAAGACTTGCGGAATAGCTTGAAGTTGTTTGCACACGGCGATGAACGGCAGAGATTATTCCGCTAGTAATCGAAGAATCGGCGGTTGCATCATTAGGTCTTCCTATTGCAACTACTCTTTCGCCGTATATCAATTCCTTTGAATTTCCAAAAATAGCAGGCGAAAATTTACCTTCTTTAATTTTCAAAACTGCTAAATCGCTGATTTTATCACCTGCTACATATGTTGCACTATATTCTTTTCCATCAGAGGTGTAAACCTTGAATTTGGGTGATGAAATTTCTGAATATATATGGTCATTTGTTACAATATAACCATCTTTGGAGTAGACAACGCCACTTGCCTGAGATGCTTTACCTTCTATATTATAAATATAAATACCAACAATTGATTTATTTACTGTATTGTAAATTTGAGCAGGTGTTAATTCATCGGTTTCTTTTGGTTTGGCCGCAAGACTCATTTCAATATCTTTTGAATTTGATATATTATTGCTGTTTTTTCCAAAGAAATATCCCGTAACACATGATGCAGAAAGAACTATCATTGCCGCCATTATGATTGCAAAAATCTTCAGACCTTTGCTCATAGGTTTGTAATCATCGATCGGTTTAACGGCAGAATAATTTATTGGATTAGCAAAACTTTCTTCAATTTTGCTATCGTCATTTATTGAATCGAAAAAATCTTCGGTTTGTGATGTTTCTTCTTCGCTGACAAAATTTTCCTCTTGGTTAAAATTGTTATTGAATTCTTCCATATTAACTCTCCATAAAATTATGATGGTAAATCAACCGTAAATGTGGTTGTAGCGTTTTCTTTGCTTGAAACAGTAATTTTACCTCCGTGGGCCGAAACAATGTTTCTGGCAATATATAGACCCAATCCCGTGCTGTTTTTGTTTGCAGAACGAGATTTATCAACCTTGTAAAAGCGCTCAAAAACATACCGCAATTCATTTTCAGGTATTCCCTTTCCTGTATTAATAACTTTGAAGGAAATGCGTTTGCCGACAACATCAAGAGAAAAAGTAATTTCTCCTTCCTCCGGCGTAAATTTAATTGCGTTATCTACTAAATTGTAAATTACCTGATGTAATAAATCTTTATCGGCATTTACCGAAACACTGTCTAGTGTATCTAAACCGATAATATTGATTTTTTTATTTTCAATTCGCTGTTCCTGACTGATAACTATTGTAAATAGAAGCTCTCTAAAGTCAAATATTTCACGCTTAAGTACATATTCTCCCGATTCCAATTTAGCCATACTAAGCATCGACTGAACAAGACGTGATAAGCGTTTGACTTCTTCGGAAACAATACCCAAATAATAAGACTGTTTTTCTTCTTCAATAGTTCCATCAATTATACCGTCAATAAATCCGCCAATAGTCGTCATAGGTGTTTTTAACTCGTGCGATACATTAGCAACAAAGCTTCGTCTCATCCCTTCGAGCTGTACTAACGAATTAGTCATCAAATTAAAGGAAACTGCAAGTTCACCTATCTCGTCATCACTGGTTACAGGGATGCGCTTGGAAAAATCTCCCTTTGCCATTGCTTTTGTGGCCTCTGACATAAGCTTTAATGGTCTTACCAGCCTATAAGTCATAGCGTATATTGCAAAAAACATTATTGTAATTGGTATAACCGCAGACATTAAATAAAATTTCAGAATCGTTAATATCAAGCCCCGTACTGCCGTTATGGAAGCCGCCGAAAACACAATAGCATTGACGCTGCCGTTTTCGTCATAAATCGGTTTACCAACCGCAAAATGAACGTTTTCATAAAGACCAAGGGTGCTGTATTCTTTAAATTCTCCATTTGCAGCCTTGGCTATGGTATTACCTGAGACTCTTGCCCCATATCTATGACAATATTCCTTATTAAAACACTCATCACAACCGCAAAGCTTGACAAAACCCTTAGAATCGGTGATAAACACATCAATTTCCGAGGTTGATGAAATTGTGTTCATTAAATTTATTAAAATATTTTTTTGATTTTGCGTTTTAGAATTACTGAGATATTCAGTTACAGAATCACAGCTTTTATTAAGCACCTCATATTTTGATTCAGAAAGATAATTATTAAAGACAAAAAGCAAAATCATCAATAAAATACTCAAACTGAAAACAATAATAGCTAAGGTAGCAAAAAAATATTTTTTAAAAATTTTTTGCTTCATATTATATTATTTGACCTCGAATTTATATCCTACGCCCCAAACAGTTTTTAACGACCATCTTTCGGATACGTTTTCCAGCTTCTCACGCAAACGCTTTACGTGAACATCTACCGTTCTGGAATCACCGTAATAATCAAAGCCCCAAACCTCATCTAATAATTGGTCACGGGTATAAACTCTGTTAGGATTACTTGCAAGGTGATAAATTAACTCAAGTTCCTTTGGAGGAGTGTCTATCATCTTGCCGTCAACAACTAACTCGTAATTTGTAATATTAATTATAAGCTTATCAAAACGAACCTCGTTAACCTTATCGTTCTTTTCCTTATCATTTGTTCTTCTGAGAACTGCTTTTATTCGTGCAATAACCTCTTTTGTATCAAAAGGTTTGCTGATATAATCATCGGCACCGAGTTCCAACCCTAAAATTTTATCAAAGGTTTCTCCCTTGGCGGTTAGCATAATAATGGGCACATTGTTGGTTTTGCGAATTTCACGGCAAACCTGCCAACCATCTAACTTAGGTAACATTATATCGAGCAAAATCAAATCAGGTGTATACTTCTCAGAGTATTCAACCGCCTGTTCACCGTCATTAGCGACAACAGTTAGAAATCCATCCTTTTCCAAATACAACCTTAAAAGTTCGCAAATATTTTCATCATCATCAACAATAAGTATTTTATATTGACTCATTTTATTGCCTCCTTTGATATCAAACAAAGTCTTCATTAAGATACTAATACAATTATATTACCAAAATATGAATAATTGCAATCCAAAATGTAAAAAAAGGTCACCTTTTGGTGACCTTAATTTATTATTCCTCTGTTTCGGAATCTTCTTTCATCTTTGCAAAGCATTCGCTGCAATAAACCGGGCGATCGTCACGTGGAATAAAGGGAACCTTAGCTACACCGCCACAAGCAGCACAAACCGCCTCATGCAATTCTCTGGGAGCTCTGCCGGCATTCTTGCGCTTGTCACGGCAAGGCTTACAGCGCTGTGGCTCGTTTACAAAGCCCTTGGACTCGTAAAACTCTTGCTCTCTTGCAGAGAATACGAATTCTTCACCGCAATCTTTGCAAACTAGTGTTTTGTCTTCAAACATTTTAAGTACCTCTCTTGTTTGATAAAAATTTTAGCCCAGGACGGAATTGCACCGACGTCTTTGGTTACAACGCTCTTCTATTTAAGCTACTAGGGCATATATTAACGGCACAAGCCGTTATTTAAGCTTCTTTCTGATTCTTGCCAAAGCATTATCGACAGATTTTTCAGAAATTTTAAGTCTTTCAGCAATATCGCTGTATGACAACCCGATTAAATATAAGTTTAATACCTCAAACTCAAACTTAGATAATTCCAGTTTTATAGTTTCAGTAAGGGTTTTTAAACTTTCTTTTTCGAGAAAAATCTTTTCGGGATTATTGAAATCTGTAACTGTAGAAATATCAAAGGATTCTAATAATTCCTCCGGTATATCCTTTTTTCGAGAACTACGCTTTAGATAAGAAAATATAACCCGCTTAATTACGATATTTGCATATGTAGAAAAAGAGGATTTTAAACTATCAAAAGAATTGATAGAAGAATATAAAGAAAAAGTAGCTTCTTGAAGAATATCGTCCCTATCGTTTTGCAGACCGTACTTCGAGCAGTAATAATCAACTGTTGGAACATATCGGTTAACTAAAATTTGCAGACACTCATATCTCCCGTTTTTTATAAAGGAAATGAGTTCAATATCCGACAAATTTTCGTAATTTTCTACAAAATCTTTCATTATATAGGCACCAACATAGTATTTTTTACCATAATACAGTGTTATAATACAATAATTTTTGTATAAAGTCAAGAAAAATATAAATAATTTGAATAATTTTTGTTAATAATAACATATCTTTACTATATTGACAAAAAATTCAAATGTATATATTATTATTATAGAAGAAATCGGAGGTTGATAAAATGATTAATGAAAAATATACTGAATGGTGCAAAAAAGCAACTAAGGATCCTGATGTTATAGAGGAACTTAAATTAATTTCCGATAATGAAGAATTAATAAACGATGCTTTTTATAAGGATTTAGAATTCGGTACCGGCGGACTTCGTGGTGTCATAGGTGCCGGAACTAACCGTATGAACATATATACCGTAGGTAAAGCCACCCAAGGACTTGCTTCCTATGTAAATTCCGTAACAAATAACGGTAGTGTTGCAATAGCTTATGACAGCCGTATTAAATCCGATGTTTTTGCAAGGGTTGCTGCAGAAATTTTTGCAGGTAACGGTATTAAGGTATATATCTATAAAGAGCTTATGCCCACTCCGATGCTTTCTTTCGCTGTTAGAAGACTTAAATGTGATGCAGGTGTTGTTGTAACCGCAAGTCACAATCCTTCTAAATACAACGGTTATAAGGCATATGGACCTGATGGCTGCCAGTTGGGACTTGAGGCAGCTGACTATGTGCTTTCGATTATGAACAGCGTTGATGCTTTTGAGGATGTAAAATCTTTGGATTTCGAAGCGGGCATTGAAAAGGGATTAATCGAATTCATTGATGAGCAAATTATCGAGGAATATCTTAATAAAGTTCGTGAACAGCGTGTTTCACCCGAACTTGATATGTCCATCCTTGATGTTATTTATACACCTTTACACGGTAGCGGTAATAAACCCGTTCGCAGTATTTTGAAAAAAATCGGTGTTAAAAACGTCACTGTTGTTAAAGAACAAGAATTACCGGATGGTAACTTCCCTACTGCTCCCTATCCGAACCCAGAGATTAAACAGGCTTTTGAGTGTGCGCTTGAATTGTCTAAAACCAATAAGGCTGATTTACTCTTAGCAACCGACCCTGATTGTGACCGTGTTGGTATTGCAGTAGCACATAATAATGAATTCAAATTATTAACCGGTAATGACGTTGGTGCTCTCCTCTTAAATTACATTTTAGAAAGAAAAACTGCAAATGGTACCTTGCCGAAAAATTCTATTGCAGTTAAAACAATCGTAACAACCGAAATCTGCAAAAAGATTGCATCAAATTTCAACTGTCAATTAATTGATGTTCTTACGGGCTTTAAATTTATCGGTGAGCAAATCGGTATACTTGAAAGCAATAATGAAGAAGAGCGTTATTTATTTGGTTTTGAAGAGAGCTACGGTTATCTTGCCGGCAGTTATGTTCGTGACAAAGATGCTGTTGTAGCTTCTATGTTAATTTGTGAAATGGCCGCTTTCTACAAAACCCAAGGCAAAACTCTCTTGACCGCCCTTGATGAAATTTATCAGAAATATGGTTATTATTTCTGTACACAAAAGAGTTTCACCTGTGAAGGTCAAAGCGGAATGATGAAAATCAATAACATCATGGAAGATTTAAGAGAAAATATTCCGCAAACAATAGCTGATATTAAAGTTGTGAAATTCAACGATTACAACAACTCACTTACTTTAAATACCGTTACGGGTGAGAAAAACACCCTTACCCTTCCTAAATCAAATGTTATTTGTTTCTTCCTTGAGGACGATAGCTCTATTATAGTACGTCCTTCAGGAACCGAGCCCAAAATAAAGCTTTATATCAGCGCCGTTGATTCAACTGCTGAAAAAACCGAAGAAAAGAAAAATACATTAATTGATGCCGGAACTAAATTACTCGGCTTTTAAAACAAGAAAACTCCGTATCAAACGATACGGAGTTTTTATTTTGCTAACGGATGATATTTTGCATAAGCCAAAGTATATTTACTCTTCATAAACTGAGCATAAATCTGAGTTGAAGAGATATCGGAATGACCAAGCATTTCTTTGATGTCCTTCAGTTGAGCGCCGTTTTCTAAAAGATGCGCCGCAAAGGAATGTCTTAATGTGTGAGGAGTTATATCCTTTTTAATGTCGGCTTTTTCGGAATAATGCTTAATAATTTTCCAAAGACCCTGACGGGACAATGCCTGTCCACTCATATTAGTGAATAGTAAATCCTCATTTTGATTTAAAATTATTGCAGGTCTTACGTTTAATACATAATTACTAAGGGTTTTTACAGCGGCGGGATAAAGAGGAATTATACGCTCCTTTTTATCGTGAAGATGTAGAATTCCTATTTGTAAATTAATATCGGAAAGCTTTACATCTATTAATTCTGAAACCTTAATTCCTGTTGCATACAAAAGCTCAAGCATTGCTTTATCTCGGATGCTTTTAAGATCAGAACCGTTTGGTGAATCGAGCAATTTGATTATTTCACCCGCATCAAGAATGTTAGGTAATTTTTTCTCAAGCTTTTTAGTATGTATTTTATCGAGAGGATTTTCATTAACATATCCTTCGGATACTAAAAACTTATAGTAGCATCTCAGTGCAGCAATAACTCGTGTTTTGGTAGCTTCAGACTTACCTATCGCAGAGAGGTGCTCCAAAAATCTATTTATATCAGAGCTATTAACCGATTTTATAGAAAGCTTTTTAGCGGTACAATATGAGAAAAATTGATTTAAATCTCTGAGATATGATTGAACGGTATTGTCAGAAGATTTTTTTCTATTCTGAAGAAAAAGCTTAAAATCATTAGAAAAATTATTCATATTGCACCTCCCAAAATTAAAATTCAAATATTTTTATTAATGATGAAGAAAACACACCATCTAATATAGCTGATAAAATATTAAAAACAGCCATTATTAAAAATTTTATACAGTATCCTTTGAACTTGTAAGGTAAATCGTTATGTATACCATTATTAAAAGTTAAACCGGAAACCGAATATGAAAACAAAATTGCCTCTCTTGAAGCAAAAAGTAATACAATGGCCGAAACGATATAACCGGGAATTAATATGACTGCATTAAAAGCGATTCCCTTAAGAAGATAAGTAACGCACATATATGAAGCCAGGCTTCCAAAGATGCCGCCATAAAAAAAGCAAATTAAGGGCGATAATAACACACCAAACATTGAAGTTCCCACCGTGAAGCAAACACATAAAATTAAAAAATTGAATATAACTGTGTTGGAAAATACAGAAAGAAATTCTAATTCAAAATGTTGTTGTCTGTAAATTTCGTATATTTTGCTGCCCAGAGCAGAAACAGTTTGATTATTTCCACGTAAAACTACCGAAATAAAAACTCCCATCAGAAAGAAAAAGATGGTTAAAATTAAGACCTTGTTTCCGGCAAAAATATCCGTTAATTTGAATTTGTGTAAATTTAACAGCGTAGTCCTTCTCATTATAAACAGCTCCTTGTCTCTAAAAAAATAATATGCTAAATAAGGACAAGATATGTTATTTATAAGAAAAACTGCTAATATCAATATTTAGATATTCCGGTTGCCTAAACAACTATATATAGAAAAATATTGTGTATTATGTTAACTTTAAGTAAAAATCGCATTACTCAAATGTATATCTATTTTTCTACAGATAGCGCGAAAGACCACGTATATAATGTTATACAATATCGAAAAAATTATGTCAACTACAATTTTGTAACTATTTCTAATTTTATGTTAACTTATTATGTTAACCACACAATATATATGAATCTGTGGTTTATGTAAACCCTAATTGTTGTAAATTCCCTCTTTAAAAAAGTTTTATAATATGTTATAATATTTTAAAATAAAATTGCGGAGATGTTTATTATGAAAAAAACTGTAATTGTTACAGGCGCTTCGAAGGGAATCGGTGCGGCTACCGCCATCCTCTTCGCCCAAAAAGGTTATAATGTGGTAATTAATTATAATAATTCATTTGAATCGGCTGATATTTTGTGTCGTTCCTTGGTAAGCAATGGTTTTTCTGCTTCAATACATAAAGCAAATGTTGCTAATAAATTAGAGGTTGACCTTATGATAAAGGAAACCTTATATAAATATGGTAGCATTGATGTTCTGGTTAACAATGCGGGAATTGCATATCAGAATTTAATTACGGATACCGATGAGGTTGATTTTGACAGTATTATCGATGTAAATCTTAAAGGTGTATTTAATTGCTGTAAGGCTGTCACCTCCCCTATGGTTGAAAAGAAATGTGGAAAAATCATCAATATATCTTCTATGTGGGGTCAGGTTGGTGCTTCCTGTGAGGTTGCTTATTCAGCCGCTAAGGCCGGTGTAATCGGTTTAACAAAAGCATTAGCTAAAGAACTTGCACCCAGCGGAATAACCGTTAATGCCATCGCACCAGGACTCATAGAAACAAGTATGAACGCAAACCTCTCTGAAGAAGATATAAAGGATTTTATTGAGGGTATACCTCTTGGTAGAATCGGTAATGCCGATGATGTGGCAAACGCCGCTCTATTCCTCGCTTCTGATGAAGCAGGTTATATTACCGGACAGGTTTTAGGCGTCAACGGTGGATACGTGGTATAATAAAAAAGCAACGGAAATTTCCGTTGCTTTTTTTAATTTTTAATCTCGGCTATCGTAACACCGTTTTCTCCTTCGCCGAACAAACCTACTCTGAAATTAGAAATAAACTTATTGTTTCTAAGATAAGAATGAACTGCTTTTCGCAGCACGCCTGTTCCCTTTCCGTGAATAATGGTTACGGTATTAATACCCGAAAGAATAGCTTCATCAAGGTATTTTTCAAGCTCCATAATCGCTTCATCTGAAGCCATACCTCTGATATCTATTTCCCCCGAAACATTTCGGTCTTTTCTCGAAGTAACACCGCTGATTTTCCTGGTCTTTTTTTCGGTTGAAACCGCTTTCTTTTTTGACTTTCGAAGATTATCAAAATCAACCCACATCTTTATCGAGCCTGAAATAACAAAAGCTTTGTTACCTTTTACATCAATAACCGTAGCCTCTTTATTGATATCATCAATAATAACAATATCGCCTTTTAAGGGTGGTTGTCCGATTTTTTCCTTATAATCAGAAACCTTAATTACAGGATCTGCCTTATCCTCAAGCTCATTCATAAGGCGTTTATGCTCTGCACGGGCCTTTGCGGCAATATCAGAAGCATTAGCCGAATTCATTTCTTTTTTTAAGTCTTCGAGCTGATTTAAAAGCAATGCAGATCTATATCTTGCATCCTCTAAAATAACGTCTGCCCGTTCTCTTGTTTGTTCAATAAGTTTTTCTTGTTTAATACGCAATTCATTGAGATTAGCATCTGTTTTTTGCTTTTCCTCTTGTAACTCTTTTCTAATTGTTGCCGCCTTTTGCCTTTCTTTTTCGGCAGAAAGCTTTGCTTTTTCAAGGGATGAAATTACCCTTTCAAATCTTAAATCATCGTCTGAAACCATCTCTTTAGCATTATTTATTATTTCATTTGATAATCCTAAACGCTTTGAAATGGCAAAAGCATTGGATCTTCCAAGCATACCAACAATTAATTTATAGGTGGGTGTTAGTGTAGTGAGATCAAACTCGCAGCTTGCATTTTCAACACGCGGTGTATCAACAGCATAGGATTTTAGCTCGGGATAGTGGGTTGTTGCAACCGTTTTAACACCTTTTTGCAACAAATTAACAAGTATTGCTTGTGCTAATGCAGCACCCTCAACTGGATCTGTTCCTGCACATAATTCATCAAATAAAACAAGGGAATTAGAATCAACCTGTTCGGTTATATTAATTATATTTACCATATGTGATGAAAAGGTTGATAGGGATAGCTCGATACTTTGCTCATCACCGATATCGGCAAAAATTCGGTTAAAAATAGCTATCTCACTATTATCATCGGCAGGTATCATCAAACCGCACATGGTCATTAAAGTTAAAAGACCGATTGTTTTTAAGGTAACGGTTTTACCGCCCGTATTAGGTCCTGTTATAATTAAAGAATCAAAATCTTTTCCTATTTCAAGAGATATAGGCACCACCTTCTTATGATGAATAAGCGGATGTCTTGCCCTTTTTAAATATAGGTAACCTTTATTATTAATCTTAGGCGCAATAGCCTTCATCTTATAAGCAAGATGCGCTTTTGCAAAAATTAAATTTAGTTCTACCAAAGCAGAATAAGATTTTTTAATTGTATCTGCAAAGTCACAAACCTGTGCCGAAAGTTCACAAAGAATCCTATTAATTTCTTCTGCCTCTTTGTTTTTTAACACTCTGATTTCATTGTTGGCTTCTACAACCGACATAGGTTCTATAAATAAGGTGGCACCCGTAGATGAAGAATCGTGTACAATACCCGAAATTTCACCTTTGAATTCCGTTTTAACTGGAACAACAAATCTGCCGTCACGCTGAGTTACAATTGCTTCTTGTAAATATTTCGAAGAGGGGCCTTTAACAATTCTATCGAGATTTTCTCTGATAGATGAGGATTTTGCTACTATTTTTCTTCTGATATTATAAAGGGTTTGAGATGCATTATCCTGCATCTCTTCTTCACTTTTAATTGAAAAATTAATCTTTTCTTCTAAAAATTTATTTGGTAAAAGTTCTTCGAAAAGATAATCGATGGATGTGTTTTTTACAGAAGTGCAGTTATTATGCCATTCCTTTAAGGAGCGCACGGCACTTAAAACTTGAGCTATACTTAATAATTCCCCCATAGAAAGCATAGCCCCAACATCGGCCCTTGCAATTGAGGAGTTAGGATTCTTTACCCTTCCAAAGGATGGCGAAGAATACCTTGCCATAAGCATATAAGCATCTTCTGTGTTTTTAAGCCTGCCTGAAACCTCATTAAAATCCGATGAAGGTTTTATATTAAGGGCCAACTCAGAAGCATCTTCAATAGAAGCTTCCTCAGAAAGTTTTAATAAAATTTTATCTAATTCAAGAGTTTTTATGTATCTTGATATATTGTACTCCATTAATTACTCCTTAATTGAATTGAAAAAATCTAATGTTGAAAATCTGTGGTCAGTTTGTACCGATAAATAGTTTTCAGTGATATCGGACAGCTCATTTGCAGATTTTTCAGGTATCTCAAAAGAATAAATGCTTTTAAATTCTGAAAAAACAATATGCCGCATTGAACTTAAAACTGTTGGTGAAATCGGCTTATTGTTTTCATTATTGCAATTATTACAATAAATAATTCCTGATTTTATATCAAAAAACATAGGGTTATCTTCAAATTTACCGCACTCACAACAAGCGATAAGATCGGGTGCATAACCCAGTAACGAAACTGCTCTTAATTCGGTTATTGCTTTAATTATTATAGGATTTTTTTTACCTTCTGCCAGAAAATGCAGAGAGTTTAAAATCAGACGTAACAACTCCGGATTTACAGTACCTTCAGGTATCAGTTTTATACATAGCTCACAGAAATATTGTGCTAAAGAAAGGCGTTCTAGGTCACTGCTTACATTAAAAAACACTTTAATAGGCTGGACTTCATATATTTTATATGTATCTTTTCTTTTAATTATCGAAAAGCTCGAATAGGTAAGCAAGGAAGTGGCACTGGCTTTTTTATTATTAATTTTTTTAGCGCCGGTTACAAAGGCACGAATAATACCGTAATCCTGGGTAAAGAGAGTAACCAAACGGTCACTCTCCCCTATTTGCATTTCCTTTATAACCAAGGCTTGTGTTGTAAATCTCGTTGCTGCATCCTTCACTGATTTCTTTCTCCTTGCAGGAATTTACAAAGGCAAGATAATCGCCTACTTTTCCACTTTTAATAAAACGATTCCATGATTTTTGGGTATCCATAATTTTCTCCTAAAACAAATCTTACATTAAAATTTTAGCCTTTAAAAAAAGATTTATAATAGGAAATTATATCTAATTATTAATCGAGACCAAAAGTATGAATTAAACTCTGACGGTTGCGCCAATCCTCTTTAACTTTAACCCATAACTTTACAGAAGCGTTAATACCGAAAAAATTTTCAATATCTTTTCTGGACATCGTTCCAATTTTTTTAAGCATAGCGCCGTTTTTACCGATTATGATGCCCTTATGAGACTCTTTTTCGCAATAAATTGTTGCTTCAACATCAATAATAGGTTCTCCGTTTGCTCTATCACGCTCAACAAACTTTTCTATATCTACCGCTATTCCGTGAGGCACCTCCCTATCAAGACAGCGCAGAAGCTTCTCACGTATCATTTCTGCAACCATAACCCTTTCAGGTTGGTCCGTAATATCCTCTGCATCAAAATAATGAGGAGATTCCTTACAGAATTTCATTGTTTCATCAATAAGGATATCAATACCATCCTTTTTTCTTGCAGAAAGCGGAATAATCGAATCAAAATCAAAAAAATTTGAATAGTTTGTTATGATACTTAATAATTCTTCTTTAGACTCAAGTAAATCTATTTTATTAATGACCAAAATTGCCTTTAATTTTCGGCGCTTAAGCTCTTCTATCAATGCAAGCTCGGCAGCAGGTAATTCGTTTTCATCAATTTTGAATTTTGTTGATGCTTCAACAACAAACAACGCTACATCAACATCACCCATACCGTCTCCTACGGCCTTAATCATACTCTTACCAAGCATATTTTTGGGCTTGTGGAAACCGGGTGTATCAATAAAAACAAGCTGATTATCATCTTTTGTGTAAACCCCCATTATTTTTGTACGGGTGGTTTGAGGCTTGTCCGATACTATTGCTACCTTCTGCCCAATGATACAATTCATCAAGGAAGATTTACCAACATTAGGTCTACCAATTATAGTTATAAATGCAGATTTTTTCATTATGTATTTCCTTTAAACTTTATTTATAGCAAGTCCTAAATCGTCAAGAATTTTTTCTTCTTTTTCTCTCATAATAGCTCTTTGTATGCCGCCATCTACGTGGTCATAGCCAAGTAAATGAAGCATTGAATGAACAGCGAGAAAAGCAATCTCCCTATCAAAACCATGACCATATAAGTCTGCCTGAGCGACAGCGTGTTCAGCAGATATCATTATATCGCCAAGCATTATAGCATCTGTTTCGGGGTTTCTATCAAAATTTCCGTTTTCTCCTAAAGGAAATGATAGTACATCTGTTGAAGAATCAATATTTCTAAACTCAGCATTAATTTGCTTTATTTCGGAATCGTCAACGATCGTAACATCTACCTCGGCGTGCTCATCAATACCTTCATTTTCAAGTGTAGCATAACAAGCTTTTCTTATTAACAATCTGGTGCCTGTCGGTAATTTTACCGCCTTTTGTTTATTGTAAATATTAACCTTTACGCTCATTTCTCTCACCGTTCTTTTCGTAAGCTTTAATTATTTCCTGAACTAATCTATGTCGCACAACATCCTTACCCGTAAGATTTGAAATAGCAATGTCTTCAATTCCCTTCAGGATTCTTACAGCCTCTTTTAAACCTGATTTCTTGCCGTCAGGCAAATCAATCTGAGTAACGTCACCCGTTACAACCGCTTTGGAGTTAAAACCTAATCGGGTTAAAAACATTTTCATTTGCTCACCGGTTGTATTCTGTGCTTCATCAAGAATTATAAAACTATCATCTAAAGTACGACCTCTCATATATGCAAGGGGCGCCACCTCAATATCACCACGTTCCTGGCATTTTTGAAAATTCTCAGCACCTAACATATCAAAAAGAGCATCATAAAGAGGTCTTAAATATGGATCAACCTTCTGCTGCAAATCTCCGGGAAGAAAGCCTAATTTTTCTCCCGCTTCAACGGCAGGTCTTGTCAAGATAATACGGTTAACCTGCTTTGCTCTAAAGGCACTTACCGCCTGAGCCACAGCAAGATAGGTTTTACCCGTACCAGCAGGACCAACGCCTATCGTTATGGTATTGTTTTTAATAGCATCGACGTAGCGTTTTTGACCTAAGGTCTTAGGTTTGACAGGTTTACCCTTTGAAGTAACACAAATACAGTCGGCATCAATAATATTATTGATTTTGTTTTCATCGCCATCCTCAACCATTGAAACAACGTAGGTAATATTCTGATCGTTGATCTGTTCGCCCTTATTTATCATAACTAGTAAACATTCTATGGCACGACAGGCATTAACTACATCCGCCGTTTCTCCACGCACCTTAATCTGACTACCATGAGAAGTTATAACAACCCCGTATTTCTTTTCAAGCAAGTTAATATTCTCATCAAAATTGCCGAAAAGATTTACTATTTGCTCTATTCTTTCAATATCAATAGTTTGTTCGAACAATTAAACATCACTTTCCCAAATTAATATACATAGTCATTATAACACATATTTTTTTATTTTGCACTATCAAATAACAAAATATCTTGACAGGCTATATTTTCTTGCGTTTTAATACTTGTTGATAAAATAATACCGTCTTTAGTTTCTTCTAAATTGCTTTCAATAATTTCATATTCCTCGATTTTATCAGCTTTGATTTTATCCTTTAATTTTTTCTGAGCTTTTTTGATTAAATCTTCCTTTGCAAAAACAAAATTTTGCTTTTCTGTTTCAATAAATACCTTTTTGAATAACAAAATAGGTATTTTTTCACTCAACAAATAATCCTTATGATAGTTTTTTTTGATAAAATTTTTTTCTATCTTTCCAAGGTAAATCGGGCATCTTATTCCAAAAAATGATATTGCAGACCTATTCATAGGTTTATTTATTTTTTTTACTATTTTTTGATTGAATTTTTCTTCAATAATATATTCTCTACCAGTTGTTGCAAATATATCACCAATAGAGTGGACAAATTCCGTTGAAAATGAGTTTTCTATAATACCGGATACTAATATATCACCCTTGTTTACTTTATCTCCAACTTTTACAATGCAATTACCTGCTGTAACATCAATTTTTGTTATTATTCCTTCTCTAATTGCTTTTATGTTTGAAGGAACATTTACGTCTATATTGTTTTTAGTTTCGGTTATATCAACCGATAAAACACAACCCTCAATATTAAAAGCTGCCCAAGCAAATTTATCACTATCTATTAGGAATTTTTCCGCCAAAATTTTCGTGTTCAATTTTGATTTTTTTACTCCAATTTTTATGCCCAGTGATTCGCATTCTCGCAAAATTTGTGTTTCACTAACTGTTTTGTTGCCATTAATTTCAATATTCCATACAAAACCTGACATAAAATATATAAATAAAATAAATATAATCACTCCAACGATTATTCCATATCTGTTTTTGTATCTTCTAATAATAAACGGAAATCCATATTTTTTTAAAATTTCAATTTTTATTTTCAAACCTTTTCTGATTCTAAATATCTTTTTAAAATCCTTGATTGAAACCTTAAAAACAATTGCATTTTTCAAATATTTAATATTCCAGAGAACTATATTATTTTTTACGCATTTATTTATTAATCTCTCCGGAAAATCACCCATAATTTTAATTTTTAGAAATCCGCTGAAAAACCTATAAAGTAAAAGCATTTAATTCACCCTTATTCAGAAAATTCTATTGATAAAACCTTGCCTTTAACTGTAATTGTATTTCCTTCGAAATTTATAATATCGAAATTATGCCCTGTTATCACCGTAAATCCATTTTTTAAGCGTAGTTTTATATAGTCATTACGATATTCATAAACGCCCCTACAGCCTTCTAAAGTGAATTCGTGCTTTCCTGCTAATTCGATATGAAATTCTTCGTTCAAATTACTTTCAATAGTATTCTTAGTAGATAATAGCCATCGTTCCTTTTTTAATTTGGATTCTATCTTAAACTTATTTCCCAAAACCAACAACTCCTCTATAAAAAATATGAAATTAACATTTTAATAATTCATAAATGCATAGAATTTAAAGAGGTGCATAAAATGAAAAAATTTATTAATACCATTTTAATAATGCTTTTTATTGTTCTGGGAATTCTGATAATTATAAAATATGATATATGTAAAAATGCGGTTTTGAAAGGAATAATGTTATGTAGTAACGTGATTATCCCCTCTTTGTTCCCCTTTACGGTTTGTGTTATGTTTTTAATTAACTCAAATGCCTTGACCAAAATACCATTTTTAAATATCCTTGGTAAACCATTTTATCTTAATTCAGAGGAATTCACCATATTTTTGTTATCAACAATAGGCGGTTATCCTATCGGTAGCAAAATGATAAGCCAATTATACGAAAGCGGTAAAGTAACTTTAAAAAAAGCTCAAATTATGACTTGTTTTTGTATAAATGCGGGTCCTGCTTTTATAATTTCTGTTGTTGGAAAATCAATTCTACATAATCAAAAAATAGGCATTATATTGTTTTTGTCGCATATTATTTCTTCATTTATAATGGCTTTTTTATTAGGAAAAAACTTTAAAGAAAAAAGTAAAACACAAATTAAAGAAACCTTCATATCCCCTGTTGATAATTTTGTTTTATCAACCTCTCAAGCCGCCCGGGCAATTTTAAATATTTGTTTTTACATAATCTTATTTACTGTAATTACAGAATATTCAATAAGCTTTTCTGCAAGTTTTCCTTTTTTAAGATATATTACTTTCTTTCTAGAAGTCACAATTGGAGTAAGTTACCTTAGGAACATTTATGCTATCTCATTTATATTAGGTTTTGCAGGAGTTTGTATTTGGTTTCAGGTTTTATCAATTTCAAGAAAGTATAAACTTTCAATAATTTATTTAATAATTTCAAGAATTTCACACGGAATAATAAGTATGTTTTTTACATTTATATTTGTAAAACTTTTTGGAATAGAAAAACAGGTATTTTCAAACGATGTCATATTTTTGAAAAAACAGTATTTTGGTCCGATTTCTATTAGTATTTCGGTTGCGATTTTGGTATTATTTTTTCTGTTAAATATAACATCTAAAAAATATAGTGGAAATATTACCGAAGATTTGTTATAATGGCTTTGGTGATGAATTATGGCAAAAAGTTTACTTAATAAAAAGCTTCCTCATTTTTGCGAATACTGTGCTCACGGATTTGCTTCAACCTACAATGATGAGGTAATGTGCACCAAAAAAGGTATCGTAAAAAAGAAGGATTCCTGCTTTCGTTACAAATACGATCCACTGAAACGAGTACCAAAAAAAGCTAAGATTGCCGATAACTATAAACCTGAAGATTTTATGCTTTAATTTTAATTTTTCTATTGACAAAATCGTTAGTTATGGTATAATAGTCATTGCGTTACGGTGGATGTAGCTTAGTTGGTTAAAGCGCCAGTTTGTGGCACTGGAGACCGTGGGTTCGAGTCCCATCTTCCACCCCACAAATTATCCGGTGCGTTGAAAGACGCACCGGAATTTACTATAAAGCATTTTTTAATTTAATATTGGGGTGTCGTCAAGCGGTAAGACACAGCACTTTGACTGCTGCATTCGTAGGTTCGTCGAAGTAGTTGGAAAGCCGCGTTAGGCTTTCCAATCTATGAAGTCTCGAGCAATGAATTTTTTTCGGTAACACACGCCGTGTTCGAAAAAATTCATAGCGCAGAGTACCCTGCCACGTGGCAGGATTAATAATTCAATTTAATATTGGGGTGTCGTCAAGCGGTAAGACACAGCACTTTGACTGCTGCATTCGTAGGTTCGAATCCTGCCACCCCAGCCAAAAATTCCAAGGACAGAGTGTCCTTGGAATTTTTACTTATATTACTTCATATCAGCATAAATTAAGACCTTCCATATGGAAGGTCTTAAAATTATTTCATCGAAATTGCTTTTTTTGCTTTTTCAACAATGTTAACAGCTCTCAAACCGAATTCATCAAGAAGTTTGGGTGCAGGACCTGAATGGCCAAAGGTGTCATTAACGCCGAGTTTAACGACGGGTACAGGATAATTTTCGGAAAGCAATTCACTAACAGCACTTCCGAGACCGCCAATAACGGAATGCTCTTCGGCTGTTACTATTGCACCGGTTTCCTTTGCAGCCTTTAATACAATATCATTATCAAGGGGCTTGATGGTTGCCATATTAATTATTCTCGCATTAATTCCTTCAGCTTTTAACAGTTCATAAGCCTCAAGTGCTTCGTTTACCATAAGACCTGTAGCAATTATTGTAACATCGTTACCTTCTTTAAGCTCAACGCCTTTGCCTATTTCAAATTTGTAATCCTCATCGAAAATTACGGGAACTGCAAGTCTGCCAAATCTCATATAAACAGGACCGTCAGCCTCAATAGCTGCAAAAACAGCCTTCTTTGCTTCTGTTTCATCGGCAGGATTAATAATAGTCATACCGGGAATAGAACGCATTAAAGCAATATCTTCACAGCACTGGTGGGAAGCACCGTCCTCACCAACGGAAATACCCGCATGAGTAGCACCAATTATAACTTTAAGATGAGGATAAGCGATGGAGTTTCTGATTTGCTCGAAAGCACGTCCTGCAGCGAACATTGCAAAAGAACTTACTATAACCTTCTTGCCTGTTGCAGCAATACCTGCGGCAATACCCATCATATTTTGTTCGGCTATACCGCAGTCATAAAATCTTTCGGGAAATTCTTTTTTAAACATACCTGTCTGGGTGGCTGCGGCTAAATCAGCATCCATAACAATAAAATCATCACGCTTTTTTCCAAGCTCTAAAAGAGCGGCACCGTAACCAACACGGGTTGCAACTTTTTTTACTTCTGACATAGTATCTTTCTCCTTACTGTAAAGACTTCAAGGTCTCGTTCAATTCGTTCATTGCTTGCTCGTAAAGCTCATCGTTAGGAGCAGCACCGTGCCAATTAACGGCATTTTCCATATAAGAAACACCTTTGCCCTTAACGGTTTTAGCAATTATTGCAACCGGTTTATCGATAGTGGCAGCTTTATTCAAGGCATCCTCAATTTGGTCAAAATCATTACCGTCAATAACGATAGTAGCCCAATTAAATGCTTCGAATTTCTTGTCAATAGGCTCTGCAGAGTTAACCTCGCCGATAGTTCCGTCAATTTGGAGATTGTTATAATCAACAAAAGCAGTAAGATTAGAAAGGCCTTTATTCCCTGCAAACATAGCAGCTTCCCAAACCTGACCTTCTTCAATTTCGCCGTCACCAAGAACGGTATATACATTATAGTTTTCGCCGAAATGTTTAGAAGAAAGTGCCATACCAACAGCGGCAGAAATTCCCTGTCCTAAAGAACCGGTAGACATATCTACACCGGGTATATTTTTCATATCAGGATGACCCTGCAAAATAGAACCAATCTGACGAAGGGTTGTAAGCTTCTCAACATCGAAAAAGCCCCTGTGTGCCAAAACAGCATACAATGCAGGTGCTGCATGGCCCTTAGAAAGCACAAAGCGATCTCTGTTTGCCATTTTGGGATTTTTAGGGTCGATGTTCATATGTTTAAAGTACAGATAAGTAAGTATTTCCGTACAGGAAAGTGAACCTCCCGGGTGACCTGCTTTTGCACTGTGAACACCGTCAATAATTCCAAGGCGCACTTTGCAAGCCAAAATTTGTAATTCTTTTTTAGTTGCTGAATCCATCTTTTGCATCCTTTCTTTTCATAAATAAATAATTTATAAAATCGGCTACGGCACCATCCTCACATCTACCCGCAACAAAATCAGCTTGAAGCTTAATATCATCCGGAGAATCTGCAACTGCAGCACCAATATCCGCTTTTTTTATCATATCCAAATCATTATAATAATCGCCGATTGCGTATATGCAACCACGATTAATTTTTAAAATTTCTGCCAATTTTCTAAGCCCTGTAGCCTTATTAATGTTTCTCGGAATCATCTCAAAGTAAAGACGCTTACGATTATCAATCGTAGCAGTAGTTTCAATAAAATCACACTCAAACTCAAAGGCCGTTACAAAATCAATGATAAATTCCAAATCTTCTTTGTTGTCTAATAAAAATAGGACTTTATTCCAGATATACTTGGAAGCCTCTTCAAAGTCTATTTCTAAGGCATTTAACCCTTCATATACCTGATGGTCAATCGACTCTTGGGTTTGATTATATCCGATAACCGTCGCCCCCGAATGAATTTCAATACCAATGTTTTTATCAGTGTTTTTGATTTCTTTCGCGATTTTATAATCATTTATAGATAAAGCTTCTTCATGAAGAATTTTACAATGATTATAATCATAAATTATACAACCATTAGTCACAATACAAGGAGCGATATTACCCAACTCGTCGAGTATGTTTCTAAAGGCAGCTACTGACCTGCCGGTAGCAATAGAAAAATGTCCGCCTTCCTTAATAAAAAAGTTAATAGCCTCTTTATTTCGCTCAGGAATTTTTCCATTGATTACCAGAGTACCATCAATATCACAAGCGAGCAAACACCCGTCGAATACACCCATTATTTACTAATCCCCTCTAAAAACTGTAAAAAATACTTTGGCAATTCACTTTCGAATTCCAAATATTTATTGCTTCTCGGATGAATAAAACCAATTTTTTTAGCGTGTAAACACTGTCCACCAAGCGACTTAATGACCTTTTTAGGTCCATAAACATCATCACCCGCAACAGGATGCCCTAAATATGCCATATGCACCCTTATCTGATGTGTTCTACCCGTTTCAAGCTTTAACCTGATATGAGAAAATCCATCAAACTGAGAAATTACCTTGTAATGAGTTATGGCTTCTCGGCTGTTTTTATCGGTAACAGCCATTTCTTTTCTGCGAACAGGATGTCTTCCAATAGGAGCATTAACAGTTCCCTCATCGGTTTTAAGTCTACCGTAAACAACTGCTTCGTATTCCCTTGTAAAGGAATGCTCCTTAATTTGCTCGGCCAATTTTTCATGTGCAAAATCATTTTTTGCAACTATTAATAAGCCGCTTGTGTTTTTATCAATACGATGTAAAATTCCCGGTCGCATCACTCCGTTAATGCCGGAAAGAGAATCTCCGCAATGCCATAGCAAAGCATTAACTAATGTTCCCTCATAGTTTCCTGCCGCCGGATGAACAACCATATCCTTTGGTTTGTTTACAACCAAGAGGTCTTCGTCCTCATATGCGATATCTAACGGGATGTTTTGTGGTTTTGCGGTATATTCACGCGGTTTCGGTATTTCTACCGCAATTTCATCGTTGTTTTTTAATTTGCAGTTTTTATCAGCGGTTTTTCCATTAACGGTTACCATACCATCATTAATCAGACCTTGAGCTCTCGTTCTGGAAATTTCTGTGTTTTCCGCAATAAAAACATCTAATCTTTTCTTTCCCTCACCGAGAAATGTTAAATTAATTTTTTGCATTTTTATTTTTACTTTCTTTTACTATATCCAAAACATATGCCAAAATCAGCAATCCGCCGCCGATAACAACAGCGCAATCCGCAATATTGAAGACGGGAAATTCAGGATAAAACTCAAAATGAAGAAAATCCACTACTTTTCCTCCACGGAAAACTCTATCAATCAAATTTCCAATGCCACCCGAAAGGACAAGAATAATTGACCAGGTCATAAGCATATTATTATTTTTTAATTTAATCAAAATTCCAATGCAAACCGCCATTACAATAAGGGAAATAACAATTAAAAAAATTGTTTTTCCGCTAAACATACCCCATGCGCTTCCGGTATTATGAATATACACAAAATCGATTATACCGGGTATAAATTCTGCGCTCTGACCTAAAGTGAAATTAGCCAAAAAATATGCTTTGGAAATTTGGTCAGCAATTAAAAAAATCACACCACAAAGAATCGGTAATAAAAAAGATATCAATTATTATGCCTCCGTATTACTCTTCTGTGTTAACATTTTCCTCAGAAGCTGCTTCTGAGGTATTATTACTCATTTCTTTATCAATTTCGTTAGATAAGATTTCTGCTACCTTTTTAGGCTCCATAGATACTGAATTTGGGATTTGTTTTAAAAGCTCTAAATGATTTTTATAAGCATCTGTAACCTGTGCTCTAAAATCTGCAATATCCTTTTTAAGCTTATCAAAAAGAGCTTGCTGACGGGCAACACTATCAGCGGCAGCAAGAGTAATTGCATCAGACTTCTTTTGAGCATTTTCAAGCATCTTCAAGATTTCATTTTCAGCAGCAGATTTTTTAGCCGTAAACTCAGAATCAAAATTCTCGGTTATAAGTTTTGCTTTGTTGTTTATATCAGCAACGCCTTCTTCAGCGTCACTTATCATTTTAGCGCTTTTTTCTTTAGCTTCTTCAATAATCTGGTCGGCTAGTTTCTGTGCGCTTAACAAAACGTTTTGGATGCTGCTTTGTGAATTTTTATAATCATCAATTTCTTTATTTAATGTATCAATTTTTTGCTGAAATTCTGTAGTGATTTTTTCGTAACTGATATAATCTGCCTCGATTTTATCAAGGAAAATATCAACCTCTTCCTGCTTATATCCGCTTACGGACTTTGAAAACTTAATGTTTCTGATATCATTTGAGCTCAGCATAATCTTCACCAAATCCTTTAAATGTATTTTTTGTATTTTAAAATAATTCTGCCTTTTTTAGATAAATCATTGAGATTATCAATGATAAATTTACCCTTACCTCGAACAGTCACCTTATCGGAATTTCTAACAGTTCTGGTTGTTTTATCACATATAATCGAATTAATTGAAACAAATCCGCCTTCTATTAACTCTGCCGCCCTAGAGCGTGATACACCGCATAAAGCCGAAACCATGCAGTCAATACGTGCAGAAGCAACGGTAACAGTAAAATCTGCAAGTTTTCCCAATGAAGGTAACGGCTCGGAAAAACCAACGCAGATAGTAACACCTACCCTACCAACCTTACTGATTTGATTGGTAATATGATTAGAGATTTCAGATGCGGCAAAAACAACGGCTCGTCCATCTTCGATAAGGATATCCCCTATTTTTTCTCTCGCAATTCCAAGAGACATTAGCGAACCCAAAAAATCACGATGTGTGAGTTTATCCTCGGCTCTGTAATTAAAGGTTAAAGCCGTAATAGGAAAATCAGCTTCATCGCACCACTCAGGAAGACATGCAAGATACACTCTCTCAGCACAGTTATATCCGCCGAAAAAGGTATATTTGCAATTAATCTTTTTTAGAAGAATATCGGCTATAGAAGCTTCCTCGCTTGTTAAAAAACCTAAGAATTTTGGCACACAGGTCTTACTGCAGATATCGGCGGTATCATTCACCCTTGAAAGAAAGAAATTACTTTCCATTAATAGTAAAGCTTGCTTTCATCAAATTCATCAAGCAATAATTCACCGCTAACATCAACATTATAAGGAACAATCATAAAAGTGCTGTTAGCAACCTTACGAAAATCGCCGCCATTTGCATAAGCAACACCGCTTAGGAAATCTATTATACGACGTGAAATCTCTCTATTTGAAGCCTCAAGGTTGAGTATTACAGTCTTTTTAGCATTGAGTTCATCTGCAATTTCTTTAACCTCTTCAAATCTATCAGGCTTGAAGATAACAACCTGCATTTGCGAGGGGTTGAAAGGTACAGTTTTAGAGCTCTTTGAGGAAACACGAGAAGCAAAGGTCTCACGCTTTGCAGGAGCAGAAGTCTCAGTTTCAATTACTCTCTTTTTAGGAGCCTCGGCAAACTCTTCCTCCATTGCCTCCTCAATATAATCTTCTTCCTCAGGAATGGTCATAATGTTTTTGAAAAAATTTAAAACGCTCATAGTGTAACTCCTTATATGTAAATTTAATTGTAAACTCTTTTACCGAAAAGGGCTGTTCCCACACGGATGAGTGTAGCACCCTCTTCAATGGCAATATCGAAATCATCCGACATACCCATCGAAAGAATTTCCATACTACTATTATCTAATTTTTGTGACGCTATGTCAACAAACAGATTATACATTTTTTTAAAATATTTTCTATTATCTTCGCTATTTTCACAAATAGGCGGAATTGCCATTAAGCCTTTAAGTGATATATTTTCTAATTTGGATATTTGGTCAACCGCTTCTTTAATTTCATCAGGCAAAAAACCTGATTTACTTTCCTCCAAACCAATATTAACCTCAAGCAAAATATCCATCTTTTTGTCTATTTTCTGTGCCTGTTTTGAAATTTCTTTAGCAAGCTTGAGGGAATGCACCGAATGAATAAGTTCTACTTTATCAATAATATCCTTAACCTTATTCGTCTGTAAATGTCCAATAAAATGGTGATGAACAGGTGAAATTTCTTCATATTTTGAAAGCATTTCCTGAACACGGTTTTCACCGATATAATTTATACCTTTTTCAATACAATAATTAATTGTATCAACATCTACCGTTTTCGTTGCTGCAAGAAGGGTTACTTCATCTTTTTCTCGTCCGCTTTTTTCTAAAGCAAGATTGATTTTTTCAATAATGCGACTGTAATTTTCATCAAATTCTTTAGCTGATAATTTTTCCATCATAAAGATTTCTGCCTTTCACAACAACTTCATCATATAACCTTAAAACGTTTGAATTGCTGTTTTCCTGTTTGCAAATAATATAATTTTCGTTTGAGTAGGTTACGGTAACCGGTACAAATTTAATTTGCATACCACTTACAACGTAAACGCCGGTTTTTGAGTCGGAAACTCTGAGCGCCCTCTTAGATACTCTTAAACCGTTGTATTCGGTCTTGATTATAGTCATAGGCGCAGTTCTGATTTGTGCTATCTCACTGCTCATCTGACTGCACGAAAAGATTATAACGGCATTTTCACCGGAATCTGATACATTAATGTTATTTACCTTAGCCGTAAGAGTAGGTGCCGTTTTTATAGTTGTAGAAATTTTTACAGTATCGCCTACCTTATAATTTAAAGAGTCATTTATGCTGATTTTGGTGACTATATACCATTCGTAATCCGAAACGATTTTTCCAATTGCATTTTTTTGTTTTTCAGTAGGTGTTATTGAATCAAAATTTTCAGGAGTTATACTTTTTAGATTTTTAATATCAACACAATTCTCATAACCATCAATTGTTGATAAAAAATATCCCGACATCTGCGCTTTAACACTACCTTTAAGGGCGGGTAATGAAGCATTTAGCGAATTTAACTGGCCTTTAAGTGATTCAAGCTGAGGTGTAAAATCAGTTGTTGTACCGATTATCATCTGTTTTCTATTGATGATTGAAAGTAGCTCCTGCTTAGCTGTATCAAGATTTGAATAATCGCCTGCAGAGCACATATTAACAAAATCGTATACTGCCGAATTCAATTTATTATTAACGATATCAAGATCGGTAGCATCAAGATTGTTATAAGCAATAATATCCTCAATATCGCTGATTTGACGTTTAATATTTTCGATCTGATTTACTGTAATCGAAGCTGATTCGCTATCATAAATTCCCGCAATAACGCCGTTTTTGGCAACTCTGGTGCCATCCTCAACAGAGAAATGCAAAACACCGTTATCAGAATTTGTAACAATAGTTTCATTACGAAGTAAAAGTGCTGTTATATCGATACCTTCGGTGCCATTATCAAAAACGGCAGTTTCGGTGGTTATCGGTTGATAAAAGGAGGAGAAAAATTGGTGAATAACGAAAATAATCGCAACAATAATTATTGCTGTTCTAAGGGCTTTGCCTGTATTCACATTTATACCTCCTTTAAAAATTCATTAACCAAATCAAATGCTTTTTCAAGATAATTGTTCTGGGTATCAGGATATATCCAATTAATACGTTCATCTCTTCCAAACCAAGTGATTTGTCTTTTTGCATAACGTCTTGTTTGTCTTTTAAGATTTTCAACAGATTCTTCGAGAGAGCATTCGTTTTCAAAATATTTATATAATTCTTTATGACCGATAGCCTGGAAGCAGCCATTACCGTTCCCTTTTTTAAAGGTTGAATTTGCTTCATTTAACAATCCTTTTTCGAGCATAATATCAACCCTTTTATTGATGCGGTCATAAAGCTTTTCACGATCAGAAAAATTAATTCCTATTATCAAAGAATCAAAATCCGCTTTTCTATTTTTGGAATTAATATTTTGTTCAGTAATTGTTTTTCCGGTGCTTAAATAAACCTCGAAAGCTCTTATGATACGTCTTCTATTATTTGGATGAAGCTTTTCGGAAGCGGTTTTATCGAATTTCGAGAGCTCTTTGAGCATTGCCTCCGCCCCGATTTCATCCATATGAGCTTCCAATTTGCTTCTTAATTCATAATCTGTTTTTTCTTCAATGAATTCTATATTATCCACTAAAGAATCGATATACAGACCTGTTCCCCCAACAACTATAGGCAATTTCCCTCTGCTGATTATTTCATCAATTTTTTTACGGGCTAAAAGTACAAAATCAGCAACAGAAAAAGTGCTATCAGCCTCTAAAAACTCTATCAGATGATGAGGTATACCTTGCTTTTCGTCTTCATCAGGAGCAGCGGAAGCAATGTGAATACCTTTATAAATCTGCATAGAATCAGCAGAAATAATTTCTCCATAAAAATGTTTAGCAATTTCAAGAGAAAGCGAAGTTTTTCCCGAAGCTGTGGGGCCTACAATAAAGACTACTTTATTATTAATCATTGTAATCTGCCAAACTGCCTTTCAAGTTCGCTCTTTTTAATTTCAAATGCAACGGGTCTTCCGTGAGGACAATACATAATCTCATCATCCGATAAGACCCTTTTAGCAAGATTTAAGCGTTCAAGATCGGATGTGATATTGCCCGCCTTAATAGCCGATCTGCAAGCAACGGTATGATAAATCCTATCAAGCTTATCAACGCTTAGTACATTGCTTCCCGATAACTTATCGGCTATTTCTGAAAACAGGTCGTTAATATTAACTCCAACTAAGGAAGATGGTAATGCTCTGATTATTATGCTGCCATTACCAAAATCTTCAACCTCAAAATCATTTTCATTAAGTAAATCAATGTTAGAAACGAGAGTGTTATATTCGTCCATAGAAAGGGTTACGGTAGCAGGAACAAGAAGAGCTTGAATACCAATCTTGATATTTTTCTTCAAGGAATTATATAAAATTCGCTCATGAGCCGCATGCTTGTCTATCATGAAAATACTGTTACCTTTTTGAACAACAACATATGTGTTAAAGGCCTCACCGATAAGGAGAATTTCCTCAAGTTGTTCCTCGGAAATATTTTCTTTTTTAATTTTGGCTTCAATAACTTCTGCCTTTTTAACAGGAATATCGGGCAACTCAATCTTATCTACTAAAATAGATTTGTTATCACTTTTTGCTACATTGAAGTTAATCCTCTCGGTCTTTACCGAAAAATCATTTTTAGTTTGTTTTATTTCAGTGCTTGGTAAAATCTGTTGACGGTATTCCTCAACATTCATTCTTTCAAACTGATTAAAAACAGGTTTACTGATTTTAATTTCGGGTCTTGTATCACCCAGAGATAAAGCATTTTTAATTGCAGGATAAACCGCTTCAAAAATTCTTCGTTCATCAGAGAATCTAACCTCGGTTTTGGCGGGATGAACATTAACATCAACCGTATCAAAAGGAATTGTTAAATTAAGTACAAATCCGGGATATTTTCCAACCATCGCACTGTTTTTATAAGCCTGTTCAACAGCCGCCATAACCGTTCCCGAACGAACAAATCTACCATTTAAAAAGGTTAATTGATAATTTCTTGAGGGCTTGCAGGATATAGGCTTACATGTAAGACCATTAACCTTAACGCCGTTTAATTCATAATCAACCGAAATAAGTGCATTAGCAAATTCTCTGCCCATAACACTGTAAACAGTATTTTTTAAATTGCCATCTCCGGCTGTAGTAAGGGTCGTTTTATTATCCCTTATAAATTTAAAGGAAATTTCAGGATGTGAAATCGCAATACGGTCAACAATAGCCGCAACAGAATTACCCTCATAGGTATCCTTTTTAAGAAATTTCATTCTTGCGGGGGTGTTGAAGAATAAATCTCGTATAATTATGGTAGTACCGTCAGAACAACCATCCTCATCATAAAGGACTTCGCAAGAACCCTCGATTATATAATGAGTTCCGAAATTTTCTGCCTTGGTTTTTGTAAACATCTCAACCTTAGCAACTGAGGAAACAGCAGCTAAAGCTTCACCACGAAATCCTAAGGTGGAAATAAAATCTAAGTCTTTTTCGCTAGAAATTTTACTTGTAGCGTGACGCAAAAATGCCAAAGGAACTTCCGAGTTAGCAATACCGCAACCATCATCGGTAACTCGCATATAAGTGATACCGCCGTTGCGAATTTCAACAGTAATTGTCTTTGCTCCCGCATCAATTGAATTCTCAATTAACTCTTTTATTACCGAGGAAGGTCTCTCAACGACCTCACCGGCAGCTATAAGCTCGGAGATTTCTTTTGGAAGTACATTAATTTTTGGCATTTTTTCACATCCTTCGTTTAAGAAATAGATTTTGCTTTATTTGCTATATCGAATAAAACTCCCATAGCCTCAATTGGTGTAAGAGTATTCACATCAAGAACCTGAAGCTCATGAAGAATTTCGGTTGCGCCCATCATTTCAAGAGGTAACTGCATATCAGATGACGGTGCAGTTTTATAGGTTACTATTCCCTCTTCAATTGTTTTCTTGAGGATTTCTTTTGCTCTTTGAATTACCGAATCGGGTATACCGCTCAATTTTGCAACCTCGATACCATAGCTATCATCAGCACCACCGGGAACAATTCTTCTAAGGAAAATTATATCATCGCCACGCTTTTTAACGGCAATATTATAATTTTTAACACCGCTAAGTTCGTTTTCCATTTCGGTAAGCTCATGATAATGTGTAGCGAAAAACGACTTTGCGCCAAGCTTTTTCTTATCAACAACATATTCAAGAACGGCACGAGCTATCGACATACCGTCATATGTAGAGGTTCCTCTTCCAATTTCATCCAAAATCAGCAAACTGTTTTTAGTAGCATATTTAATAATATCGGCTACTTCGCTCATTTCAACCATAAAGGTTGATTTGCCTGAAGATAAATCATCAGATGCGCCTACACGGGTAAAAATAGCATCAACAATTCCTATTTCTGCCATTTTTGCGGGAACAAAGCATCCTGTTTGCGCCATCAGAACAATATCTGCAACCTGACGCATATAGGTGGATTTACCCGCCATATTCGGTCCCGTTATTATTGCACAACGGTTATCGGCCAAATCAAGATATGTATCGTTAGAAACAAAAGGCGTTGAAATAACCTTTTCGACAACCGGATGTCTTCCACCGTCAATGCGGATAACACCGCTGTTGTTAATTAATGGTCTACAATAATTGTTTTCAATGGCAACTCTTGCAAAGGAACAAAGAACATCTAATTTTGCAATTGCTTCAGCAGTTTTCTGGAAACGAACAAGCTGTTCTGCAACCTTTTCTCTAACTGCACTAAAGAGTTCATATTCAAGCTGAACAATTTTATCCTTAGCGGTTAATACTCTGACTTCAAATTGCTTTAATTCAGGGGTTATAAATCTTTCGCAATTGGTTAGCGTTTGTTTTCGAATATAGTCCTCCGGAACCTTATCAAGGAAAGAATTTGTAACCTCAATATAGTAACCGAAGACCTTATTATATCTTACCTTGAGATTTTTAATCCCAGTTCTCTCACGCTCGGATTCCTCAAGGTCTCTGATATAATCCGTACCGTTAGTCATATCATTTCGCAGTTGATCAACTTCTTCGTGGAAACCGGGCTTTATAATTCCACCTTCACGAATAGAAACAGGCGGTTCATCAATAATTGCTGCATCAATAAGCGTTGTTATATCCTCAAGTGGGTCAATATCATCACATATACCCTTTAGCATTTTACATTCAGCTGAAGAAAGCAGACTTTTGATCAGAGGAAATTTAGTCGAGGTTGCAGCAACACCCAATAAATCTCTTGCGTTGGCTGTGCCGTAAACAATTCGGGTAAGTAATCTTTCAATATCACGAATTCCAGAAAAATATTCTACTGCTTCGCTTCGCAAAATGGTATCATTGATTAATTCTTCAACAGCGTTCTGGCGAAGATTAATTTCAGTAATACTGAGCAAAGGTTGCAATAACCAACTTCTGATAAGCCGTTTACCCATAGGGGTTTTAGTTTTATCAATAACCCATAAAAGCGTACCCTTTTTTGCCTTTGAACGCATTGTTTCGCAAAGCTCAAGATTACGAACAGCGTTCATATCAACCCGCATATATTGCTTCTCGGTATAAGATTTAACCTTATTAACAGAAAAGTTTCCGTTGATACCCGTTTCATAAAGGTATGCAATTATAGCGCCGAAGGCTGCAGCTCCTAAGCTATCTTTAACTAACCCTAAGTTTTCAACACTAACAATATCAAAGTGCTTTAGCATGATAGGTTCAGTAAAGGAAAGCTCTAATTTAGTATCATCACGAAAAGTGGTCATACCCTCAAAGGTATCCTTTAAAAACTGAGAAATCAAGGGGAACTTTTTTATATTATTTGTTATAAGAAGCTCTTTTGGAGAAAAACGAGAAATTTCATCAATAATTCTTCGCTCAAAATTAGTTCCCGAAATTTCGGTTACCTGACTTTCTCCCGTTGAAGCATCAGTAAAACAAATACCTGCGCTTTTATCCTTAAAAACCACAGAAGCGAGAAAACTGTTTTTTCCCTCTTCAAGCATTTCATCTTCAATAACAGTACCGGGAGTGATAATGCGGATAACTTCCCTTCTCACAATACCTTTTGCTTTTGTAGGGTCTTCCACCTGTTCACAAATAGCAACCTTGTAGCCTTTATCAACAAGTCTTGCAATGTAACTGTCACAACTGTGGAAAGGAACACCGCACATCGGCGCCCTCTCCTCCTGACCGCAATCACGGCCGGTTAAGGTAAGGTCAAGTTCCTCGGAAGCGATTTTTGCATCATCGTAGAACATTTCATAGAAATCTCCAAGTCTGAAAAACAAAATACTGTCCTGATTTTGGGCTTTAATTTCTAAATACTGCTTCATCATAGGAGATAGTTCTGCCATTTTCAACATCCTTTCTTCCGAATTTTTTAAATCTTAATGACAACCACCGCAGGTTGAACAGCTACCTGTACACGAAGATGATATATCACAAGTCTCAGGATCCTCACCCTCTACACACATTGAAATCAAAGTATTGATTTCGTTTAACATTTTATCAAGTCCTGCTTTTGCAGTATTATAAGCAACCATCGAATCGCTTGACATAACCTGAGTATAAATCATACGAAGCTGTTCATTAAGCTCTTTGATTTTATCCTCATTTCTTTCTTCGGCACTAAGCTCATTATCCAACTGCATTCTGATAAGATTAAATTCGCCGATATTTTTTTGCAAATTCTCATCATTATCATTAGCAAGCTTTGCCTTTGCATAATTAATATAACGTTCATCCTGCTGAATAGCAGCACCTAATTTTCTGGTAATTTCAATAACATCCATTTTAAATTTTCCTTTCAGTTTTTATTTTACTATTTTGCCCGAAAGCATATTAGTATAATCAGTGATTTCTATATCAAGAAATTCACCTAACATATTTTTATCAGCTTCGAATTCTACAGAACAATTGCCCGATGTGTGTCCCGACATAATACCCGGTGCTTTTCCGTAATCATCACATAACACTCTAAAGGTTTTGCCGATGAATGATTTGGAATTTTCTTTGGCAATTTTATCTTGAAGAGCCAAAAGCTCATTAAACCATTTACCCTTCTCTTCACGGGAAATCGGATCATCCATAACAGAAGCAGGGGTTCCTTCTCGTGGAGAATAAATAAATGTGAAAAGTGAAGAGAATCTTACTTTTTCAACCAAAGAAAGTGTTTCTTTGAAATCATCATAAGTTTCCCCAGGAAATCCCACAATTATATCACTTGTAATCGATATATCGGGTATTCTCTCCCTTGCAGCCTCTATAAGCTCAAGATATGTCTTTCTGTCATAATGCCTGTTCATCTGTTTTAAAATTCTGTCACTTCCGCTTTGGAAAGGCAGATGAAGATGATGTGCAACCTTTTCACAGTCTCTCATAGCATCCAACAACTTAAGAGTGCAATCCTTTGGATGAGAGGTCATAAACCTTATTCTAAAATCGCCTTCAATATTATTGATTTCACGTATCAAATCTGCAAAATCCATATTAAAGTCGCATCCCTTGCCGTAGGAATTAACATTTTGACCTAAAAGGGTTATATCTTTAAATCCCGCTTTAACCATTTCTCTGGCTTCCGCAAGGATTTTAACAGGATGTCTCGAACGCTCTCTGCCACGAACATAAGGAACTATGCAGTAGGTACAGAAGTTATTGCAACCATACATTATAGGAAGCCAACCTTTGAGTTCGCCGTCCCTGCTTATGGGAATATCCTCAACAATTTCTTTGTTTTCAAGAGAAAGCTCAAAAATCCGTCCGCCACCCGAAAGTCTTTTATATAAAAACTCCGGCAATCTGTGCTGAAGCTGAGTACCGAAAACAATATCAACGTAAGGATAGCTTTTTCTAATTCTCTCAGCAACGTGGCTTTGCTGCGCCATACATCCGCAAACCGCTAAAATTATATTTTCTCTTTTTCTCTTATAATTTTTTACAACGCCTATATTACCGTAAACCCTATCCTCAGCGTGGCCACGAACCGCACAGGTATTGTACAAAATAAAATCTGCTTGCGAGGGCTCATTTATAAACTCGAATCCCATAAGTGAAAGCATACCCTTATAATGCTCGGAATCGCTGACATTTTGCTGACAACCGTATGTAACAACACAAGCCTTGGGATTATCGCCATATATACGCCTCGTAAGTGACTTTAGTTGTTTAATATAAGCCATTTGCTCAGGCGGAAAAACATATTTTTCAAAGTTTGAAATTTGCATATAAACTTCCCTTTATAATTTATCACTTTATTATACTATAAATATATATATTATTCAAGAGAAATAAGCAAAAAAAGAACGGCAAAATTTGCCGTTCTTTACACTGTTTATATAACTCTTACTTTAATAATTCCTTCAATCTTTTCAATATCCTCTGCAACAGTGTCTGCGTTGTCAGAAGATACATCAAGTAAGGTATACGCATAGTCGCCACGAGATTTGTTGAGAAGGTTTTCAATATTTACATTATCCTTCGCAAAAACGCTTGTAATAGCGGTAAGCATATTAGGAATATTCTTGTGAATTACACAGATTCTGTGATCACCGCTTCTGGGCATTGTAACCTCAGGGAAATTAACCGAATTAACGATATTACCGTTTTCGATATAGTCAATTAATTCCTTGGAAGCCATACCAGCACAATTATCCTCAGATTCAGGCGTAGAAGCACCTAGATGAGGAATAGCTATAACACCGTCAACACCGATAACCTCATCTGAGGGGAAATCTGTTACATAGGCTGCTACCTTACCAGATTCCAATGCCGCCTTCAAATCATCATTATTAACAAGGCCGCCACGGGCAAAGTTGAGAATTCTCACTCCGTCCTTCATTTTTGCAATTGTATTTGCGTTTACTAAATTCTTTGTTGAATCAGTAAGCGGTACGTGAATTGTAATATAATCGCAGTTTTCAAAAATCTCATTTATATCCTGGATATGAACGGCATTATGTGTCAGATTCCAAGCAGATTTAACAGAAAGATAAGGATCATAACCATATACCTTCATACCGAGTGAATTAGCGGCATTTGCAACCATAACGCCGATTGCGCCAAGACCGATAACACCAAGGCTTTTACCCTTAATTTCAGGGCCTCCAAAGGCGCTCTTTCCCTTTTCAACCATCTTTCCGACTTCGGCACCATTACCCTTAAGGGTTTTTGCCCATTCAATACCGGAAATAACACGGCGAGAGCTTATTAGCATACCTGCAATTACTAACTCCTTAACAGCATTTGCGTTTGCACCGGGGGTGTTAAATACAACTATTCCTTGTTCAGAACAACGCTCAATCGGAATGTTATTGGTACCTGCACCTGCACGGGCAATAGCCTTTAAGGTAGCAGGAAACTCAACCTCGTGAAGCGAAGCGGAACGAACGATAGCACCATCTGCATTTTCTACCTCTTCGCCAATTGTATATTTGTCATCAAAAAAATCTAAACCAATTTTAGAAATCTTGTTATATGTTTTAATTTTATACATTATGCATTTTCCTCTTCAAATTTTTTCATAAATTCAACGAGCTTTTCAACACCTTCAATTGGCATTGCATTGTAAATGGAAGCTCTCATACCACCTACTGAACGGTGACCCTTAAGATTTACAAAACCGGCCTTCTTGGACTCAGCAACAAATTTAGCATCCAATTCTTCACTGCCAGTAACAAAAGGAACATTCATAAGAGAACGGTCTTCAGGAACAACCGTACCCTTGAAAAGCTTACTGTTATCTAAGAAATCATAAAGAATCTTAGCCTTCTTTTCATTCAATTCCTTCATAGCATCAAGCCCACCCATTTTTTTAATCCACTTAAAGGTAAGACCTGCAACATAAATGGTATAGCAAGGAGGTGTATTAAACATTGAGCCATTCTCAGAATGAGTATCATATCTAAGCATTGTAGGAGTGATATCCATCGCATTACCGATTAAATCCTTGCGGATAATAACGATGGTAACACCGGCGGGAGCAACGTTCTTTTGAGCACCTGCATAAAGAACACCAAACTTTGAAACATCAATAGGCTCGGATAAAATGCAGCTTGAAATATCAGCAACAAGCGGAACATTACCTGTTTCGGGTAATGTGTTGTACTTTGTTCCGTAAATTGTATTATTCATACAAATATGTACATAATCTGCTTCGGGGTCAAAATCCGCAGCCGTTGTCTTAGGAATATAGCTAAAGGTCTTATCCTTAGAAGAAGCAACCTCACGGGCAGCACCGTAACGAGCAGCTTCTTTATAAGCCTTATTTGCCCATTGACCTGTAACAATAAAATCAGCCTTGCCGTTCTTTGTCATAAGATTTAAAGGCAACATGGCAAACTGAGTAGAAGCACCACCCTGAAGGAATAATACCTCATAATTATCAGGAATATTCATTATCTCTCTGAGATTTGCCTCTGCCTCATCAAAAATTGCCTGATATTCCTTTGAACGGTGGGACATCTCCATAACGGATTGACCGCTTTCACCATATTCCAACATTTCTGCTGCCGCAGTCTTCAAAACCTCTTCAGGAAGCATAGAAGGACCGGCACTAAAATTATAAACTCTAGACATAAAATTACCTCCAAATAGTATATTGTATTCAATTATAACGAAGGATATTCGCATTGTCAATAGGTTTGTTAAAAGTTTCACACTATTTTTTAGAATTTTTTGTTTTTTGGAAAATTCTTTGTTATTTTTTTAACATACTTGCTTATAGTTAAAGAATTTATCTTTTTACCCACAGGCTTCGAATCCCCGATATTATATAAAAAGAAAAACCCAAAGAAACCAAAAAGGATTCCTTGGGTTTTCTGGTGACCCATCGGGGATTCGAACCCCGGACACCTTGATTAAAAGTCAAGTGCTCTACCGTCTGAGCTAATGGATCAAATATTTAAACAGCTTAACTATTATATCAACGCCAGACCCTATTGTCAAGAGAAAAGTTGATAAAAATAACAATAATAGCCAAATTCACTCCGACACCATTAAGGTGTCGGAGTAAAAGCATTTTATTTTACTACTATATTAACTAATCGTTTAGGAATATAAAGCTCTTTAATGATATTCTTGCCCGAAATTTCATTTTTAACAGCTTCATTTTCCTTAGCAGTGGAGATAGCATCATCGGCAGAAATTTCAGCAGGAACATTAATTCTTGCTTTAATTTTACCGTTTACCTGAATAGCAATTTCAACTGCAGAATCAACACATTTACTTTCATCATATTCAGGCCACTTTGTTTCATTAAGCATACCGCCAAAATCATTTAACTGCCAAAGCTCTTCGGTCATATGAGGAGCAAAAGGATTAAGGAGAATAAGATAGGTCTTATATTCACCCTTTGTTATATTACCTTTTGCCTGAATGGTGTTAAGCAATGACATAAGAGCTGCGATAGCTGTGTTCATCTTAAGATTTTCGATATCTTCGGTAACCTTTTTGATGGTGCGATGGAAATCTGCCTCTAATTCAGAGCGGTAGTCTTCCCCATCGATAACATTTTCGCTCAAAGCCCAAACTTTATCAAGGAAACGCTTACTACCCTTAATTGAAGCCTGACTCCAGGGAGCCGCCTTTTCGAAGTCACCGATAAACATTTCATAAACACGCATTGTATCAGCGCCGTAATCCTTTACGATTTCATCGGGATTTACAACGTTACCACGGGACTTAGACATCTTTTCGCCGTTTTCACCTAAAATCATACCATGGCTGGTACGCTTTGCATAGGGTTCAGGGGATGTAACTGCGCCGATATCATAAAGGAATTTATGCCAAAAACGGCTATAAAGCAGATGGAGGGTTGTATGCTCCATACCGCCGTTATACCAATCGACAGGGCACCAATATTCGAGGGCCTCTTTGGAAGCTAACTCTTTATCGTTATGGGGATCGCAATAACGCAAATAATACCATGACGAACCAGCCCACTGAGGCATAGTGTCGGTTTCTCTCGTTGCGGGACCACCGCAATGAGGACAGGTTGTGTTAACCCATTCGGTCATATTCGCAAGAGGTGATTCACCATTATCGGTGGGTTCATATGTATCAACATTGGGCAGTACCAACGGTAATTCGCTTTCATCAAGTGGAACATAACCACACTTTTCGCAATATACCATAGGGATAGGCTCTCCCCAATATCTTTGACGGGAGAATACCCAGTCACGCAGCTTGAAGTTAGTTTTAACATAACCTATGTTTCTCTCGGTTAACCATTCTTGGATTGCTTTTTTAGCATCTTCAACGCTCTTGCCTGTAAGGAATCCCGAATTAACGAGAACACCCTCAGAACAGTCGGTATAAGCTGCTTCTTCAACATTACCGCCTGCAACAACCTCTATTATCGGTAAACCGAATTTTTTAGCAAACTCCCAGTCACGTGTATCGTGTCCGGGAACCGCCATAATAGCGCCTGTTCCATATGAAATAAGTACATAATCAGAAATAAAGATAGGTATTTCTTCGCCGTTAACGGGATTAATAGCCTTAACACCGTCAAGACAAACTCCTGTTTTATCCTTAGTAAGCTCTGTGCGTTCAAAATCGGACTTTTTGGCAGCTTCAGCACGGTAAGCTCTTACTGCTTCAATGTTAGCGATTTTTTTTGCCCATTTTTCTATAAGCGGATGTTCGGGAGACATTACCATATATGTTACACCGAAAAGTGTATCGGCTCTTGTGGTGTATATTTCAAATTCATCACCAACAGTAGTTTGGAACTTAACCTGAGTACCGTAAGAACGGCCTATCCAGTTTCTCTGTTGAGTCTTTACTCTCTCGATAAAGTCTACATTATCAAGTCCGTCAAGCAATTTATCGGCATATTCGGTAATCTTGAGCATCCATTGGCTTTTTTCCTTGTGAACTACTTCACTACCACAACGCTCACAAACACCGTTAACAACCTCTTCGTTTGCAAGTACGCATTTACAAGAGGTACACCAGTTAACCGACATCTTCTTCTTGTAAGCTAAGCCTTGCTTAAACAACTGTAAGAAAATCCACTGTGTCCATTTATAGTAAGAAGGATCAGTAGTATTAATTTCACGGCTCCAGTCAAAAGAGAAGCCAAGAGATTTAAGCTGACGCTTAAAGTTGGCGATATTACTCTCGGTAACAACCGCAGGATGAATATGATTCTTTATTGCAAAGTTTTCGGTAGGTAGACCAAATGCATCCCATCCCATGGGATAAAGAACATTGTAGCCCTGTAATCTCTTTTTACGGGCAACGATATCTATTGCGGTATATGAACGGGGGTGACCAACATGGAGACCCTGTGCAGAAGGATATGGAAACTCTACCAATCCATAAAACTTAGGTAGTGTATAATCAGTTTTAGCGGCAAAGGTCTGCTTTTCATCCCATATATCCTGCCACTTTTTTTCAATACTAGCGTAATCATAATTGTATTTCATTTATTAATCCTCCTCAACATTATCGAGAATACCGCTTAATTCAACCGATTCTCCATCGCTCCACATTTTATCAAGATTGTAAAATTCACGCTGATCACGGCTGAAAATATTAACTATAACCGAACCGTAATCTAAAACAAGCCAACCTGATGTTCTGCCTTCAATATGATGTGGTGTAACACCTTGCTCTTTAAGCTTTTCTTCAACCTCGTCAGCCAAAGCGTGAACATGCGTAGATGAAGTTGCCGTAGCGATTAGAAAATACTCGGTTAGAACTGTGAGTTCAGTAACCTTTACGGCATTAAGCTCTCGTGCTTTTTTCTCATTTAATGCATTAGCAGCAATTTTTAAAATCTCAAAAGAATCCAATATTTATCCTCCTAAAACCGCTTGATTATAAGCAGCAATTGTATCTAAATGAACAGCTTTATTATTATTTACAAGATCGGTTATCGAATACTTAAGTGCATATATAAAAGCTTTTTCTAAAGAAACATTTACATATTCTCGTATTACATCAACATCTTCGTAATCTCTATCAGCAGAAGTAAAATCCGCAAGATAAAGTATTTTTGCAAGTAAAGACATATTTGCTTTTGCTGTTGTGTGATACCTGATAGCATCAATAATTTCCAAATCGGAAATCTTTAAAATGTTTTCTACATATGCAGCTCCTGATATTGCATGCCACAATTTAAAAGCCTTTTTTTCGATATCGTTTAAGATTATATCAAAAGAATTAAAAATATTCAAGTGCTCTTCATCGGGTGCATTTTTAGTGATATCGTGAAGTAGGCCTGCAAGATAGGCTTTTTCCTTATCTCCGCCATACAGCTCAGCCAAACGCTTTGCCTCATCGGCAACAGCAAGGGAATGAATATATCTCTTTTCATTAAGTCTAGTCTTAAGGAGAATTTTTAACTCTTCATATTTGGTTTTCAATGTAAATCCCCTTGTCTTTTAAATAATAGTATATTTTTTCGGGCAATAAATGTTTACAACCCTCTATATCATTTCTGATTTGCGTGGAACTGACTGCAATAATTTTTTTATCAATAACCGTTATATCGGCACCCATATCTTTCAGTGATTTTACTTTTTTATCAAATTGCTCTTGTAAAATTTCAAATCTTCCAAAACTAATAAATGATATTTCCTTAATCAGTTCCTCAAATTTATACCATTTATCAAGGGTTGTTATCATATCTCCGCCACAAACAAAGGTAAAGTTTTTATCGGGAAATTTTGTTTTTAATTCAAGCACAGTATCATAAGTATAACTCTTACCTTCTCGCTCAAATTCTATTAAACATAATTTAACCTTTTTAAAATCCTCTGAAATTATACGGCACATTTCAATTCGATGCTCATCACCAGCTAAAAAATCGCATTCCTTATGAGGCGGAATTCTATCCGGCATAAGCAGAATTTCATCAATAAAATCAAGTTGATTTACTGTTTCAAGCATTTCATAATGGCCTATATGAAAAGGATTAAATGTACCACCAAAAATTGCGGTTAAACCCATAATTTATTTCACCAAAACTATCTTTTTATTTTCTTTGCTTTCCTTGTATAAAATAAATTTTCTGCCAATAACCTGAACTACGTCCGAATCGGTTGCAATGGCAATTTTATCTGCAGCCGTTCGTGAACTTTCTTCACAGGTTTCAAGAACGCTAAGCTTAATTAATTCTCTGGCTTCAAGCGCTTCTACAACCTGTTTAATAAGTTGTTCGCCTATTCCGCCTTTTCCAATTTGAAATATTGCTTCAATATTATTTGCAAGTCCACGTAGTTGGGCTCTTTGTCTACTGTTAAGCATAAATAAACCTCATTAAATATATTTTTTCAGTTCTTCTTTAAAAATGCGCAGGGCAATTCCTCTGTGACTTACCCTATCCTTTTCCTCAGGAGAAATTTCTGCATAGCAACCCGCTGAGCAAATAAACAAAGGATCATAACCGAAGCCTTCTGTACCTGAGCATTTTTCCGCAACGTAACCAGGGCATTCTCCCCTTACGGTAAATTCTCTTCCATCCGGAAAAACACACGCAATAGCCGAAACAAAGGTTGCTGTTCTCTTATCCCGAGGAACACCATCTAAAGCGGCTAAAAGCTTATCGTTATTTGAATCGTAAGTTGCATTCATACCTGAATATCTCGCAGAATAAAGTCCGGGAGCGCCGTCTAAATAATCAACACTAAGTCCTGAATCATCTGCAACCGAAACAAGTCCTGTAACCTCAAGCCCCGAACGAGCTTTTAATAAAGCATTTTCTTCGTAGGTTACACCAGTTTCGTCAACCTCAGGCAATGGTTTATCAAGGTCATTTTCACTTACAACATCAAAGCCCATGGGCACAAGTATTCTTTCAAGCTCTTTAAGTTTATTTTTATTTTTGGTTGCTATAAAAATTTTCATATATCTTCCTCTTCACCGAATATACTTTCAACAAATTCCTTGGTATTAAAGGGTTGTAAATCGTCAATACCCTCGCCAACACCTATAAATTTAACGGGAATATTCAGTTCATTTTTTATGGGAACAACTATACCGCCTTTAGCAGTACCGTCAAGCTTTGTAAGGATAATACCGCTAATATCAGTAACGTTTTTAAATTCTCTTGCCTGATTAACGGCATTTTGTCCTGTTGCCGCATCCAAGACGAGTAATGATTCCAAAGATGCATCAGGCAGCTCTCTTTTAATAACTCGGTTAATCTTTGCAAGCTCATCCATAAGGTTTTTCTTGTTATGAAGTCTGCCCGCCGTATCGCAAATAATAACATCTGCACCCTTTGATTTCGCCGAGGCTATTGTATCAAACACTACCGAAGCAGGGTCAGTTCCCTCAACACTTTTAACCAAGGATACATCGGCTCTTTGCGCCCAGATTTCAAGCTGTTCAATGGCTGCAGCTCTAAATGTGTCTGCAGCGCCTAAAACAACCTTTTTACTCTCTCTATTTAAAAGGGAAGCTATTTTACCTATTGAGGTGGTCTTTCCAACACCATTAACACCAATAACCAGGATAACCGAAGGCTTTGTATCAAGCTTAAGCCCCGTATCCTCGCCCAACATATCTGCAATGATTTCTTTCATCATTTGTTTGATAACGCCGGGTTCCGTTATTCCTTGTTCCTTAATTTTTTTGCGCATAATATCACAAATTTCCGTAGAGGTTTCAACGCCCATATCGGACATTATGAGTATCTCCTCTAACTCTTCAAACAGCTCTTCATCAATTTTTGTGAAGCTGTTTATTAAGGAATTAACATTGTTGATTATTGAACTTCTTGTTTTTTGCAAACCATGCTTTATTTTATCAAAAAAGCCCAATATTATCACCTCAAAATTAAAATTAGTTCTGGTTTAAAAGCAGTTTCTTCTCAAGCTCGGCAACATTGAGTTCCAAAAGCTTTGTAACACCCTTTTCTTGCATTGTAACACCATAAAGCATATCTGCAGCTTCCATAGTTCCTCTTCTGTGGGTTACACAAATAAACTGTGTAGCAAAATCAGCACGCTTCATATAATCTGCAAATCTATCAACGTTAATATCATCAAGGGCTGTATCCACCTCGTCAAGGAAGCAGAACGGAGGCGCATTAACACGCATTATTGCAAAATAAATTGATAATGCAATTAATGCCTTTTCACCGCCCGAAAGTCCATCAAGACTGGGGACATTTTTACCAGGGAGCTTGACATTGATATCAATACCGCTTTCAAGAATATTTTCGGGGTCACTAAGTGTAAGACCTGCAGTACCGCCGCCAAATAGGTCTCTAAAGGTCTTTGAGAAATTCTCATTAATCTTATCAAAACCTTCAATAAACATTTCCTTCATCTGTGCGGTTAACTGGTTAATAAGCTTGTAAAGTTCTGCTCTTGAGCCCTCAACATCTGCAATTTGCTCAGACATAAAGTTATATCGTTCACTAACCTCTTTATATTCTTCTATGGCGCCTACATTTACGCTGCCGAGGTTTCTGATTTTATTTCTGACCTCCGCAAGTTCTTTTTTAGCTTCTGCAGGTTTTTCGATTTCAATTCCGATGGCTTCTGCTTCACTACGGGTTAACTGATATTCGTCATAAAGCTTGCGGATAACATCATCGTACTCTTTAACCATAATATCCTTGCGTTCGCAAAGCCTTGCAAGCTCACCGCCGATTTTCTCTCGTTCCATTGTTCTTTCTCTTTCACTGGAACGCAGCTCAATCCCGGTTTTCTCGGTGAGATTACGCTTTTCAATCATTTCCTCGATGAGTTTTTCACCATCTGAAATTGAATCCTTAATGCCATCAATTTCATTGTTTGCATTTGCAATGTCCATATTTAATTGGTCATTTTTAAACTTAACTACAGCGATTTCAGAATTGATTTCTTCAAGTCTTACGCCACGCTGACCAATCATAGACTCTAAATTATCCGCCGAAAGAAGCAAAGCATCAATATCCTTGTTGTTTTCGATCAGACTAAGCTTTGCAGCAGTTATTTCATCGGTAAATGCATTTCGTTTCTCGGAAATATTATCTCTGCCGCCGCTCATTTCATCAATTTCGGATTGAATATGATTCTTTTGAGCCTCAAGCTCGGCGATAGTTTTAGCAGCGTTTGCGGAAATTTCCTTAAGGGAATTGATTTTTTCATTAGCGCTATTACTCTCGTTTTCAAGCTCAGTAATAGATTTTTTGATGTTTTCAATTAACTCACCGATACGGCGCAATTCACCTAATGTTCTGATTTTATCCTCATTAGCGGTAGTTATTTCAGCTCTAACAGCAGTAATATCGGCCTGAACCTGTGAAAGCTTTTCAGTAGCCTCCGTAAGCTCTTTCTCAGAAGCCTTAAGCTTGTCCTCTAATGAAGATATGCTATCTTTAAGTTTCTTAATATCAGAAGCTCGGCTTAAAATACCTGCACTTTTAACAAGAGAGCCACCTGTAAGTGAGCCACCTGGATTTACTACCTGTCCATCCAAGGATACTACCTTAACTCTATATCCATACTTTTTGGCGATAGTTACTGCACTGTCAATATCCTCGGCAACAACTGCTCCACCTAATAAATACTTGATTATTTCACTGTATTTTTTATCGGTTTTAACAAGCTCGGAAGCAATACCTACATAACCAAACATACTGTCAAAGCCTTTTTCTTTAAATTCCCTCGCAATAATCGAAGAAATTGGCAAGAAGGTTGCTCTTCCCTTATTGTTGCTCTTAAGATAGTTAATTGCACGCTTAGCATCAGCTTCGTTATCTACAACGATATTTTGTATCGCATTACCGAGTGCTGTCTCAATAGCAACACTATATTCACCAGGAACATTAATAACCTTTGAAATAGGTCCGTGAATACCACGCAGTATTCCCTTTTCGGCCTCGCCCATAATGGTTTTTACAGAATGGTTGAAGCCTTCCATATTGTTTTCAAGGTCTGTAAGTATCTGAACTCTTCTGCGCTTAGCCTCAATGTCAAGACGGATTTCATCGGTCTTTTCCTTAAGTTCGTTAACGGTTTTCTCACGAGAAGTCAATCTCAGCTCATAACCCTCTAACGAATTTTTAAATGATACTAAATTTTCTTCAATTTCGTTAAATAATTTTTCTGTTTCGGCAAACTCACCGTTGTGAACATCGAGCTCATTAGTTTGTGTAGCAATAAGCTCGCTTACATTCGAAATTCTTGAAGTGATTTCTTCAATGGTTGTATCGGCAGTAACCATTTCAACACGCTTATCTGCACTCTTGGCAGATATGGAATTTAGCTCTTTAACCTTTTCTTCAATTTGACGGGATATATTCTCACTGTCAAATATTAAATTAGATAATGATTCTTCGAGCTGTGAAATTTTAGTTTCGATAGATGCAGCAGTATTTTTCTTTTCATCTGCTTCTTTTCTCTTTGAATCAATTTCGCTCTGAGCAGTGCTATCATCACTATTAAGCTGTTCTATCTCATTATTCAGTCTTTCAATCGCTTCTAAATTGTGCTGAATATCATTATTTATAAGGGTAATATTTCCGCTAATACGTATAATCTCTTCATTATGTGCAGCGATTTTTTGACGTTCACCCTCAATATCCGAGGTAAGCTTTGCAAATTCAGCAGAATTACGCTCAGTTTCGGCATCAAAGCCCTCGAGAGCCTGTTCAATCTCCTGATATTGGGCCTGTGCAGCCGCAATTTTGCTTTCCTGAGAGCGCAGTGCATCCTTGGAATTATTAAGGGTGTATAACCATAAACCGATTTCAAGGTCTTTTTTAAGCTTGGCAAGTTCTAAAAACTTTTCTGCCTTTTTACTTTGCTCAGCAAGAGGGCCTATACGGGATTCAAGCTCATTCATTATATCCTTGAGTCTTAAAAGGTTGTCCTCTGCGTCTCTGAGTCTTCGCTCCGCCTCAATTTTGCGGTAACGATATTTAGAAATACCTGCTGCTTCCTCGAAAATATCACGGCGTTCTCCGGATTTTGAGCTGATAATATTGTCTATTTTACCTTGTCCTATCATTGAATAACCATCACGGCCAAGACCGGTATCCATAAATAGCTCGTTAATATCCTTTAAACGTACCGAAACATTATTTATAAGATATTCACTTTCATGGGAGCGGTAATATCTTCTTGTGATTGAAACAAAATCGTTATCAAAATTCAAGGAACGGTCGGCATTGTTAATGTTTAGCGTTACCTCACAATAACCATGGGGACGGCGTGTTTCGGTTCCTCCGAAAATAACGTCCTCCATCGACTGACCACGAAGACTTTTGGTAGATTGTTCACCCAAAACCCATCTAACAGCATCGGAAATATTACTTTTACCGCTTCCGTTTGGTCCCACGACCGCAGTAATTCCTTTACCAAAATTCAGTGTTGTTTTATCGGCAAAGGACTTAAAACCCTGCACTTGAATTGAAGTTAATAACATAAATTACACGCTCCTTTCTATTCTATACTCTAAATTTTTTAAATTTTCATCCTCTTTAACGGTACAATCGTACCCTAAATCCCTTAAATGGATAATGTTCTTTCTTGCTTGTCCTATCATCTTTGAAACGGCAGATTTTGATACATAGATTATGTATTCACCCTTATCTTTTAGTTCCGATAAAACACCGTTAAGCATTATCTGGGATTGGCAAAGCTCACTGAAAGCAGGATGCCAGGGACCGGCCACATAAGCATCCTCCTCAATTGAATGAAGACCTAATCTGATAACCTTAATTCCTGCTTGTGTAAACATACTATAAAGCTTTGAGGCTAAATTGACTGCGGAATTCAAGCTTTGGGGCTTGTAAATACCATCCATATACAAGGTGCATAAATCTGTATCTTTAAGAACGATAGTAGGATAAATTCTTACTGTATCGGGCTTGATTTCAATAATCTTTTCAGCGGTCTTTAAAGAAACGGAATCGCTATCACAGTAAAGACCTGTCATTATTTGAAGACCGAGCTCAAAGCCTTTTTCCTTAATAAGCTTTGATGCCTTAACAATGGCGGATGCCGTATGTCCCCTGTTGTTCATACGCAAAACTCTATCGTTCATACTTTGTGCACCGAGCTCAATAGCAGTAACATTGTAGGATTTCAGAATTTCTAAAATTTCTTCATCGATAGCATCCGGTCTTGTTGAAATTCTGATACCACTTACTGCTCCCTTATCAACGAAGGAAGAGGCGGTTTTCAGTAAATCGGTCATATATTTTCGGTTTATAGCCGTGAAGCTACCGCCAAAAAAGGCAATTTCAGTGGTTTTCGGGTCATAATTTTTGCTTTTCTTTGCTGTATTAACCGCACGGGTTACATCAGCCTTTTTAGGGGGCATACATTTGCCCGTAATATGTCTTTGATTACAATAACTGCACATATTAGGGCAACCGATATGGGGAACAAAGATAGAAATATTTGAATGCTTGTTACTCATATCTCTGCACCCATTAGTTCGAGCGCCTGCTTTGCAGCCATTTGTTCTGCCTGCTTCTTGCTATGACCTTCACCGCAACCGATTACATTGGAATTCAGGTGGACCTCAACTGTAAACTTCTTATCGTGAGCAGGGCCTTCTTCCCCCGTCAAAATATAAGATACCGATTCCTCGGGATTTTGCTGAATAATTTCTTGTAATACGGTCTTGTAATCCTTAAAACCATCGTCATTTTTATCGTTAATTTCTCTTAAAACAAAATTCATAACATGCTCTCGGGCTTTTTCCATACCTGCATCAAGATAAATTGCAGCCAGTACTGCTTCGAAAGCATCTGCAAGGATAGAATCTCTTTCTCTGCCTCCGTTATGGTCTTCTCCCTTACCCAAAAGAAGATATTTTCCAAGCTCTAATTCCCTTGCAAAGGAGCAAAGAGATTTTTCGCACACCAAAGAAGCTCGAAGCCGAGTTAGTTCGCCTTCGGGCATTTTGGGAAATTGCTTGTAAATATACTCCGATACTATAATAGAAAGTATCGAATCTCCTAAAAACTCAAGGCGTTCATTTGAACCGTAATAGGCTCTTACCTCGTTAGCATAGGAGGAATGGGTTAAAGCATTCTTAAGCAATTCTACATTATTAAATTTATGATTTAGTTTCTTTTGCAAAAACTCCATAAAATTTAACTCCGTTTCGGAACTTTTTATTCTTTTTTGGCAAGATTTTCTGAAATCGTTCCTATAACATCCATTTCAGCAAATTTAACCGCCTGACGCACTGCATTTTTTATTGCTTTAGCATCAGAGTTGCCGTGAGCCTTAATAACTGGCTTAGAAACACCAAGCAACAAAGCACCGCCGACTTCAGAACTATCCATTAATGACTTAATTGAATATAAATCCTTCTTGATTATCAAGGCGGCAAGCTTATTTATTATATTCTTATAAAGTACGCCTTTGATAAGCTTAAACAAGGTAGAAGCTGTTCCCTCAATAAGCTTAAGCGCAATATTACCGCTAAAGCCATCGGTAATAATAGCATCGCAAACTCCCTTTGGCATTTCCCTCGATTCAACGTTACCGTAAAAATTGATGGGAGCTTTACTAAGGAGCTGATATGCTTCCTGATGTAGTGTATCACCTTTAGTTTCTTCAGTACCTATATTTAATAAACCGATGGTTGGATTTTCACGGTTTTCAACCTTAGAAAGATAAACGCTTGCCATAATACCGAATTGTTCAAGCATTTCAGGTCTGCATTCTGCATTGGCACCCATATCCATAAGCATATAAGGTTTTTTTGGTGAAGGAACCATGCTTGCAAGAGCAGGTCTTTTTACCCCTTTAATTCTCTTTACAATGAGTGTTCCACCAACGACAATGGCACCTGTAGAACCAGCTGAAACAAAGGCATCTGCCTGTCCGAGAGCCAATTCTTTGAAAGCCAATGCCATAGAGCTTTCAGAATGGGCCTTGAGTAATGTTGTAGGCTCATCGTGCATTGAAATTACATCGTCGGTATGTACAATTTTAAGTTCACCCGAAAATTCGATATTATTATCAGATATACATTTTCTGATTTCCTGTTCATTTCCCGTTAAGGTAATATCAACATTGAATTCTTTTGAGGCTAATGCCGCACCTTTTACTATTTCTAGCGGTGCATTATCTCCTCCAAATGCATCAATTACTATTCTCATATTTATCTCCCACTTTATTAAAAAGTTTACTAAACCATTCTATAGAACGCTGCGATAAAGCTGCATATCTTTCACGCTTATCTCTTATTTGAACGTCTAACACAGGTAACACGCCGAAATTTGCCCCCATAGGCTGAAAATCGACAACAGTTTTATCACAGATATAATTTATTAATGCTCCAATCATCGTAAATTCGGGAAGCACTAACGAATCGCGCTTATTATAACGGTTAACAGCATTAATTCCTGCAATTATACCAGAAGCCGCCGATTCCATATATCCTTCTACGCCCGTAATCTGACCTGCAAAAAACAAGTCTGGATTATTTTTCAGAGATAGGCTTTTATTTAAGAGCTCGGGTGAATTAATAAAGGAATTTCTATGCATAACTCCGTAACGCACAAATTCAGCATTTTGCAGTCCCGGAATCATAGAAAATACTCTTTTTTGTTCTCCGAATTTAAGATTTGTTTGAAATCCTACGAGATTAAACATTGTCCCCTTAGCATTTTCTCTGCGCAGCTGTACAACCGCCCAAGGTCTGTGACCTGTTTTAGGGTCACGCAGTCCCACAGGCTTTAAGGGTCCAAAACGAATAGAATCTTCTCCTCTTTTTGCTAAAACCTCAATTGGCATACAGCCCTCGTACACTTTTAACGGCTTATCAAATTCACTGAGTTTTGCTGATTCCGCCTTAACTAACTCACTATGAAACAAGGTATATTCTTCCTTGTTCATTGGACAGTTGATATAATCACTGTCCCCCTTATCATATCTCGAAGCATAAAAAGCTCTTTCAAAATCTATGCTATCTGCCGTAACAACAGGAGCAGCAGCATCGTAAAAACTGAGATTTCCTTTATCACTCAATTTACTTATGCTTTCGGCTAATTCGCCATCAGTTAAAGGTCCTGTAGCGATAACAGAAATACCTTCACTCGGTAAGGATTTAACAGTTTTTTCGGTAACCATAATATTGGGGTGATTTTTAATTTTTTCTGTAATATAATCAGAGAAAATTTCTCTGTCAACCGCAAGGGCACCGCCTGCCGCTACGGAGCATTTGCTCGCAGCCTCAAGACAAAGCGAACCAAGATAGCGCATTTCTTCTTTGAGAAGACCCGCAGCAGAATCTAATCTTGCCGCCTTTAAAGAGTTAGAACATACAAGCTCTGCAAACTTATCGCTATGATGCGCCGCCGATTTTTTCGAAGGCTTCATATCAATCAGTTCAACCTTTATCCCTGCATTTGCAATTTGCCAGGCGGCCTCGCAACCTGCAAGACCTGCACCGACAACAGTAATTTTTTTCATTAAATTTCCCTTAAGCCTTTTTATTTCTTGAAACACACTCGGAATTCATACAATATTTTCTGCCTCTAAGACCCTTAATAATGTAGCTTCCGCATTCTTTACAAACTTCACCTGTAGGTACACCAGGAGAAGCGAAATCGCATTTTGGATAATTACTACATCCAAAGAACTTCTTACCCTTTTTAGAAATTCTTTTAACGAGCTTTGCTCCGCATTTTGGACAAGGTTCTTTTACCTCATCCTCAGGAACAGGCTTTGTGTTCTTGCAAGAAGGATAGCCCGGACAGGCTAAGAATTTACCAAAGCGTCCCGATTTGATAACCATTGTTCTTCCGCACTTTTCACAGACAACATCGGATTCCACATCAGGCACCTTAACCCTTTTGCCATCAAGTGACGATTCCGCCTTTTTATAAAGTGCATCAAAATCCTTATAGAAATCCTCAATCGTATCTATCCAGTTGAGTTCACCAATACCGATTTTATCCAACTGAACTTCAAGTCCTGCAGTGAATTTAACATCGACAATGCGCTTGAAATATTCAGTGATAAGGTCAACAACAACCATACCTAATTTTGTGGGTTTAAGGCTCTTCTTTTCCCTTTCAATATAGTCACGCTGAAGTATATTAGACATAATCGGAGCATAGGTAGAAGGTCTTCCTATACCGTTTTCATCAAGCGCTTTAATAAGTGTTGGCTCAGTATAACGAGCGGGTGGCTGGGTGAAATGTTGATTTGGTGTAAGTTCTTTTAACTTTAACACATCACCAATATTCATTTCAGGAAGAGCGGTCTCGGCAGCCTCATCGTCATCCTTGCCCTCTTCATAAAGAACTGTAAAACCGTCAAATTTAACGGTATTTCCACTGGCTTTAAACAGATAATCTCCACAAGTGATATTAGCTGCAACGGTGTTTTGAACGCAAGCAGCCATAAGAGAAGCAATAAATCTCTCCCAAATAAGCTTATAAAGTTTATATTGTTCTGTGGAAAGTGCTCCGCTGATTGAAGACGGAGTAAGAGAAATGTTAGTAGGTCTTATTGCCTCGTGAGCGTCCTGAGCGCCATTTTTTGTCTTAAAATATCTTGGTGATTTAGGAAGATAGTTAGAACCATAGGTATTAGCGATAAAGCTATTAGCCGCAGTTCTTGCCTCTTCGGAAATTCTCAATGAATCGGTTCTCATATAGGTTATCAAACCTACAGTTCCAATTCCCGGTATATCAACGCCTTCGTATAGCTGTTGAGCTATACGCATTGTTCGCTGACCTGTGAAACCAAGTTTTCTTGAAGCCTCTTGCTGTAAGGTTGAGGTAATAAAAGGAGGAGAAGGCTGTCTGTTTCTGATACCTTTCTTGATATCTGATACGATATATTCCTTGCTCTCAAGCGCATCAACAATTTTTTGTGCTTCATCAGCGTTAGGAACAGTATCTATCTTTTTACCGTCTGCATAGCCGAAAAGCTTAGCCATAAAGGATTTTCTTGATGCAATAAGCTTTGCATCAATAGACCAATATTCTTCGCTTTCAAACTTCTCAATTTCTCTTTCACGTTCAACGACAAGTCTAAGCGCTACTGTCTGCACTCTACCTGCAGAAAGACCGCTTTTAACCTTACGCCAGAGGAAAGGACTTAATTTGTATCCCACTATTCTGTCAAGCACTCTGCGGGCTTGCTGAGCGTCAACTAGATTTAAATCTATTTTTCTCGGAGCAGAAACACCTGATTTAATACCCTTTTCTGTAATTTCATTAAAGGTTATGCGGTTAGCTTCGTTCAAATCTAATTCCAAAATCTGAGCCAAATGCCAGGAAATAGCTTCACCCTCTCTATCAGGGTCGGTTGCGAGATACACACCGTCACTATTTGTTGCCGCTTCCTTTAAGGATTTAATTAGGGACTTTTTATCCGCCATATTAATATATTGCGGCTTAAATCCGTTTTCTATATCAACACCTAGCTTTGACTTTGGTAAATCACGTATATGACCCATTGAAGCCATAACATCATAACCGGTGCCTAAATATTTTTTAACACTTTTAACCTTTGTTGGCGACTCAACAATAACAAGCTTTGCCATTTCTTTCCTCCTGTTTAATCATTTACTAAGGCGTATTTTCCTCCGGGTAATGCCCGTATCACGCCGGATATCTCCAGTTCAATTAAAGCCGACAAAATTTCATCATTATCTAAATTACACTTATCTAAATCATCGGGATAAAATTGTGGCTTATCTAATTGATTATATATCATTTTTGCCTCTTTTGAAAGAGGTATATCAAAAATTTTTTTCTTTTTTGTGTTTTTTTCTATACTGTTATCGTTATTTTCTTGAGAATAAGCACGCTCTATGTTAATTTTATCAGGAAAACTGCTTGCATATTCATTTAAAATATCGGTTGCTTCCAGCAATGGAATTGCGCCGTCTCTAAGTAATGCATTAGAGCCAATATATTCAGGTTTTCCGGGAGAACCCGGAATAACAAAAACATCTTTTCCCTGCTCTAAAGCGTGATTAGCAGTAATCAAAGCTCCGCTGCGACTATCGGCTTCAATAACAACCGTTCCGAGACTGAGTGATGACATTAATCTGTTTCTTACAGGAAAATTTGAACCGTACGGCGGAGTATCGGGCGGATATTCACTTATAATGCATCCGCCTTTTTGGATGATTAAACGCCGCATTTTCTCATTTTCGGGTAAATATCTGTAATTGTGTCCGCATCCCATAACAAGCACAGTTTTATTAGAATATTTTAAAGCTCCCTTATGGGCATAGGTATCGCATCCCACTGCACCGCCGCTGATTATAATCATTCCTGCACGAGATAACCTGGCAGATAGAGAAAATGCTGCTTTTTTTCCGTATTCAGAAACATCTCTCGGTCCCACAATACAAATACAGGCCTCATTACTAAAATCGGGTAAATCTCCCTTGTAAAACAACACTAAAGGTGGATTAGGGATATTAATAAGATTTTCGGGATAATTGTTATCCTCAATCGTTAAAACCCTAATACCTGAGGTCTTACATTTAAGAATGATTTTATCTGCTTCAAATATTTTTGTTTCAGAAATCTTTTTTAAAATCCTTTTTGTAAATAGCCCTGAAGTTTCTAGCTCTTTAATGTTGGATTTATAAATATTTTTGGCATTTCCAAATTTCTCAAGTATATCTTTAACCTTATTGTTTCCTGCACCTAAAACCAGTTGAAGCCAAATAAGATACCTCATATAAACTACCTCATTAATTCCCACATAGCAATTGAGGCTGCTACTGCGGCATTTAAAGACTCAGCTTTTCCTATCATAGGAATAGTTATCTTAAAATCACTATTTTGGATAGTTTTATCCCTTAAACCATTTGCTTCATTGCCGATTAATGCTATTGAACCACCCAAAAATTCAATATCAGTAATTTTTTGCGCCTTAGAATCAACCACACAAGCATAGGTGGTTAATTCGTTACTCTTAGCAAATTCAATTATATCTTCTGTAATAAATAAAGGCATTCTGAGTAATGTGCCCATTGAAGCACGAAGCACCTTTGGATTAAAAGGATCACAACTATCAGCAGATATAATAATACCATTAATACCCAAAGCCTCTGCAGTTCGGGAAATTGCGCCTAAATTCGAAGGGTCAGACAAATTTTCAAGAGCAATATACTTACCCTTCTTATCAATTTCGGCTTTGTTTAATGAAGTTACCGAGCATACGGCTAAAATTCCCTGTGGCGAAGCCGTATCGCTAATTTTTTTAAATAGTGCATCTGTAATTTTATAACATTCCTGGGCATTGTTTTTGAATTTTTCAATTTCATTAGAATTTTTCTCAAAAGCCGTATCCGAGAAAATTAACTTATCAAACCTGATTCCATTTTGAAATGCATCATCGCAAATTCGTAGGCCTTCCAAAACAAAAAGTTCATTTTCTTTTCTTGCCTTTGTGGATGTTTGTAATGCAGAAACAAGCTTGATAAGTGAATTATCTTTACTGGAAATAACCTTAAAATCCATTCTTTTCATCACCTTTTACAAGAGTTATAAAATTAAAAATTCGCCCGAGGAAATTTCTCGGGCGATATAAAATTACTTTTCAAGAGCCTTTTTTGCAGCCTTAGCAAGAGTTGCAAAACCAGCTGCATCATTAACAGCTAAATCTGCAAGCATCTTACGGTTAATCTGTACACCTGCTTTGTTAAGACCATTCATAAAGGTAGAGTAATTCATACCGTTGATCTTAGCAGCGGCAGATATACGGGTGATCCAAAGACGACGGAAGTCACGCTTCTTAAGTCTACGGCCGATATAAGCATAGTTTCCGGATTTCATCACAGCTTCTTTAGCTGTTTTAAAAAGCTTGGACTTGGCTCCGAAATAACCCTTAGCAAGCTTTAAAGTCTTTTTTCTTCTTTTGCGTGTTGATAACGCACCTTTAACACGTGCCATTGATATTAACCTCCACTTTCAAGTTGTATTACTTATAAGGAATCATTTTCTTAATCTTTGCAACATTTGTTACATCTGCGGTAACAGTTTTGCGAAGATTTCTCTTACGCTTGGTAGTTTTCTTGTTGAGAATGTGCGACTTGAAAGCGTGAGCACGCTTAACCTGGCCGGTCTTAGTGAGCTTAAAGCGTTTCTTAGCGCCGCTGTGTGTTTTGATTTTAGGCATATTAATTCCTCCTATGAAAATTTTTAACTACATTACTTACCGGTTTTGGGGGCAAGGAACATTAACATATTTCTGCCTTCCATTTTGGCTGCTTTTTCAACAACACAAAAGTCTTTGCAAAAATCAGCAAAACGGCTCATAGTTTCCAAGCCAATCTCAGGATGACCGAGTTCACGGCCTCTGAATCTGATTGAAACCTTAACCTTATTACCGTCCTCAAGGAAACGTCTTGCATGCTTTCCCTTGGTTTCAAAATCATGAACATCAATGCTAAGTCCTAATCTGATTTCCTTAATCTCTACAACCTTTTGGTTTTTTCTCTGCTCTTTTTCACGCTTAGCCTGTTCGAAACGGTATTTACCGTAATCCATAATTTTGCAGACTGGTGGCTGAGCATTAGGTGAAATGTTAACTAAATCTAGGTCTTGAGCATAAGCTGCTTCAATAGCCTTTTCAATGGGCAAAACACCTAACTGAGAACCGTCAGAATTAATTACACGGACTTCCTTGAATTTGATTTCTTCATTTGTGGCAAGTTCTTTGCTGCTGATAATGATGCACCTCCGGTTATTTGGTAAATAAAAACAAAAGCACGAACGCAATACGTTCGTGCAAATAAGCATAAAAATCCTAAAAATTTCTTACTTATTAACCCAAAAATTCAAACATCGTTGGGTGAGAACGCATAACGTACTACTTCATTGTCAAATAGTATTTTAACACAAATTTCAAATTTGTCAAGCATTTTATTCGATTTTAAGTTCATTTATTGAACGAAGCTGATAATTTACATTTTTCATAAGCTCGGGTTTTCTGAGAGCGGCCGCTGCACCACGCACTATACTATGAACAGGGTCGTCAAGCTTTATAACGTTTAAACCTGTGTATTCGCTTATGAATTTATCGAATCCGTTAAGCAATGAGCCGCCGCCTGTAAGGTAAAGTCCTTCTTCCTTAATATCAGCAACTAAATCGGGGTCTGTGCGGTTAAGCACCTGCCTTATAGCATTGCAAATCGAAAGCACTACCTCCATAATGGCTTCTCTTATTTCTTCAGATGTTATTTCAAAGCTTTCGGGAAGACCAGTAAATATATTTCTTCCCTTTGCAACGGTAGCAATTTCAATAGGTCTTTCAATAGCTGAGCCAATATTCTTTTTGATAGATTCAGCCATCAAATTTCCTATTTCAATATTGTATTCTTTTCTTATATACTTGATTATTTGATTATCGATGTCATATGAAGCGGTTTTAAAGGAATCGCAAACTGCAATTCCTCCCATAGAAATAACTGCAATATCGGTAGTTCCGGCACCAATATCAACAATTAAGCTTCCACGTGGAGATGAAAAATCCAAATCGAGTCCAAATGCTATGGCAAGAGGACCTTCTATAATGGTTATATTTCTGCCTCCTGCCGATTCAACAACATTATTTAACGTATGATGCTGAAGCTCAGTTAATCCGGCAGGTAAAGTAGCCATAATTTTAGGGCGCATAACCTTATTGCCAAAGGCTTTTTGCATATAATCCTTCAGCATTGATTCAGCAATATAATAATCAGATATAACACCGTTAACGATTGGATTAACCGAAATCAAGCTTTCGGGGGTTCTGCCTATCGTCTGTTTAGCCTTTTCGCCAAAATATACAGGCTCCCATGTTTCGGCATCAACCGTTACAACACTGGGCAATTCTAAAACCACTCTAGACCCCGAAAATATAACCGTTTTAGATGTTCCTAAATCTATTCCTATTTCTGTTGCCATACTTTACCTTTCCTTTTTTGGATTTTTCTCAAAAGTAGTTGCTAATGCACAGGCACAATATACATGATGGGCACCCGAAAACAGTAATTGCCTCGTGCATTCATCAAGAGTTGCACCCGTAGTCTTAATATCATCAATCAACAAAAGAGTTTTTCCTGTATTTTTATAATTATAACCGTAAAGTCCTCTTACATTAATAAAACGTTCATGCCCCGTTAAATTATGTTGTCCTTTACCCTTTTTCTTGACATACAAGGCTTTTCTTTCAATAGGTATACCCATAATTTCCGAAATTCTTCTTGCTAAAAGCTCAGCTTGATTAAAACCTCTTTTCAGGTTACTAAAAATATCCCCAGGTACATAACAAATTCCATCAAATTTAATATCAGGCATTTCTTCATTAATTCGCAGTACTATTTCTCTTGCAAAGAATTCCGTATAATAATCCTTGTGCGACAATTTTAGTTTGTACAACGATTCTTTTGCGATGCCTTTATTATAAAACGGAACAACACAGCCTTCGAAATGATAAATAATTCTTTTGCAATCACACTTATCTTTATCAAGACCGCAAACGATACATCTTTTTTCAGCATCGAAACGCTCAATCATTTCATAACAATAATCGCACAAAAATTCATTTTCGTCAATAATTTCATTACAACACATACAATGATTTGGAAATAAAGCAGAAATTACGCCGTTTAATATTTCTTTAAGAATTTTCAAAATTGTTCTCCCTTAAAAACTCCTTAAGCATTGTATATCTGAGCGTTTTTCTATCGTTATCAACCATATCCTGCCATTCCCTTTCAGAGCCAACAACAATTAAAAGTTTCTTCGCTCTTGTTACTGCAGTATACAGAAGATTTCTATATTTAAGCTTTGTTGGAAGATTAAATAATGGAATAATAACGCAATCAAATTCACTGCCCTGACTTTTATGTACGGTAATTGCGTAGGCGGGTTCTAACTGTCCGATTTCCTCGGCAAAATAGGTAGCAGTTTTATCATCGAAACGGACATTCATAGTAGAAGCCCTCACATCAATTTCGGTAATAAAACCTACATCGCCGTTAAAGATACCCGATGAATACTCACCGTTATCCTTTTTATACTGCAAATCATAATTGTTTTTGGTTTGCATAACCTTGTCACCAACACGATAGAAAAAGCCCTTGTAGCAAAGCTGAGGTTGTTTTTTCTTCCTTGGATTAAGGCGTTCTTGTAGTAAATTATTGAAATTAACCGTTCCCGTATCTAATTTTCTTGATGGACAAAGAACCTGAATATCCTTTAAGGGGTCAAATCCGTATGCCGTAGGTATTCTATCACAGCATAGCTGTAAAACGGTATCAATAACAGAAAAATTATCATTTCGTTTAAGTAGGAAAAAATCAGAATCCTTTCTTGCAAAATCAATCTTTTCATTATTGATTATTGAGTGCGCATTGGTAACTATCAGACTTTCATTTGCTTGTCGAAACACCTTATTTAACCTTATTGAAGGGAAAATATCAGAGTTTAGAATATCACTTAAAATGTTACCTGCACCGATACTCGGAAGCTGGTCCGCATCACCCACCAAAATAATTCGACAAGACAATTTAAGCGCCTTTAGAAGCTTTTCAAAAACTATTGCATCCACCATTGAAATCTCGTCAACAATTAAAACCTGACAAGTAAGAGGATTTCGCTCGTTACGAGAAAATTTTAAATTGTCATCACTACCCCATTCAACCTCTAAAAGGCGATGAATAGTCATAGCCTCTCTACCGGTAAGCTCGGTTATTCTTTTGGCGGCTCTGCCTGTAGGTGCCGCAAGCTGAATTTCAAGTTCTCTGGATTCAAACAAGGAAATTATAGCGTTCAGCGTAGTGGTTTTACCTGTTCCCGGCCCCCCCGTTAAAATCAAAACGCCATTTTTGAAAGCTTCTGTTATTGCTTTCCGTTGCATCTCTTCAAATTTTATACCCAATTTGTTCTCAACAAAATCAATTTCTAAAGAGTCCGGCGGGATTTCGCCTAACATATTTCTTTTAACAGCGCAAAGTCTTGCCGCAATATATTCTTCTGCATAATAATATTCTGGTAACGAAATATACTCTTTTGAATCGATAATTTTAACTGCAAATCTAAAGCATTCAATTAATCTATAACATGCGTCTTCCGCTACGTTTATACCGCATTCAAGAAGCTTGGCCGCTGTTTCTATAAATTTACTTTTGGGCAAACAGGTATGTCCATTATTAAGATTACGGCGCAAAATATATTCAAGTCCCGCCGCAATACGAAATTCATTTTCTTTTGGTATAGCATAATCAGCCGCCATATCTTCCACAGTTTCAAAATCAATGTCTATACCCTGTTCACATAAAATATAGGGGTTTTGTTGAATTAAAAGAGAGGAATTGCTACCGAACCTTTTATAAATGTTTATACATACATTGGGGGATATACTGTACTTAGAAAGCAACATCATTATATCTCTGGCGCCATATTGCTTTTCATATTCAGATGATATCTGCCTTGCTTTTTCCATAGAAATACCTTTAATTGTAGCTAAAGCTTCAGGCTCTTCTAAAATTATATCAAGGGAATTCTCCCCGAATTTTTCAACAATTTTAGAAGCTGTGCTGGGACCTATTCCTTTGATAGCGCCCGAAGAAAGGTATCTTAATATAGAAGCAATATTTTGGGGTGCTCTTCGCTCAAAGCTTTCTGCTTTAAACTGTCTGCCATATGTAGGATGAAAAATATAAGTACCGTAAAACTCTGCAGTATCTCCCTCGTTTAAAAAAGGCAATATTCCAACGACTGTAAGCTTTTCTTTGTCAAATAAAACCTCAGCAACAGTATAATAATTAACTTCATTTCTATAAGTTATAGAAAGAACTTCGGCGACGATTTTTTCCTTAGTATTCACTTCAACGGTATTCTCAGTATTAATAAAATCGCCTCCTAATCCATTAATTTTTTTATAGTGGGGAAAATTGCCTCTTTATCGCAAAATATTATATTATAATTTTTTTGGACTGTTTTTTCATTATCAATAATGCAATTATCCGGTCTTACAGCAATAATATATTGTGCCATACTTTTTCCGTACCATAAGGTTTCCGAGATAATATAATCAATTTGTTCCTTTAGATAAGCTTTATCAAGGAAAACCACCGAATATGTAACGGCTTTTCTTTTTGGTCCAATTATATAAAGCTTTACAATGTGTATAAATTCCGAAAGACCGGCCAGTGCCAATACAGTAATCATAGCAGAAACTATTAATTTAGTCATAACATTTCACCTCATAGTATTCTATGCTGAGAAATGCATTTTGTCTTATAATTGTAAATAAAGGGCTCTTTCAAGCCCTTTATTTGAAAATTAGTTAATTGTTACAGTTGTATTGTAAGATCCGACCTGCCATACTCCCGAATAAACATCAGAAGTGATTTTTGCAGCAACAGTATGCTCTCCTGCAGATTTTCCACTTAAATCGATTACAGCATAAATATCCTTAGATTTGATTTTATCAATAACATTTTTAGGAGCACAAATTTTAACGTTTAATATGCTTGCAGTCTTTTTAACTGTAAGACCCGATTGTAAACCTGTAGATTTAACACCTGTTATAGTTTTAAAGGTTTTAGTTTGATAATCCGAAGTGTCTACTTCAACTACAAAGAATTCAATATTATCAAGAATTTTTACTCCCTCAGGAAGTATAGCCGAAACATCGAACTTATTGCTTTGGGGAGAAACGGATGTGAAATCAATATCCGAAAGAGATATAGAGGTTATAGAATCAATGACACCGGGCGCCCCAATTATTGTAACCTCGTTATGGTCAATCGAATGCTTAATATCCGATTTTTTATAACCGCTTGGTACATTAATAAATGAAGCAGAAACCTTTACAACAGCCTTCTTTGAAATTGGAACAGTAACCTTAACCGCACTGTCACTTACTGTTAGATTTTCCTTTGAAATCTCTTTTCCGTCCGAATCCAATATTTTAATTTGAGCATCATAGGTTTGACTTGCGCTCAAGGTATCATTAACATCGGCATAAGCTACAACACGAGAAATCTTATCTAAAATTGTACGTGGACCTTTGATGGAAATCATATCACCTTCAGTAGCCGTAACGATAGGTGTTTCAGCAATAAGTCCCTCAACGGCGCCAACGCCTACAAGACTTGGCTCCACGCTGATTTGTTTTGTATCAATATAGTCAAGGGTTACCTTAACTCTATTCGGAGTTATGCTTATAAAATCATAGCTTCCCTTTGAGGTGTTTTTATTTCCAAAAATATCAAGCTCATATTCGCCGGGTTCTGTTATTTCAGCTGCCGAGGCATAAAGAGTGAAATCCTCCGTTTTTAAGGCACTTACTACATAATTCGGTCCGCTAACAGTAACAGAAAATTTTTGATTAGATATATCGGAGACTATATCCATACCGTTTTCTCCGGCAACAGTATTTTCAAGATTTATCGTTATGGGAACATCAGAAAAGGTCTGCTGTCTTATAGGATTTTGATTTGTGGTGATAATCAACCAAAATACAAAAGCGATAAAAATCGAAAAAGGAATCGTGAATTTTCTATTATAAAGGAGCTTACGTAATGAAAAATTATTCATCAGTTTTATCATCATCTTCCGCTCCTTTTTTTAATTTAAATTTGAAGGGATTCAAGGTTTTCAAAGCGGCAACAAAACTGTTTTCGCCGCTAACGTTATTATCAATCATTTGATTTCTGAGTTCCGCACCTGCAGACACCGCATTGAAATCCCTTACCATCTGTCCGTTAGAAGCTATGGAAATCGTTCCTGTTTCTTCCGATACTACAAGCACAATAGCATCAGAGTTCTCGGTCATTCCAATAGCAGCCCTATGACGGGTTCCCAATTTTGAACTGATATCTTCACGCTGAGTTAAAGGCAAAATACATCCCGCAGCGTATAGCTTTCCGTCACGCACAATAAGCGCACCGTCATGCAACGGAGATTTTGGGAAAAATATATTATTTATCATTGAAACCGAAGAAGCGGCATCAATAATTGTACCAGTATTTATAATTTCACCTAATTGGGTTGTTCTTTCAAAAACAATTAAGGCACCTGTTTTTTCCTTTTGCATTTGAGCGACAGCCTTGCTCACATCATCGATACATCTGGATAAGGAATCTGTATCCTCTCCGAAGTTTTGGGATTTACCAAATTTTGTTCTACCCACACGCTCAAGGCTCCTACGCAGCTCAGGCTGAAAGATAACGCAGACTACTATCAACACAGAATTAGCTAATTTTGAGAACAACCATTGAATACTTACAAGATTGAACCAATCAGCAACCATATAAATCAGTAAAAGAATGATAATTCCTTTTACAAGCTGCCCTGCTCGGGTTTCTCTCAAAAATCCAATGGCCTTATAGATGATATACGAAATTACGAGTATATCAATAAAATCATAAGGGAATCTCATACTGGAAATAGCATATACTATTTGATTCCAAGAGGTATAAATCGCATTAAAAACAGTATCCACCCAATTACATCCCTTCTTTGCATATTTATAAATATTTTACCATAAGAAATCCTGTGATTCAATAGTAAATATAAATTATTTATAATTTATTAATAATACTCAAAAATCTCTCTACTTCGCTTTCATTATTAAAAATTGATGGACTGACTCTAACAGCACCTATGCCGAGGGTACCTATATATTTATGCGCCGTTGGAGCACAGTGCAAACCTGCTCTTACCGCAACGTTGTTTTCATTTAATTTCCTTGCTATTTCTTCGCTGGAAATATCCCGTAAATTAAAAGGAATTACGGGTGCATAAAGCTCCGGCGAATATTTTGTATATAACCTGATGTCCGAATTCTTTTGTAAACCTCTAAACAGCTTAGTGCAAAGCTTTCCTTCGTATTTCGCTATACGCTGGGTTCCAATAGAATTTATAAAGTCAATTCCTGCTCCAATACCAAAAATTGCCGGTACATTTACAGTTCCGCTTTCTATCATTTCAGGCATTGTAAGGGGTTGTTGAAAGCTAATGGAAGAGCTACCTGTTCCGCCTTCAATTAATGTATCATATAAGGGCTTTCTTGAGAGAAGAACACCTATTCCCATAGGCGCATAAAGGCCTTTATGGGGTGCCACACATAAAAAGTCAATATTCATTTTTTGCATATCTATTTTTTCAATGCCTGCCAATTGTGCTCCATCAACCACAAAACAAATATTTCTTTCTTTACAAAGCTCTCCTATACGTTCTATGGGAAGCTTTTTTCCTACTACATTTGAAGCGGCAGTACAAATTACCATTTTGGTATTCTTACGCAATTTTTTTGCAAAATTTTTCACTGTAATTTCGTCATCAAATAAGGACACTTCGGCAAAATCAAAATCAGCCTTAATTTTCGCTAAAGGACGCATAACGGCATTATGCTCCAGGGTTGAAACGACCACATGATCCGAAGACTTTAAATTCCCTTTAATTACGCAATTTAATGCATGTGTACAATTTAAGGTAAAAGCAACATTTTCAGCCTGTTCACAACCAAAAAAATCAGCAATTTTTTGCCTGATTTCATATATCTTTTCGGCAGTTTCAAGCGAAAGCTTATATCCGCTTCTACCCGGATTTACGCAATTTTTTCTCAATGCTCCAGCTACCGCTTTAACCACCATATCCGGTTTTTTGCCCGTTGTGGCAGCATTATCAAAATATATCACAATTATCACTCCAAAATATTTAAAGGCCCCATAATGGAGCCTTTAAATCGGTTAAATTTCATTTATTTGTAGGATTTTAACGCCGGCATTTCTAAGCGTTCTTTCGGCTGATTCAATATCTCCACTAACAATTATTGTATAGCCACACCCGATATTTTGACTTGAACCGGTTATCTTTTCAATACGAGCTTTAAAGCCGGATCGCCTTAATAAATCCCTACCTTTAATCGCATAGGTAATAGTTCCTGTTACAACCGAATAACTCCGCATTTGTATCACTCCGCCGTACAGTTTGTACACTATATCATATGCCTTTCTTTGTGAATTGTTAGATTTAAATTTAATAATCAGTCTTATGATATTTTATAAAAATCACCAAAATCAGTGGAGCTAAAATCATTCCACCTACTCCTGCAACCTTAAGCCCTATAAAAATTGCTAAAAGAGTTAAAAGAGGGTTTATTCCTATCTGCTTAGAAATAATTTTCGGTTCCAAAAAATTTCTCGATATCAAAATAACAATATAAGTCAATAATAATCCCATTCCAACGAAAACATTCCCCACACAAAAAGAAAAAACAGCCCAAGGAATTATAACAAGCCCTACTCCCAACACAGGCAATAAATCGATTACCGAAGCTATTAAAGCCACAATAAAGGAATTATTAACCCCTAAAATCACAAAGGATATCCACAGCATTACCAGAGTTATAAGCATAATAATCAAATAACCTGCTGCGATTTTCAATACACTGTTAACAAAGATGTTTTTGAGTTTTGAAAGCTTATTAAGATAATTTTTGGAAATTATATCTTTGAAAAAAGCTCCAAGCTTTTCAAAATCCTTTGCAATATAACAGCCTATAGCTATTGTGGCTATCCAGGTAACAATGAACATTGGGGTTTTGCGGGCTAATCCGGTTGCAAAATACGATATTTTACTACTTAAAAACTCCCCGGATATATTCATAAGTGAATCGATAGAAGAATCAAAAAAACGGGAAATAACAGGCGGCATATCATCAAATTTAACCTCGAAACTCTCATATGCATTTTTAAAAAATTCTGAAATTTGACCTATAAAACGGGGCGATTCTTTAAAAAATACTTCCGCAAATTTGTAAACGCCGATAAATGCCAATATAATAACACTAACAATTATCGCAAACGATAAAAGTGTTAAAATAATTGCAGCTATTCCCTTTTTTATTCTTATTTTCCTCGAAATAAAGCAACTCGGTTTTTGTACTAAAAAAGCAATAGCAACTGCAAAAACTATTGGTAACAGATAAGAAAATAGAAATTTCACAGTAAAAAATATAATTGCTCCCCAAACTGCATAGAAAAGAAAATTGATTAAAAAAGTTTTTTTACTGTTAATCTCCATTGAAATATCCCTTCATTATTACCTATTAACTGTTTATTTATGTAGAATTTTTGTATATTTTATACATACTTTTAAAAAACTTAATTTAAGTGTTGATTTTCGTTGAAAAGTGTATTATAATTAAGGACAACAGTTTTTGATAGGAGGACACATATGCCAAAAACCGATTTGATTCTGGTTAGCACTAAGGTTCTGCCATCAGTGTTTCCAAATGTTATAAAAGCGAAAGAACTACTGGCAAGCGGCTCGGTAAAGACTACCGCAGAAGCCGTAAGAATAGCCGGTATTTCAAGAAGTGCATTTTATAAATATAAGGACTATGTTTTCAAATGCGATAATGATGATGTTAAAACCGTTTCAATTAGCGCTTTACTGGCTGATAGGTCAGGTGTTTTCTCCTCTCTTACAGCAGTTTTATGCAAATACGGTGTTAACATTATAACCATCAACCAAAATATGCCTATTGACGGCACTGCAGCGGTTTATCTTACTTTAACCACCAAGAACCTGAAAATAAGTTTAGATGAGCTGATAACTCATTTAACCGAGGTTGACGGTGTTATAACAGCAAAAATCAATTAACGGAGGAAAATATGATAGATATAGCACTTATGGGTCACGGTGTGGTTGGCTCCGGCGTTGCAGAAATTATCATTAATCACGCCGAAAGAATTAATAACAGTTGTAAGAACAATATAAATATTAAATATATTCTCGATTTAAGAAAATTTGATAACCTTCCCTACAGCGATAAATTTATAACCGATTTTTCTGCAATCCTTGAGGACAATGATATTCGAATTGTTGTTGAAGTTATGGGCGGTGTAAATCCCGCTTACGAATTCGTAAGGAGCTGTCTTTTAGCTGGAAAAAGTGTTGTTACGTCCAATAAAGAGCTTGTTGCCGCTAAGGGTGCTGAGCTCATAAAAATTGCCAGAGATAAAAATGTTAATTTCTTATTTGAAGCTAGCGTTGGCGGCGGTATACCAGTGCTAAGACCACTCGTTCAATGCCTTGCCGCTAATGAAATTAAGGAAATTAACGGCATTCTCAACGGAACAACCAACTACATTTTAAATAAAATGATAGTGGATAATATGGATTTTGAAACCGCACTTAAGCTTGCTCAGGAAAACGGATATGCAGAAAAAAATCCTGCTGCCGATATTGAAGGACACGATGCCTGCCGAAAGGTTTGTATACTTGCAGCACTTGCCTTTGGAAAGCATGTTTATCCCGAACAGGTATCAACCGAGGGCATTACTAATATTTCCTTAGATGACATTGATTATGCCGATAAATTTAACTATGTTATCAAGCTCATAGGTTCTGCAAAGAAACTGCCTGACGGTAAAATATCCGCATCCGTACGTCCGACTCTTGTTAGACGTGATAATATCTTATCTAACGTTGACGGTGTATTTAATGCAATAATGGTGAACGGTGACCAAACAGGAGATGTTTTATTCTACGGTAAGGGTGCCGGTAAGGAAGCTACTGCCAGTGCGGTTGTTGCCGATATTATCGATTGCGCTAAACACCTTGATTCCAGAAAGTATTTATACTGGGACGATGGAAATGATGATTATGTTGACAATAATTCTACCCTTAAATCAAAACTCTATATATGCGTAAAATCAAATGACGTTTCTGACGTAAAGAGTCAAATAAAGAAATTATTCGGCGATGATATCTTCATAATAACAAATGAATTCAAAAATGAATTAGCATTTTTAACCAATACAGATTTTGAAGATTCTTTATATACAAAAGCTAATCAACTGAAATCTATCACAGATATCAAAATACTTCATACACTTTAAAAATAATACTGGAGGAGAAAGTATGGCACTTATAGTAAAAAAATTCGGCGGTTCTTCGGTTGCCAACGCTGAGCGTGTTTTCAATGTTGCTAATATAATTGTTAACGACTATAAAAAAGGCAACGATGTTATCGTTGTTGTTTCCGCACAGGGCGACACAACGGATGACCTTATTGAAAAAGCAAAAGAAATCAATCCTGATGGCGCTTCAAAGCGTGAAATGGATATGCTTCTTTCGGCAGGAGAGCAGATTTCAATCTCTCTTCTTGCAATGGCTATTGAAAAATTAGGATATCCCGTTATTTCACTACTTGGCTGGCAGGCAGGCTTTAACACCGATTCTCATTACGGCTTTGCAAGAATTAAGAATTTAAACACCGAAAGACTTAAAAATGAAATTGATAAAAGAAACATAGTAATTGTTGCAGGTTTCCAGGGAATTAACCGATATGACGACATAACAACCCTTGGACGTGGCGGATCTGATACGAGTGCCGTTGCAATTGCCGCTTCAATGAAGGCAGATTTATGCCAGATTTATACCGATGTTGACGGTGTATATTCAGCCGATCCACGCAAGGTTGATACAGCTAAAAAGATGGATGAAATAACCTATGACGAAATGCTTGAACTTGCCGCAATGGGAGCGCAGGTTTTAAATAATCGCTCGGTTGAAATGGCTAAAAAATATAATGTTGAGTTGGAAGTTCTTTCAAGTCTTGAAAACAAACCCGGTACAATTGTAAAGGAGATAGTTAAAATGGAAAAAACTCTTATTAAAGGCGTTGCTAAGGATACAAATGTTACCCGCATATCTATTGTAGGTGTTGCTGACACACCAGGAATCGCATTCAAAATTTTCAATAAACTCGCTCAGGCAAAGGTAAATGTTGATACAATACTTCAGTCTGTTGGCAGAGACGGAACTAAGGACATCACCTTTACTGTTCCTGGTGACCAGTGCAAGACAGCTCTCAAGGCACTTGAAAATGCAAAAGACATAATTGATTATAAGGAAATCAGCTGCAACGAAAAAATTGCAAAGGTATCAATCGTTGGTGCAGGTATGGAAAGTAACCCCGGAGTTGCTGCGAAGATGTTTGAAGCACTTTATGATGCAGGAATAAACATCAATATGATTTCAACAAGCGAAATCAAGATTTCCGTTTTAATCGATGTTGATTATGCCGACAGAGCTGTTAAGGCAGTTCACGATAAGTTTATCGACTAAAATGTAAGAATGCTTTAGGCTTTACCTAAAGCATTCTTTTTTATTCTTGAAAAAACTTTCAATATACTATATAATATCATTATTAAAAAAGTAAAGGACGATTCAGTTGGAGAAAAATGCTCTTTCCGCCGGCGTTAAGCCCATTGGCGGTTTGTTTAACACCACCGAAATTAAAATACTCGTTTGTTATATTCTATCCTCGGTTAACGATGCCGTTCCGGGACAAATGCTTGCTAATGTATTGCATTATGAGGGTATTGCAAATTGTTTTGAGGTTAATGCGGCAATTGATGAGCTCTATAGGGGAGGTCAGCTTAAACTTGTTAACGAGCAAGAGGATACCTATGTTATCACAGAAAAAGGAAGAGATGTTTCGGAAACGCTGAAAACCTCTCTCCCCTTTACCGTTAAAGACCGTGCTTATACAGCAGCAATTAAAATGGTATCTCGTTTTAAAAACGCCAAGAACTGCGATATAGAAATCAAAAAAGAAAACAATAAGACCTATGCCGTTTGTTCGTTAAACGATAACGGTAACACCTTTATGAGCATAAAGCTTCAGGTGACCGATGAGGAACAAGCTTTGCTTATAAAAGAAAAATTCATAAGCAATCCGACAAAAATTTATTCGGATATTATTAATATTCTTACAGATTAAAAAAGAAGGAGTTAAAACTCCTTCTTTTTTTATGTAATTCTCAGTCTTAATCTCAATTTATCGCTTATCATAGCTATAAATTCGCTATTAGTAGGCTTACCACGGTCATTTTGTATTGTATATCCAAAATAGGAGTTTAAAACATCAATATCTCCCCTATCCCAGGCAACCTCTATAGCATGGCGGATAGCTCTTTCTACTCTGGATGAGGTTGTGCTGTATTTTTTTGCTATTGTGGGATATAAAAGCTTTGTAACCGAATTAATAATTTCGCTGTTTTTAATAGATAGCATAATAGCTTCTCTTAAATAATGATATCCCTTAATATGGGCAGGAACACCTATTTGATGGATGATCTCGGTAATCATTAATTCAAGTTCAGGATCGGTAACAATATTATCCTTTACAACTATGGGAGAAATTTCATTTCTCCAACCTGAAAGCTGAATTATTCTTTCGGCCATTGTATTAATATCAAAGGGTTTAAGAAAGTAATAGCTCGCACCCGCTTCAAGGGTTTCCTTCTCAAGTCTTTGATTATCGCAGCTTGACATTGCCATAACCATCGGTCTTTCTCTTTCCTCCATATTTTTCATACTGCCAAGGACTCCGAGTATATCAAGATTTGGCATAAAAACATCTGCCAATACAACATCAGGGTTTTCACTTAAGGTTTTTTCCAAAACACGCTGACCGTCCTTCTCACATAAAATTACATCCATACCATAGCTTTTTAATGCATTAGCACAGCTTTGACCTAACTCTGTGCTATTATCTGCAATAACAATTTTCAACTTTTTGTTCATTAAAAATACCTCCTTTGCTTTCTATTTCCATATATTACCATAATATTACGCTAATTGCAAGTGTTTTGTGAAAATAATTACTTTATTTTTTATTTATCCCATTTTTTTACATTTTTCGTCATAGGAATTCCTTAATTTTTAGAACTTTTCGTTTATAACAAAAAGCATCCCGAAATTAATCGGGATGCTTTTATATTTTAAAAACTATCATAAATAACACATTCATCAATGGGACGCTTTTTGTAATGCAGTTCAAGGGGTTTGGCATCTTCAGAAGGATAACCCATAACAAGCAGTACAACCGGCTCTATATCTGAAGGTATATTGTATGCTTCCTTAATAGCAAATGGATTAAAATGCATCACCCAACAAGAACCTATGCCCATATTATGAGCTGCTAACATCATATGGGTTGCAACTATTACGGCATCTATCGGAGAGGATATTGCGCCGTCATACTTTCTTTCCCAGCTTTCATTTTTATTATGGCACACCAGCATAGCGCAAGGTGCTCCAAAATGACACTTTGTACAGTCCCTTAGCTTTGCGATAGATTCATCTGTATTAAGTACAAGAATTCTTTGAGGCTGATAATTACAACCCGTAGGTGCTTTATGACCCGCTTCTAAAATTTTATCAATAATTTCTTTAGGAAGATGTTCAGGTTTAAAATTTCTAACTGAATATCTGTCGGTAATAAGTTTTTCAAAATCCATAATCAACGCTCCATACAATTCTTTCGGTTTTCAATTTTAACATGATAAAAAAACTGTGTCAATACTATTT
>JAFPAV010000073.1 GCA_017390725.1 Clostridia bacterium | reverse complement strand
GGGGTTTACCTCGATAAGATAGTATTCACTGGTGGTTGGGTTAAGAGCAAACTGAACATTGCAGCCGCCCTCGATTTTAAGCTCCTTAATAATCTTAAGAGCGCTGTCATTAAGCATCTTAAGGTCGTGGTCGTTAAGAGTTAATATGGGAGCTACAACCAAAGAGTCACCGGTGTGAACGCCAACGGGGTCGATGTTTTCCATTCCGCAGATGGTTATAGCGTGGTTGTTGGAATCACGCATAACCTCGAACTCGATTTCTTTATATCCCTTAACACTCTTTTCAATTAAAACCTGATGAACGGGGGAAAGCTTGAAGGCGTTAGTTCCAACCTCTATAAGCTCCTCCTCGTTATAGGCAAAGCCGCCGCCCGTACCACCTAAGGTGAAGGCAGGGCGTAAAACAACGGGGTAACCGATTCTCTCGGCAGCTTCCTTTGCTTCCTCTAAGCTATAGGTGATTTCAGAAGGAATAGTGGGCTCGCCTATACTCTGACAAAGCTCCTTAAAGAGCTCTCTATCCTCAGCGCGTTCGATACTCTCACTGCTGGTGCCGAGCAGTTCAACTCCGCATTCCTTTAAAATTCCCTTTTTCTCAAGCTGCATTGCAAGGTTGAGTCCCGTCTGTCCGCCGATACCGGGAACAATAGCATCAGGACGCTCGTAGCGGAGAATTCTTGCTATATATTCAAGGGTGAGAGGCTCCATATAAACCTTATCGGCAATGGTGGTGTCGGTCATAATAGTTGCAGGGTTGGAGTTGCAAAGCACTACCTCATAGCCCTCCTCCTTAAGAGCAAGACAGGCCTGTGTTCCCGCATAGTCAAACTCAGCCGCCTGACCGATTACGATAGGACCTGAGCCTATGATGAGTATTTTCTTTAAATCTGTTCTTTTTGCCATTTTAAAAGCCTCCTAAAATTCGTATGCAATTTTGTTGTTAACTACTGTAAGTCGGCATCTGCCGAAAACCTTTTCACCTTGGAAGGGTGTTGCCTTGCCCTTGGATAAAAACTCATCGGGGTTAATTTCGTATTCTTCATCAAGGTCGAACACACAAAAATCCTCGGTTTCGGGAAGTCCGAAACGTTTTCTCGGATTTATTGCCATCAGCTCGATTAGTTTTTCTAAGGTTATTATTCCTTTTTTAACAAGGTGGGTATACATTAAAGGGAAAGCGGTTTCTATTCCCACAATACCCATAAGACTGCCCTCCAGTCCCTTCGCCTTTTCCTCTTTAGAGTGGGGAGCGTGGTCGGTGGCTATCATATCGATAGTTCCATCCTTTATACCCTCTATTAAAGCGAGCCTATCCTCCTCCGAGCGGATAGGGGGATTCATTTTAAATCTTCCCTCGTCCTTTAAATCCATATCGTTTAAGATAAGATAGTGGGGAGCGGTTTCACAGGTTATATCAAGGCCCTCGGCCTTGGCTTTTCTGATTAGCTCAACGCTTTCCTTGGTTGAGATATGGCATACGTGATATTTGCACCCCGTTTGCCTTACAAGCTCAATATCCCGTTCTATCGGTTTCCATTCGCTTTCACTGCATATTCCCTTAAAGCCGTTTTTCTTAGCAAACTGGCCGTCATGAATACAGCCGCCGAAAAGCAGTGAGTTATCCTCGCAGTGGGCAACTATGATTTTGCCCATTTCCTTAGCATTTTCCATCGCCTTTTTCATCATTTCGGCTGACTGCACGCCTCTACCGTCATCCGAGAAGGCTACCGCTTCGCTAAGCTCTTCAAAGCTTGATAGCTCTTCCCCTTTTTGACCTACCGTTATGGAGGCATAAGGGTGAACGTTGATTACGGCATCCTTTTTAATTATATCAAGCTGCATATCCAAAGCCTGTTTGTTATCGGGAACGGGATTCAGATTAGGCATTGAGAAAACATCACTATATCCTCCCCTTGCACAAGCGGCTGTTCCCGAGGCTATCGTTTCTTTATAAAAAAATCCCGGCTCTCGTAAATGCACATGCACATCACAAAAAGCAGGGAAAATATAACAATTATTAAAAAAAAGTTCTAAACCGTCATTTCCCCCTATTTCCATGGAAGAAACGGCAGTTTTCTTAACACTTTCATTTTCAAATTTAAAGCTGTTTTCAAACTTCAGATTCATAATTTCTCCTATAAAAAAAGCCTTGCTGTAGAGCAAGACTTTAAGTTTACGCGCAGTAGCACGCCGTGACCTTACTCACAGCTGCAAAAAACCTATTTTATCTTGCCGATGTCACAGCATCGAATTAAAGATTTTGTTTCTAATATTTTACCACAGATTAGCCCCTATGTCAATAAAACTAAGCTATTTTTGAAGAAAAATATATAGTAATCTACCCGAATATCCCGTAGTATAGGATACCGAATCTGCAGAATTGTAAACCGCCTAACAGAGTTAAAACAAGGATGATGCTCAGTATTGCCGCCATTAGTTTAAAGCTTCTTTTCATATTCTCACCCTATTTTATTGTATAATCCTGAGATTTCATTGTTAAGAAGCAAGAAAAATCCTGCCGTTTTCACAGCAGGATTTTTAATTTTATTCTATTGTAAAGGTGTCATCAGGTTCGCTTACTTCAGCTGTAACCTTCTTTTTCTTCATAACGATAAAGATAACAACACCTGCGATTATAAGGAGAACGAGAGCGCCTATAACGATATAGATTATAAGGCTGTTATCCTTGCCTTCGCCCTTATCATCCTCATCCTTAACGGGTGCATCTGTCTTGTTGGACTCTACAGAGGATAAGTCGCAAACGGTATAGTAGCTATAATCACTGATTTCGGCAGTAACGGTCTTTCCATCCTCGCTTACAACCGATTCAATAAGGGTTGCAGTACCGTCAGCGGCGATACCGTAAACAGCAACCTTTGTGCCAAAGTCCTCAGGAATTGCAAAGGTAGCCTTATACTTGCCGGTAGACTGAACAACAGCGCCGTTAAGAACTGCATCGATATCGTAAACCTTAAAGTTTTCTGCAACACTCTTAAGAGCGGTCTGAATATTAGCGTAATCAGCGGCATCTTTCTTTATTTCAGTAACGGTAATCTGAGTTCCACTCTGGAATACGCCCTGCTCTGCCTCAAATACTATACCTGTTGTGGCATCGGTAGCCTTACAGGGAAGAATCTGCTGAGTAACCTCACCGCAACGCTTACATTTGCCCTCGGCAATACCGGTAGTGGCAATAGTAGGCTCGGTTATAACGGTGGGATTTTCAAAATCATGACCTAAAGCGTCAACCTTCTTGGTCTCGGTGTGGTCACAGTTCTTACACTTTCTCTTCTGCTCGCCTGCTTCAGTACAGGTTGCAGCCTTTACATCCTCCCATTTATCGAAGGAATGTCCCTTAGCCTTTATGGT
>JAFPAV010000072.1 GCA_017390725.1 Clostridia bacterium | reverse complement strand
TGACCAATGTGCTTCGTGAGGATGAAAGGAAGCAACCTTTCTCAAGAGAAAGCCTTTTAGAGGGTGCTCCTGAGCGCAGTGAGGACAGTTGGCAGGTACCAAGACTTGTAAAGTGAGGTGTGGAAAATGAAATATTATGCAACTAAACTGAGTGATAATGGAACAGTTGCTGTTGACGATACTATTCTTGTAAAGGGAATAGAAGCAACCGCAGGCTCCCGTATTTTAGAGGGCTTTAAGCCTTTATTCAGCGCGCAGGCAGTAGTTCGCCTTGAAAAAGAGGGCTATGAAATTGCGGGCAAAACCCATGTAGGTGAGTTTGGGCTTGACCTTGTTGGTGAATTTTCCCATTATTCCGAAAAGGAAAATAAGCTTTACGGCGCTGCGGCAGAGCTTGTAGCAAAGGGCGAAGTAAAGGCAGCCTTAGGCGTTGATATGAACGGCGCAACAAGACGTGCCGCCGCTATTTCAGGCGTAAGCTTTCTTAAACCCACCTATGGTACCGTTTCCCGTTATGGTGTAATTTCCTGTGCCGCTTCGGGTGAGCAGATAGGCGTGTATGCTAAAAATGCCGAGGGCATTAAGGAAATTATGGATGTAATATCAGGTCATGATGAAAAGGACGGCACAAGCCTTAAAAAAGATTCCTATGATTACAGCATATCAGAGGTTTCAGGCAAAAAGGTTTGTATTATAAAAGAGTTGCTTGAAAAGGCAGACGATGAAACCAAGGCCCGTATAAACGCTTTTGCCGAGGGTCTTCGTTTGGCAGGAGCCAAGGTTGAGGAAATTTCACTTGATATTTTCGATAATGCCAACACCGCTTGGCAGATTCTTATGACGGCAGAGACCTGCAATAACGTTTCCCGTTATGACGGTGTTAAGTACGGTCACAGAGCTAAGCAGTACAGAAATATCGATGAATTATATGTAAATTCAAGAACTGAAGGCTTTAATTTCCTTACAAAGGCGGTTATTCTTTACGGCTCGGATGTACTTTCCAAAAACAGATATAAGGACTGTTATTCCAAATCCCTAAAGGTGCGCCGTGTGATAGCTGAAAGCTATGAAAAATTAATGGAAAGCTATGATGCAGTTCTCACTCCCGTATGCAGTAAAACCGCATACGAGAAGTATGATATAAAAGATGCATTCGGTAAGGTATATGAGGAGAGCGTATTTACCGCTGTTGCAAACCTTATAGGTGTTCCCGCCATTGTAAGCGGCGGCGTTCAGCTTATGGGTAAGGCTTTCGGCGAGAGCACTCTTTTAAGCCTTGCAAACAGTGTGGAAAGGCAGGGTGAATAAGTATGAAATATGAACTCGTTATAGGTCTTGAAACCCACGTTGAGTTAAGCACCGAATCAAAGATATTCTGCTCCTGCGGAGGTCATTCCTCTCCAAAAGAGGCTAATGACTGTGTTTGTCCCGCCTGTAGCGGAATGCCTGGTATGCTTCCCATAATGAATAAAAAGGTGGTTGAGCTTGCCGTTACTGCAGGTCTTATGCTTAACTGTAATATCAACAGATATACCACCTTTGATAAAAAGAATTATTACTATCCCGATTTGCCCTGTGCATATCAGATTACTCAGCTTAACCATCCTATCTGTACCGATGGTTGTGTTACTATCAAAACCGGTGCAGGTGCCCGTGATATCCGCATTAAGCAGATTCATATGGAGGAGGATGCAGGTAAGCTTGTTCACGGCGGAAAGTTCTCCTTTGTTGATTTCAACCGTACAAGTGTGCCATTAATAGAGATAGTAACTCAGCCAGATTTCCGCAGTGCTGAGGAGGTTGTAACCTATCTTAATAAGTTAAAGTCTATGTTCCGTTCAGGCGGAATTTCCGAATGTGAAGAGGGCGCAATGCGTTGCGATGTTAACATTTCGGTTCGCCCTGAGGGAAGCGAGGAGTTCGGTGTTCGTACCGAAATCAAAAATATGAGCTCCTTTGAGGCTATTGACCGTGCTATCCGTTATGAGGCTCAGCGTCATATGGATGCCCTTGAGTTTGAAACCGAGGAGCTTGTTCAGGAAACAAGACGTTTTGATGATGCAAGCGGTAAAACCTTTGCTATGCGTAACAAGGAAACTGAGGCAGACTATCGTTATTTCCCCGATGCCAACCTTATGCCTATTATTATAGACGATGAGTGGCTTGAGCAGATTAAGGCTAACAAGCCTGAGGCTGTTGACGAAAAGGCTGAGGAATACCGTGAGGCAGGAATTTCCGACAAAGAAATTGATATGCTTATTTCCAACCATAAGATAAGCAAACTTTTGGATGATACAATAGCTTTAGGCTGTGATGCTAAGGATACTGCCGCTTGGATTCTCACCGACTGTGCAGGAATCTTGCGCAAAGAAGGCAGAGCTTTAAGTGAGCTTGATATCACACCCGAAAAGCTGTCGGCAGTTATCAAGATGGTTGATGGCGGTAAGATTAACCGAAATGCCGGTAAGAAGATTCTTATTGCTGTAATCGTTGAGGGCGCCGATCCTGTAGAGTACTGCAAAGAAATGGGACTTGACCGTAAGGTTGATTCCTCTGCTATTGACAGTGTTATCGATAAGGTAATAACTGAGAATGCTCAGGCTGTTGAGGATTACAAAAACGGTAAGTTAAAGGCAATACAGGCGCTTTTCGGCGCTTGTATGAAGGAGCTTCGTGGAGCCGGTGACCCATCGGTAATCAAGGAGCTTTTAGAAAACAAATTAAAATAATTTAGTTATATAACGGGAGTAAGCTTTTTACTCCCGTTATGCGTATAGGAGCGCATATGAAGAATATTCTGTTAATTTTGGTAGGCGGAACAATCTGCACTGCAATTAATGAAGAGGGAACGCTTTCGATAAGCGGTAAGGCAGGGGTTCATCTTAAAGAAAATTTTATAAATTCAGATTCCTTTTATGCGGATAAGGTAAACATTGAGTTGAGTGAAAATCTGTTTATTTTAAGTGAGAATATGACGGTGGAAAACTGGAACCGCATTATAGATGTATACCGTAAATATACCACCGCTAAAAAATATGACGGTGTTATTTTTGCCCACGGAACAGATACACTTGCCTTCTCGGCTTCGCTTTTTTCATTGATTTTAAGCGGCACAGATATACCTGTGTTTTTCGTTTCTGCTAATGAGAGACTAAGCTCCCCTCGGTCTAACGGCAACGATAATTTCAGATGCGCTGTAGAGTGTATCTGCGAGGGTATTCCCTCTAATGTTTACGCTGTTTATAAGAATTTATCCGATGAGCAGATGTATCTGCACCTTGCTTCAAGGCTTACTCAGTGCCCTAATTATTCTGAGGATTTTTCAAGCTGCGGTGCGATAAATATTACCAATATTTCGGCAGAAAACTGCAATATTTATTTTGATGAAATAAATAAAAGCTTTCCAAAGGAAGAAATAAAGAGCTTTATAAACATATATGATAACTGGAAATTATCCGAATGTGTGTTTTATCTAACACCTTATGTGGGGATAAATTATTCCTGTTTTGATTATAGTAAATTTTCCGCCGTACTTCACGGAGCATACCATTCGGGTACTGTATGCTCACAGAAAAGAGAAGAATACACAGAAAATTCGGTGCTTTATATGATAGACCGTTGTCTTTCTCAGGAAAATCCCGTAGATGTTTATATTTCCCCCGGTAAGCTTATAGGTGAGGTATATGAATCCCAGGGCATTATAGCAAAGCATAGTGTTGACGGAAAATGTGCCCAGTTTTTATACGGTTATACTAATGAAACAGCATATGCGAAGCTTATCTTAGCCTATTCTGTTTTTGAAGACGAAGAAAAAAGAAAAGAATTTATTAATACACAGTGCAATTTCGAAAATATTGCCAAAGCGGTTTTGATGTGATATTATTATTTTAAGGAAGTTAAAATACGGAGGGATTTAAATGCCTAAGCTTATTGAGCAAATTAAGCATACAGTGGATGCCACTATTCCCGATAAAGAGGAGCTTACCCACGGACAGCACCCCAAAATAGATTACGCCTTATTAGTGCTTCGCAATTTCTTTGTTGCGGCGGCGGTTATATTGTTTATAATATCCTTTATACCGCATGACAGTCATAACATTTTTAAGGCTATTGCATATTTTTGCGGTGCGGCGGCGTATCTATTCGAATGCCTTGCCGTTACTGACTGTTTTCAAACCAAGGTGCCCCACACCGAAATGTTTATGGTTTATTGCTTCGGTCCATTATATATTTTGATGGGGATAAGTTACATATTATGGTATTAACAACATAAAATTAAGCAGTATACATATAATAACTTAAGGTGATTATATGTGTACTGCTTTAACTTTTGATGCCGAAAATTTTTATTTCGGGAGAAATTTCGATTACCATTTTTCTTACGGTGAAGAGGTGGTTATAGCTCCGAGAAATTTCCCCTTAGTTTTAAGAACAGAGAAAGATATCATTAACCATCATGCTATTATCGGTATGGCATATGTTGCAGAAAATCAGCCTCTTTATTATGATGCTGCAAATGAAAAGGGACTTTGTATGGCGGCACTTAACTTTGTTGGCAATGCCCATTATAATAAGAGGATAAAGGACAAGATTAATATAACCCATTTTGAATTTATTCCTTTTATTCTGGGTAGGTGCTCTTCGGTTAATGAGGCTAAAAGGCTTATAGAAAATATTAATATTACTGATGAAAGCTTTAATGATAAGCTACCCGTTTCTCAGCTTCATTGGATTATTGCCGATAAAGAAGGCTCGATAACGGTTGAGGCGGTAAAAGAGGGGATAAAGGTTTATGATAACCCCGTTGGAGTTCTTACCAATAATCCCTCCTTTCCAACGCAGATTTTCCAGCTTAACAATTATATGAGATTATCAAATAAAACTCCCAAAAACACCTTTTCGGATAAGGTAAAGCTCAATGCTTATAGTCTTGGTATGGGAGGGTTGGGTTTGCCCGGAGATTTATCCTCAACCTCCCGTTTTGTGAGGACAACCTTTGCAAAATTGAACTCTCCAAAAACAAAGGGAGAAAAGCAAAGTGTTAATCAGTTTTTTCATATTCTGGGTTTTGCAGAGCAGATTTTAGGCTGTAACGATATAGGGGAGGATGAATTTGAAATAACGGTTTATTCCTCCTGCTGCAATGCAGATAAAGGAATATATTATTATAAGACCTATGACGATTTTACTATAAGGAAAATCGAAATGAATTCCCATAATTTAGAGAGTAGCACTCTTTTCAGATATCCTGTAAATTTAGTATATTAGGGTACAAATTGCAGATGATATACTAAAAAGGAAAATGCTATATGATAGAAAAGGATACTGTAAGATTGCTTCGTGAATGCGATGCAGGGGTTAATATGGGAATTTCCTCAATAGATGAGGTTTCTAAGGATATTACCAAAAGGCTGATAAATCTCGAAGAAAAACTGACTGTGGATGTAAGAAAATTCTTATAAAAAATCTCCCATAGGGAGATTTTTATTTATTTAAATACCATATTGCAAAGTTAAGATAACCTGCAAAGGTAACCCATAAGGCATAGGGAATTTGAAGATATGCGGCAAGAGGGTTTATTTTGCGGTATTTCATTATAGTTCTGATTATAAGGAAAAGTAATATGAGTAACCAGATAAATGCGAAAAGAAAAGCCCTTTTATTAAAGAAAATAATACTCCAGAAAAAGTTGAAAACAAGACTTAATGCATAGGTATATAGGGCAGATTTGCGCTGAGGCTTGGGAGCGGAATCTGTATTGTAAATCATAGCCGCACTAATACCCATTAGGATAAAAAGCATTGTCCATACTATAGGAAATAAAATAGAAGGAGGAGCAAGGGGAGGGGTAATAATAGTTTCGTATAAATCCATACTGTTTCGGGTAAGAAATGCCGATAATCCGCCAACTGCAAGGGCAATAGCAATCGAAATAACATAACTTTTTATTTTTTGTCTCATAAATTTCACCACCTGTGATATATATATGAGAAAAGCCGTCTTAAAAGACGGCTTTTTTATATGTTATTTTCACTGTATTGCTGACTGTAAAGCTCGGCATATATTCCCTTATTTTCTATTAGTTTGGAATGGGTGCCCTCCTCCTTAACAGAGCCATCGGCAATAACGGCTATTTTATCCGCATTTTTTATGGTGGATAATCTGTGGGCAACAACTATGGTTGTTCTGCCTCGACATAACTCCTCTAAGGATTTTTGTATCATAATTTCGGTTATACTGTCAAGAGCACTTGTGGCTTCATCGAGAATAAGAATAGGCGGATTTTTAAGGAAAACACGGGCAATGCAAAGGCGTTGCTTCTGTCCTCCCGAAAGACGGACTCCACGCTCACCTATTACCGTGTCGTATCCATTTTCAAGACTCATTATATAGTCGTGTATGTCGGCTTTCTTTGCCGCATCAATAATTTCCTCCTCGGTAGCACCGTAGCATCCGTAAAGAATATTATCTCTGATACTGGAGTTGAAAAGGTATATATCCTGCTGAACAATACCGATGTTTTTGCGTAAGCTTTCGAGGGTGAGGTCGCATATATTAATTCCGTCTATCAGTATTTCACCCGAATCAATTTCATAAAAATGAGGTATAAGGTGGCAAGCGGTGGTTTTTCCGCCGCCACTCGGTCCTACAAGGGCAAAGGTTTCTCCCTGTTTTATTTCGAGATTAACCCCCTTAAGTACTTCCTTGCCCTCAGAGTAACTACAGGAAACATTGCGGAAGCTGATGTTACCGTTTAAGCGGTCAACGGGTTTAGCGTCAAATTTTTCAACCTCGGGGGGAGTATCAAGAATTTCAATAAATCTTTCAAATCCCGTAACACCGTTCTGGAAGGATTCCATAAATCGAATTAGAGTTGTTATGGGAGATATAAAGAGATTAACCGATACTATAAAGGCGGAATAATCGGCAAAGTTTATCTTGCCGTCATAAAGGAAAAGACCGCCTGCTATGAGAACAACAACATTAAAAATATTTGTTATAAAGGTTGTGGAGGAATGGAACTGTCCCATAGCCTTGTAAGCATCTCGGCTTGCTTCCTTAAATTTTGAGTTACCTTCTTCAAATTTTTCTATTTCTTTTTCTGAGTTGGTAAATGCCTTTGTAACCCTTATTCCTGAAATACTGCTTTGCAGAGATGCATTAATTGTGGCAACAGCCTGTTTGCTTGCCTTAAAAGCTTCCTTCATTTTCTTTCTTGTCTTTGAGGATATGAAAATAAGTAAGGGAACACAGGCAAAAACGATTAAAGAAAGCCATATGTTTATGGTTGCAAGGTATGTAAAGGCGATTATAACCGAAATGGAGGAAATGATAACGTTTTCGGGGCCGTGGTGGGCAAGCTCGGTGATATCGAAAAGATCGTTAGTCATCCTCGACATTATCTTTCCCGTTTCGTGATTATCGTAAAAGCTGAAGGGTAGTTTTTGCAGATGGCGGAACATATCACTGCGCATCTGGGCCTGCATTTTAACACCCATTATATGCCCTTGATACTGAATAAAATACTGCAGAAGCATACAAATAAAATAAAGAACTAAAAGGCCTATTCCGAAAACCACTATCATCAGATAATTTTTATTAGGGATAAGGTCATTAAGCATTCTTCTTGTAACAATAGGGTAAACAAGGCCTATAAGAGCCGATAAAAAGGATGCCAGCATATCAAGAGTGAAAATTTTCTTGTGTGGCTTATAATAATGAAGAAATCTTTTAAGCATTTGAATCACCTGAATATATTATAAATCCTTTTTTCCGATATAACAAGAATTATATAAAAAAATCCCCCAAAGGGGGATTTTTTTGTTTTGGTTTTTAATCCTCATCGGTGCATCTTGCAAAGCATCTAGCAAGACAAGCGGTTGCAGTGAATATCAGTGAAGCAAAGATTATCAGTAAGCCTACAATTATGGTACCGATTATGCTTGTAACAGCAAAGGATATAGCGAGGAGAATAACCGATGTTAAAATCGTTCCAATAATACCTACAAGCAAAACGGAAAGTATCTGACGGCATCCGCAAAATCCACGGAAAGCCGCTATAACGAGGACTACTGCAAGGTAAACAACAGCTATACCGCCCACAACCCAAAGGAAGGCAGGGGTAAGGGCTATAACACCCGTAACGCTAAGTGCTGCAGCTATTATTCCTATGATTATACTTGCAACTATGGCAAGGTCAATGCAGTTATATCTGCAATTACAGTTGGTCATAAATTCTTCACCTCCACCCCAATATATGCCAAAATCGGGACAAGGGTGAGTTGCAAAGAAATTAAATCAACTTTAAGAACATTTCTAAAATTCTTCTTGCGCAGACTTCAAGGTCAGCCCTTGAAAGGCTACCGTCATTCAGTGCATTTTTAAGGTCATCGGGATAACCAACATGCATCTTAATATCGTTGCCGGCTTTAACCTCCTTAACGGGGTCATTCTTAACGCCCCAGTCGGTAGTTATCATACCACTAAAGCCCCATTCGTTCCGGAGAATTCCTGTAATGAGGTCGTAGCTTTCGGAGGTGTGACAGCCGTTTATAAGATTATAGGAGGTCATAATTGTCCAGGGGTCCGCCTCCTTAACGCATATTTCAAAGCCCTTAAGATATATTTCTCTAAGTGCCCTTTCCGATATTCTTGAATCAATGCAACAGCGGTTTACCTCCTTATTGTTGGCGGCAAAGTGCTTGGCTGAAACGGCTATTTTTTGTGACTGTACGCCCTTAGTAAGTGCTGCCGCTGCTTTACCTGCAATAAAGGGATCCTCAGAAAAATATTCAAAGTTTCTGCCGCAAAGAGGATTGGTGTGAATATTAAGAGCAGGGGTAAGCCAAACGCCGATGTTATTCTCCTTAACCTCTTTTGCCGCACATTCTCCTACTTTATAGATAATGTCGGGATTCCAGGTGCAGGCGAGAAGTGTACCTGAGGGGTATGCAGTGGTTTTAACCTGGCGGTTGGGTATTATACGAAGTCCTGCGGGACCGTCAGCCGTAGGAACAGCGGGGATTCCCCATTTTTCATTTGCGCCGAAACAGCCGGTGTCTGCAACGCCGGTGCTTGGATGTCCGCCCACCAAATCAATAAGCTCATCACAACTTAGCTGAGCGATAAATTCATCGAGAGTTATATCCTCGCCAACCTTTTCAAAGCTGACTTCCTTTTCGGGAGCCTTTGCGGTTATGGGTGTGTTAACTCCAAAGGTAAAGTTTTCTTCTCTTAAGGGAAGCTCTTCAAAACTGCCGTTTGAGAGCATTCTCTTTTCCAGCTTGCAGGGAGGGCAAAGGGAAGAAAGCTTTTCGGTTACGGTATCTTCGACTGCGGTATATACATATTTCTTTTCGCAATTTCTAACACTGTTGCCAACATAGATTTCATAATCGCCTTTTTCGAGTATGTAAGCGCTTTTTTCTATTTTTCCAAGGTCATCAAAGCTTGCCATATCGGATACTTTAAAGCTAATAGCAACCGTTTCCCTTTCGCCTGGTTCTAAAAGCTTGGTTTTTTTGTAGCCTATAAGCTGCTTTGCGGGTTTGCCAAGCAGACCTTGGGGAGCGGAATAATAAACCTGAACAACCTCTTTGCCAGCATATTTTCCTGTGTTTTCAACTGTGGCGCTTAGAGTGATGAGCCCGTTTTCTTCGCCCGCAATTATATTTGATATTTTAAAATCAGTATAGGAAAGTCCGAAACCAAAGGGATATCTTACATTATTCTGAGCACCGGGTATGGTTTCAAAATATCTGTAACCCACATAAATATCATCGATATAGTTCATATATTCCCATGATTCCTCGAAGGTATCCTTGGTGGGATAAAAATCGTATGATTTAGGTATTGTGTCGGCAAGCTTTCCCGAGGGGTTAACATCGCCGCAAAGAATATCGGCAACGGCGCTTCCACCCTCCATTCCGCCAAACCAGCTTACGAGTATGGCAGAAACCTTCGGGTTTTCTGCGATATATTCTAAATCGGTAACACCGGTTATATTGAGAACAATTACAACCTTACTAAAATGTTTACTTACATTATCAATAAGTTTCTTTTCGGTATCTGAGAGGTAATAGTCACCTGCAACAGCCTTGCGGTCATGACCTTCGGTGGAAATCCTTCCAATAGTTATTATAGCGGTATCGGCATTTTGTGAAGCTTCCTTTATATACTCAACAGGTAGATTAGGTTCGCATATTTGAATTTCGTTATAAAAATCATAGGTTCTCTTTATTTTTTCTTCTCCCATAGGCAAAGCATTTATTTCATCAGATGAACAGTGTTCTGCAATGCGCTTGGTTTCTTTTTTTATATATTCTTCATAAAAGCCTTTGTTTCCGGTGTAAAGAGAAATTTTTTCTTCCTGTTCTTTCTCCACAAAACCGTCAAAGATATTTTTCTTATAGGGGGTATGTATCTCGCCGCTTCCGCCGCCACCCTCGTAAATGGCAATACTGCATTTACCGAAAAGGGCAATTTTTTCACCCTTTTTAAGGGGTAATGCGCCATTTTCGTTTTTGAGCAACACCATACCCTCACTTGCCGCTTGTTTTGAAACAAGGGCATGTTCTACCGAGGCAGTTACCCTCTTGCCGTCAGCTCCTAAGGGAAGACAGGGTTGAAATTTAAATCTTGTGTACTTTTCCATAAAAAATCCTCCTCTGGATTTAATTTATACTTGTATAATAGGACATTTTGTGCTATTATACAAGACATATACCCGATATTTTAGGACAAAAAATGCTAAAGGTGATGTGATGAAGGCTTTTTATGAGAAAAGAAATATGGATGTGGTGCTTTATACAAGAGACGCCGTAACCTTTCCAACCCATTTTCATCCTGCGGTTGAGATAATAGTTATACTAAAAGGAAAGGCGCAGTGTGTTATAGACGGTAACACCTATACCGTATCCCAAGGCGAAGCGGTGGTGGTATTCCCTAATCAGATACATAGCTATAACGATATAGGAACTGTTGACAGTGCGGTGCTGATTTTTGAAACATCGGTTTTGCCCGAATTTAAAAAAACTTTCAAAGAATTTGTTTCCATATCTCCCATTGTAAAAAAAGAAGTCTTAGAAAAAAGCGGTTTCAATAAAATAATGGAAACCGCCTTATGTGAATATCACAACAGCTCGCAACAGCTTCAGAAAGGATGGTTGCTTCTACTTACGGGTAAGTTGCTTGAGGGATGTGAGCTGACAAAGCATAAATCGGGCGGAGCTGATGTTGTGGCAGATATCCTTAATTACTGTGAAAGCAATTATCATGATAAGATAAGTCTTAAAAGCACCGCAAGGGCGCTTCATATAAGTGAGAGTAGGTTATCCCATATTTTTTCAGAAAAGATTAAAATTGGCTTTTGCAATTATTTAAATATGCTAAGAATAAATGAAGCCGCAAATTTACTTGTTTCAACCGAGTTAACCATAACGGAAATTTCCGGCATGTGCGGATTTTCAACCATTCGCACCTTTAACAGAGCTTTTAAAAAGCATATAGGGATAACGCCGGCGAAATACCGCCTTGAAAATTCCTAAATTATGCTTTTCTTTTTTACAACAATGTGGTAAAATCTGTATATAAAAAAGACCTAAGGGGTGTCTTTATGAGATGGTATGAAAATCCTAATAAAACAAGCGAGGGCAGAATGGCTCCTCGCAGCTGGTATATTCCGTCAGGGGAGGCTGTTTGCACAACCCTTAACGGTGTGTGGAAGTTTGCCTTTTTTGCAGACGGTGATATATCTGATGAAATTAATTTCACCGATACAATTGATGTTCCCTCCTGCTGGCAGGCAAGGGGATATGAAAATCCTAATTATTCAAATATTAATTATCCCTATCCCTTTGATATGCCCTATGTTCCTGATATAAACCCTGTGGGCGTTTATGAAAGGGAATTTACCGTTAACAATACAAACAGAAAAACCTATATAGTTTTCGAGGGGGTTTCCTCCTGCGCAAAGCTTTTTATAAACGGAAAATATGTAGGCTTCACTCAGGGAAGCCGACTCGAGGCTGAATTTGATATTTCAAATTTTGTAACCGAGGGTGAAAACACCGTTCTGGTTTATGTTTATAAATGGTGTTGCGGCAGTTATCTTGAGGATCAGGACCAATTCCGTTTTAATGGAATTTTCCGTGATGTTTATGTTCTTTCCCGTCCCGAAGGTCATATTTTTGATATAGATATGAAAACCGAGGGCAACCGCATTGTTTGCAAGACCGATAGGATATGCGATATCTCGGTTTATGACGGTGAAAATCTTATAGCAGAAATACCTTGTGCCGAAGGAGAATGTGGAATTGAAATATCGAATCCCGTTCTTTGGAATGCGGAAACCCCCTATCTTTATACCGTTAAATTTAAGTGTGCGGGTGAAATTATTACCCGTAAAATAGGCTTTAGAACTATCGAAATTAATGAGGATGGTGAGCTTCTTATAAACGGTGTATCGGTTAAGCTTAAGGGTGTTAACCATCACGATACCCACCCAGCTAACGGCTGGAGTATGACCGATTCGGATATTATACGTGACCTTGAGCTTATGAAAAAGCTTAATATAAATACCATCCGCACAGCCCACTATCCGCCCACACCGAGATTTCTTGATTTTTGCGATGAAATGGGCTTTTATGTGGTGCTTGAAACCGATATTGAAACCCACGGAGTTTTGCGTCGCTTTGCAAATGTGGGTTATGTTTATGATGATTCCACAGATTGGCCCTGTAAGAATCCAGATTGGAAAAAGGAGCATATTGAGCGTATAGCAAGGGCTTATCATAGAGATAAGATTCACACCTCTATAATTATGTGGTCCATGGGTAATGAGAGCAATCACGGTGAGAATTTCGATGCTATGATGGATTGGGTGAAAGCAAGGGATAAACAGCGCCTTATTCATCATGAGCAGGGCTCTGCCGGTGAAGATCACAAGAGAACTGATGTTTATTCGAGAATGTACACTCCTATTGAGGAACTTATACAGCGAGCAGATTCCGAGGATATGAAGCAACCCATCTTTCTTTGCGAATATGCTCATGCTATGGGTAACGGCCCGGGAGATATATGGGATTATGTTGAAACCTTTTACAGCCGTAAAAAGCTTATAGGCGGTTGTATCTGGGAGTGGGCAGACCATACGGTGCTTATTGACGGTGTTCAGAAATACGGCGGCGATTTTGAGGGTGAGCTCACGCAGGATGGTAATTTCTGTTGTGACGGTATGGTGTTCTCCGATAGAAGCCTAAAACCCGGAAGCTATGAGGTGCGCTCTGCTTATGCGCCCTACCGCATAAAATGGGAAGATGGCAAACTAACCGTTACAAATCGCTTCGATTTCACTTCGTTTGATAATTACACCTTTGAATACGAAATAAACTGTGACGGTGAGATAGTAGAGAAAAAGCTTATCAGCGCAAATATTAAGCCCCGTGAGAGCTTCAGCATAGCGCCATCCGCAATATTGCCTGCGAGGTGTAAGCTGGGATGTAATATTTGCGTTAAAATGCTTGATAAAAACGGAACGGTTATGGGTATTTTAAACGAAACCATTCCCACGGAGATTATAAGGGAAGAAATAAACGCCGAGGGTATAGCCCTTACTCAAGAGAGAAATAATATAATAGCCGAAGGCGAAGGCTTTAAATATGTGTTTTCGGCAGCTTACGGTGGCTTTATCAGTATGGTTATAAAGGGTAAGGAACAGCTTTTAGAGCCTACAGGACTTTCCTTTTGGAGAGCCGGCACCGATAATGATAGCAAAATGAAGGCCTTATGGCTTAATGTAAATATTTGGCAGGGTGAAAATTTTGACTGTGTATTTACCAAGGTTTATAATACCGAGATCATAGGCAATAAGCTAATAGCCGAGTGCTCGGCAGCTGGAGTATCAAGGGCTCCCTTCTTCAGATATACCCTAACATTAGAGTTTTTTACAAACGGTAGTATTAAGGTAGACCTTAATGGAAAAATCAGAGAAAATGTAGTATGGTTGCCAAGGCTCGGTTTTGAATTTAAGCTTCCTTTTGATACCGATAAGTTTTCATATTACGGTAACGGCCCTCTTGAGAGCTATTGCGATATGACTCATCACGGCGAAATCAAGTGGCATGAAAGCTGTGCAGATGAGGAATATGTTAATTATGTCCGTCCCCAAGAGCACGGAAATCATACCTCGGTAAAGCAACTTAAAATGGAAAATTCATTTACCTTTACCGCCGATGAGGAGATGGAGATATCTGTTCTTCACAACAGCACAAGGCAGATACATGCCGCCTCTCATACCGATGAGCTTGAAAAGTCTGACGGAACCCACGTTAAGATTGATTATAAATCTTCAGGTATAGGCTCTGCATCCTGCGGGCCTGCTTTGGATGATAAATACAAGCTTAGTGAAAAGGATATACATTTTGCATTTACAATAAGTATTTAATAAAAAAATACCGATACGGGAGTATCGGTATTTTTTATATATTTATGATGATGGGCATTATTCCTTTTTCGGTTATATCTATAACCGCATAGGAGGGGGAAGAATCCCGGGGACGGGAACAGGAGCCGGGGTTAACAATCCAAAGGCCGTCTTCATATAATGTACGGGATATGTGGGTGTGTCCGTAAAGGGCAATGTGGCAGTTTTCTTCCTTTGCTTTAGTAATAATACCCTGCAGAGAATACTTAACGCCTAAAGTATGACCGTGGGTAAACAGTATTTTTTTGTTATCAATGGTTATCGTATCGGTGGACTTGAAGTGGGAAGAAAAATCACAGTTACCGCTTACTATATGAAAGCTCTTTTCGGGATACATGTAAATAAAATCTTCAATATCATCGGTATTGTCCCCGAGAAAAAATACGTGCTCAGCTGAAGGCTGACCCTGAATTATTTTATCTACAACCCTTTGATTTCGGTGGGAATCCGATATAACTAAAATGCGCAATATAGCCAAAGCATTTAAACTTGAACCAGCCTTAAAGGGCGATTTTTAGGCATCTTTCGGCTCATCTCGCCACATAGGCGTTAGCCTTATGCGCCTCGTTTCACCAAAATTCACTAAAAAAATCGCACCTTTAAGGTTGTAAAATTTTGTAAATAACGAATTTTTGTTGTACGAGGCACAAAACGCAGTCAATCCTGTCGGATTGACGAGTATTTTAACGAAGTCACAGCGTAAAATTCGTGTTTCAAAATCTGATTCGAGTTTGAATGCTTTGGCTAACCACTCACAATGTCTTTTTTTACCTTAATAGGCATATTATGTAATACATATTATATTATATTGAACAACAGGGGAGAAAACAATGGCTAATATTGATAAGGATAAACTTTTAAATGAACTTGCAAGGGCATCGGGCGGCAAAATGGATATGGAAAAAATTAAAAAGGCGGCAGAAAACGAGGATATATCATCTCTCGTTTCGGCATTACCCGAAAATGATAAAAATAAAATTATGAATATACTGAACGATAAGGATTCCCTTAAAGCTTTGCTTAAAAACCCTCAGGTAAATGATATTATCAACAGCTTTTTAGGTAAGGGTGGAAAGTAATGGAGGATTTAGGTGAAAAGTTAGCGGAAATATTAAATGACCCTGAGAGTATGAACAGGGTAAGGCAGATGGCGGAGAGCATCCTTGGTGGTGATGAAAAGAGTAACGTTCCCGCACAAGCACCTGCTCTCGGCGGTGAAGAGCTTAAAATGATGATGAATATTATGTCCCGTTTTAAAAGTCAGGGAAATGATACGAGAACTCAGCTTCTCACAGCCCTTAAGCCTCATCTGAGCGAGCCCAGGAGAGAAAAGGTTGATACAGCGATAAAAATTTTAAAGCTTATCGAGATTTTGCCGCTTCTAAAGGATAGCGGTTTATTTAAGTTATAATAGGGGGTGCTAAGGGTGGAAAATATGTCAAAAGAGGAGTTTTTCAAACAGAGCAATGCGGCAGTCCAGCGTATGAGGGAGATGAATATGCGCTCATCTGTTCCACAGGAAAGACATAAAATGCCACCCGCACCGTCTTTTGTGAGGGTTAACGGCGCAAATAATACCACTCAGCAAAAAGAACTGATACCCGATGAAAATAAAGATACTACGATGCATAAAAATGCGGGTTTTGGAATACCCTTTTTAGATATGTTTAAGAAGGATTCCGATATGGCGGTTATCATAGGGCTTTTGTTACTTTTGCTCAGTGAAAATGGTGACAAAACTTTACTTTTAGCGTTAATTTATATACTTATGTAAACCTCTTTGTTACAACTTTGTAACAAAGCATAAATGACTGCAAAAATGTCGTTATGTAAACCGATTTAACCTAAAAAATTTTTCCACTTTTCCACAAAGTTATTAACAATTTTAAAGGCAAACAGGCAATTTGAAAGCAAAATTTATTTTTTTTCGGTGGAAAAGTAGGTGGAAAAGTGGAAAAAGTGAGCTACGAGCCGTAAAATGAATAAAAAAATTATGTAAAGCAAATTTACATTTTTCGACATTTTATAATGCCTAATTTTTGCGTAAAAATTTGTAAGATTTTAATGAAAAAGTTAAAAAAACTAAACAAAAAAATTTTTGATTATTTTTTTGCTGATTTACATAATATTACTTTATTTTTTTATGTAAATGATGTATAATGGCAAAAGAAATCAAAGGCAAGGAATTAGAGTATGAAAAGAACAAAATTAATTGATAGGATTTTGCCTGATTACACCCGTGGCGAAGAGATTTTTAATATGGTATCCCACATAGTGGGTGGCGGCTTTGGAGTAATAGCGCTCGCCACCTGTGTTATAAGAGCCTTTCTTAATTGGGATGCATATCAGATAGTGGGAGCTTTCATATACGGATTTTCAATGGTGATATTGTATACGGTTTCCAGTGTGTATCACGGTCTTATACCGCCGATGGCGAAAAAGGTTATGCAGGTAATTGACCATTGCTCCATATTTATTCTTATAGCAGGAACATATACGCCTATTGCTCTTACCTCTCTTCGTAGCTACAATACGGCTCTCGGATGGACCGTTTTTGGCATTGTGTGGGGCGTTTCGGCTCTGGGAATTACCCTTAACGCAATTGATTTGAAGAAATATAACATATTTTCAATTATCTGCTATCTTGCTCAGGGCTGGTGCATAATATTAACAGGAAAAGCCGCAATTTCTGCAATGGGAATGAAGGCGTTTATGTGGCTGTTAGCAGGAGGAATTTCTTATACAGTAGGCGCCGTTTTTTACGGTGTTGCCGCCAAGGGCGGTCACAGATATATTCACTCGGTATTCCATATATTTGTTGTAATAGGAAGTATACTTCAGTGGGTAGCCATTCTGTTTTATATTTTAGTATAATCATTATAAAAAAAGACCGATTTGTTAATTCAAATCGGTCTTTTTATTTGTTTTGCCAAAGGCGTAAAATTTAATTATTATAAAGGTTATGGGTCCGCCGGTAACAGCAGCCAGAACCGTTCCCCAGAATTGTGGTAGATTAAGAGTATTGATGGTAATAAATGTTACAAGGAAATATATCAAGAAATTGGGTATATATGAGATTAGAAAACGTAAATAGCTTCTCAGATTTAACCGCCTTTTAAAAACAAGTGTGCTGTTAAGGTAAAAATTTATTGAAAGGGATATTATATAGCCTGCAACAGCCGCAAGGTTATCCTGAAGGAAAAGGCTGGTAAGCCAGGAAAAGAAAGCGGCATTAAAGGTATTAACGATACCTGCTAAGCAAAACTTTAAAAAACGGATATTAAAAAAGGTATCATAAATTTTTCGAGTAAAGCCTGACAAACAGCCATCACCACCTTTATATTAGTATTATACCAAAAAGGTGGATAAAACTCAATAAAAGGTTTCAATGTTCGTTGTTCAGCTCTGAAATGCTTATAGAGGCATTATGGGGAATAGGCTTCCATTCAACTCTTTTAAATAAAGCAATGCATAAGGATAGTTTACCTATAAGATCAAAAATAGGGAAGGTCAGGCAAAACCATATTTTTTTATACCATTTAATAGGTAAAATTCTTTTGTGTTCAATTATGAATATATAGGCGGCTAATATTATGTTGTTAATGTATGTGTCAAGGGTCCAGGCAAGTGTGAAGGCAGTTAGTAATACCAGGGCCGAAAAATCACCGTCTGCCACAGGGGTAATTCCAAAAAGCTTGAGGATATCTCTAAGTAGCTCTGGGGCAAGTCCAACGCTGAAAACTTTTCCCGTGGTAAATATTAAAACAGCTCTTAAAATATAAACGATAATTTTCTTAAACAGAAGCATAAGGGAGCGGGGGAATACCACCGTCAACATATCAAAGCTCATAAAACGAAGACGAAGATTATTTATAATCTTTTTCCATAAAGGAGCACTGTCTTCTGCAACCTTAACCGATTTATCAATATAAAAAATATGCTTTAAAAGAGATGGTCCCGTTTCGGCTAATGCCTGAAGATGTCCCTTCGCCCATCTTATACGTTGACGCATAGCAATTTTAATACTGATGGGTTGCTCATCATAAAATTCTGCTTCATTGTTATAAGAAATTTTATAACCCTGAGCCACTGCATCGGCGCAAAAGGCACGGTCTTCAGTAAGGGAGGTATAATTCCAACCGTTCTTTATCAGCTCCCAGGAAAAGAGAAAACCGGTTCCCTGAATTCTGGTTGCAAGGTGGAAAAGAGAACGGGCACGGTGCTCGTTTCGTATTGTACGAAGCCAATGTATACCGTATGAAGCGGATATCCAGTTATCCCCAAAATTTTTAGTATTACGGTATGAGGTTATAATTTTTTCTCCTGCATCAAAGGAATCGTTCATTCTTGATATAAAATCTGATTTTAGTAGGTTATCTGCATCAAAAATAAAATATCCTTCGTATGAATCAATTCCATAATCTCTCCGTATGCATTCCACCAGATACTGTAATGCAAATCCCTTAGTGCGATGCTCGGTATCCTTTCGTTCATAGCATTTAGCTCCCAAGGATTTTGCAATTTCATAGGTGCGGTCATCACTGTTATCTGCCACAACAAAGATATCTACAAGCTCAGAAGGATAATCCTGTTGCCTGATACTATCTATAAGATTACCGATAACGGTTTCTTCGTTACGAGCAGCGATGAGAACAGCGTATTTGTGTAGGTTTTGTGCCGGCTTGAATTTTCTTGTTGCAACAAGACCTGTCAGCGTATAAACGGTGCGGTATTTATATAAGAAATTAACGAATTTTGTAATGTTATTTATAATTTTGATTATAAGGTTAATAATCTCCATAACAAAGACCCCCTTAAAGCGATTGCGCATCTAATTATAATCTATTAGCAACTATAAAGCAACCTTTTAATGGTAAATTATTACTTATTTAAAGTATTAATCAGGTTGACATGAAAGAAATTTAATTGTATAATAAGGTTTGTGGAAAAAGCGTGAAGTAAGATTTATCTGAAAGCAAGCTCCGCCTCGGTTGACCTCGCCGTGTAAAATCTAGAGGTCAAAAACGAATAATAAGGTATGGGATACTTTTTCACTATTCACTATTACCTATTACTTAATA
>JAFPAV010000071.1 GCA_017390725.1 Clostridia bacterium | reverse complement strand
ATAGCTGAAAAAGATGTAGAAAGCGCAATAGCAGAACTCGAAAAAGATGGTCTTATAAAAGGATATAAGGCCGTTATAGATTGGGAAAAGCTTGATAGCGCTTACGTTTCGGCAATTATTGAACTCAATGTAGTGCCTAAGGCAGGTCTTGGCTTTGAAGAGGTTGCAGAAAAGATAATGAAATATGATGAGGTTGAGTCTGTTTATCTTATGTCAGGCGTTTATGACCTTAATGTTGTTGTTAAGGGTAAGACCCTTCACGATATTGCAAAATTTGTTGCTAAAGAGCTGGCTACTATCGATAGCGTTACATCCACAACTACTCACTTTGTTATGAGAAGATATAAGGAAATGGATGTTGCTCTTGTTGATACTGAGCAGGATGATAGGGGGCAGTTCTGGATATGATTGACTACAGTAAGATTTTAAATTCTGCTGTTACCGAGATCAAGCCTTCCGGAATTCGTAAATTTTTTGATATTGCCGCAACGATGGATAATGTTATATCCTTAGGTGTTGGAGAGCCCGATTTTCAAACTCCCTGGCAGATAAGAAAAGAGGGAATCAACTCCCTTCAAAGCGGTAAGACAAAATATACCTCCAACTCAGGTCTTAATGAACTTCGTGAAGAAATATCACGGTATATGAAGAGAAAATATTCTGTTGAATATTGCCCTAAGGATGAGATACTAATTACAGTTGGTGGCAGTGAAGCTATTGACGGTTGTATCAGAGCAACGGTTAATCCGGGAGATGAGGTTATAATCCCACAACCGAGCTATGTTTGTTATGAGCCCATAACAAGGCTTGTTGGGGGAATCCCCGTAATTATTGAAACGAAGGCAGAAAACGATTTTAAAATTACCCCTGATGAGCTAAGAAAAGCTATTACGGATAAAACCAAGGTGCTTATTCTGCCGTATCCCTGCAACCCCACAGGTGCAATAATGGAAAAGCGTGATTTGCAGGCTATAGCAGAGGTTTTAAAAGATACTAACATATTAGTTTTATCCGATGAAATATATTCTGAGCTTACATTCGGCAGTTGTCATGTATCTATGGCGTCTATCGAAGGAATGTGGGAAAGAACGATAACGGTTAACGGCTTCTCCAAGTCATTTTCTATGACGGGTTGGCGTATGGGCTTTGCTTGTGGACCAAAAGAAATTCTTTCTCAGATGACCAAGATTCATCAGTTTGCAATTATGTGTGCCCCAACAACCTCTCAATATGCTGCTATAGAGGCACTTCGCCATTGTGATGATGAGGTTGGGCGCATGGTTAAGGAATACAATATGCGCCGCAGACTTATGGTTAACGGCTTTAATGAAATCGGTCTTGAGTGCCGTGAGCCTAAAGGAGCTTTCTATGCATTCCCATCTATTAAGTGCACAGGAATGACCAGTGAGGAATTCTGTGAAAAATTGCTTTACAGTAAAAATGTTGCAGTTGTTCCGGGTACTGCGTTTGGCGATAGCGGCGAAGGATTTTTCCGAGCTTCCTATTGTTATTCAACAGAGCATATCAAAGAAGCAATAAAGCGCATCGGAGAATTTTTAGAAGAATTAAAAAACAAGTCTTGATTATCAAGACTTGTTTTTTGTTTTTAATGATGGAAGCTGTGCCACTATAATAGCGATAAAAACGAGGGTACAGCCTATTATTTCACGAACAGATAGAGAATTCCCCGAAATCAGCCAACCGCCCAATGCGGCAAATACACTTTCAAGACTCATTGAAATGGAGGCTATTGTGGGTTCGGCATATTTTTGACCGATTATTTGCATTGTGTAAGCAACACCGCTTGACATTATGCCGAGATAAAGTATCGGTATAGCGGCACCTATAATGTTTTGTAAAGAAATTTTGTCGATTTCAAATATAAATGCCAAAATGCCTGAAATAATACCGCATATGAAAAACTGAAGCATTGATAAGCGGATTCCGTCAACCTTTTCTACAAAGAAATCCACACACATTATATGGAAGGTAAAGCAAATAGCACATGCGAATACGAGAATATCACCGAGATAAATGCCATTAATTCCGTCTGTAAGGCAAAGCATATAAATGCCGAAAATAGCAATTAAAACGCCAAGCCAAACCTTTGCCGAAATTTTATTCTTCTTAAAGACAGAAAAAATAGGTACAAGTATTACATAAAGAGCGGTTAAGAAGCCTGAACGGGCTTCACTAGCAACACCTTCAGGGTAGGCAGCGATGCCAAATTGCTGAAAATTGATGGAAATTGATAAGAAGATACCACATATAATTCCGCCTGTTAATAAATCTTTCTTGCTGTTTTCTTCCTTTGGAAAAAGAGGAATATTATTTTTCTTATCCTTGATTAAAATAAAACAACACAAAAATGCAGAACCAATAAAAGAGCGCAGAGAATTAAAGAAAAAAGAGGGGATAGTTTTAGCGGCATCACTTTGAGCAACAAAGGCAAGTCCCCAGATAAGAGCCGCACTGGCAAGAATTATACTGCCTTTCAGATTATTCCTTTTCATAGTTGACCTTTTCCTTCCTCATGGTAAGGGAAATTCTCTTTTTAGGAACATCAACTCCAAGCACCCAAACCTTAACAACATCGCCAACCTTTAAAGCCTCGGAAGGATGCTTTATAAAGCGGTCGGTTATCTGCGAAATGTGAACTAAACCATCCTGATGAACGCCAATATCCACAAATGCGCCAAAATCTATAACATTACGCACAGTGCCCGTAAGCTCCATACCAACCTTTAAATCCTCCATAGACATAATGTCCTTTCTGAGTAAGGGTGGAGGTAGCTCTTCACGAGGGTCTCTGCCCGGACGTTCAAGCTCGTTGATTATATCATTAAGTGTAGGAACACCAATTTCAAGCTCCTCAGCCAATTTTTCTAATCCGTAACCCGCAGCAGTTGCTCTGATTTGGATGTTAGAAAGATTATTGTCAGAATATCCGCATAACTTTAAAAGTTTATTAGCGGCACCATAGCTTTCAGGGTGAACTCCTGTGTTATCGAGTGGTTCTTTACCGTCAGCAATTCGTAAGAAGCCTGCGCACTGCTCGAAGGATTTAGGACCGAGCTTAGAAACTTTTTTTAGCTCGCTTCTTGAATTGAATTTTCCGTTATCATCTCGGTATAAAACAACATTTTTTGCAACGGCAGAAGATAAACCGGCAATATGGGATAAGAGCTCAGCAGAAGCACTGTTGAGGTCAACACCCACCGAGTTAACACAGTTTTCTACAACACCGTCAAGAGCGGTGCCCAGTTGAGCAGGTGGCATATCATGCTGATACTGACCAACACCTATTGCTTTGGGGTCAATTTTAACTAATTCTGCAAGTGGGTCCTGAAGTCTTCTTGCAATAGATACTGCGCTTCGCAACGATACATCAAATTCAGGGAATTCTGCCGCAGCAAGCTTTGATGCAGAGTATACACTGGCTCCCGCTTCACTAACTACCATATAGGAAATATCCTTGCCTAATTCTTTGATTAAGTCGGCGGCAAACACTTCGGTTTCGTGACTTGCAGTACCGTTACCAATAGCAAAAATTTGGGCGTTATGTTTTAAAACTAAATCAGTAATTATTTTCTTTGCTTCATCGATTTTATTATGGGGAGGAGCAGGGTATATTACCGAGGTATCAAGCACCTTGCCCGTTCCGTCAACAACCGCAACCTTACAGCCCGTTCTGTAACCGGGGTCAAGACCAATAGTTATTTTATCCTTTATAGGAGGCTGCATAAGAAGCTGTTTAAGGTTTGAAGAGAAAACCTTAATTGCATTTTTGGATGCCCTCTCTGTCAAATCAGAGCGGATTTCTCTTTCTATTGATGGGAAAATCAAGCGTGAATATGCATCCTCGCAGGCGGCTGTAACGGTTTCGGTAGCAGGGGAGCCCTGTTTTATATGGTTTTTACCAATAATAAACATAGCTTTTTCCTGGTCAAATTTAATTGATACCTTAAGAAACTCTTCCTTTTCGCCTCGGTTTATTGCGAGAATTCTGTGGTCGGCAATTTTTGATACAGCCTCGGAATAATCGGCATACATTTCATATACATCAAGGTCGTCCTTAGCTCCCTTAACGGTGAGTATGCCGTGAGCAGAACAAACAAAGCGCATTCTCTTTCGGATATCTGCATCATCGGATACCTTTTCGGCTATAATATCCATGGCTCCCTGCAAGGCATCTTCGGCAGAAGAAACACCGAGTTCTTCATTAATGAATTTCTCTGCCATAACAATAGGCTCATCGCAATCGGGAGCCTGTTCGTAGATTTGCTCAGCTAAAGGTTCGAGTCCCTTTTCTTTAGCAACCGAAGCACGGGTCTTTCTCTTTTTCTTGTACGGACGGTATAAATCCTCAAGCTCTGCTAAAGTTTTCGCATTATCAATAGCAAGGGATAATTCTTCAGTAAGAGCACCTTGCTCTTCGATAGATTCCTTGATTTTGGAACGAGTTTCATCCATATTTCTAAGATAATTAAGGCGGTTAAATAGTTCTCTTAAAAGCTGATCATCAAGAGAGCCGGTCATTTCCTTACGGTATCTTGCTATAAAAGGAATGGTATTTCCTTCATCAATAAGCTTCACGGTATTTTCAACCTGATAGCTTTTTAAAGAAAATTCTTCTACTAATGTATTTATAATATTCATTGTATCACCCTAATTAAAAAGTATAGCATATATTTTATTTTAAATCAAATAATTATTCTAATAAAATTGTTGATTTTTGGCGAGAAAAAAGGTATCATAGTATCAATAGTTATTTCATTTGTTTTGGAGGATTCTAATGTTAGAACTCAAGGAAATTTCTTTTGCGGCTGAAGGTGAAAATGGTCGCAAAGAGATACTAAAAAATATAAATCTGAAAATAGATGAAGGATTTAATGTTATAACAGGGCCTAATGGTGGCGGAAAGTCTACACTTGCTAAGATTATTGCAGGAATTATAACCCCAACCGAAGGTAAAATTTATCTTGACGGTGAGGATATAACCGAGCTTTCCATTACCGAAAGGGCGAAAAAAGGTATCAGCTTTGCTTTTCAGCAGCCTGTTCGCTTCAAGGGTATTACTGTTCATGACCTTATAAGCCTTGCCTCAGGTAAGGATATAAGCATTAATGAAGCTTGTGACTATCTTTCTCAGGTAGGTCTCTGCGCAAGGGACTATATTAACCGTGAGGTTAATGCATCCCTTTCGGGCGGTGAGCTTAAGAGAATTGAAATTGCCACCGTTTTAGCAAGGGGAACAAAGGTTTCCCTTTTCGATGAGCCAGAGGCAGGTATTGACCTTTGGAGCTTTAACAACCTTATTAAAGTTTTTGAGAAAATGCGTAACACCTTAGGCGGCTCAATCCTCATAATTTCTCATCAGGAGAGAATTCTCAATATAGCAGACAAGGTTATTGTTGTTGCTAACGGTAACATAAAAGCCGAGGGAACAAAGGATGAAATTCTACCCGAATTGTTGGGTGCAACTGCCTCTGCCTGTAAGGTTTTAACCGATTCTTTGGGAGGTAACGAATAATGAATAATATTGAACTTGACCTCCTTAAAATGATTGCGGATATTGAGGGTACTCCTAAGGGTGCTTATAATATCAGAGCAAACGGTAAACTTGATTCAAGAGCCGTTACGGAGAATATTGATATTAAGACAAAGACCGATAAGCCCGGAATTGATATAATAATCAGCCCAGGAACAAAAGGTGAAACTGTGCACATTCCGGTTATCATCAGCGAAACCGACTATAGCGAAACGGTTTTCAATGATTTTTATATTGGTGACGATGCCGATGTTACAATAATGGCGGGTTGCGGAATCCATAACTGCGGTGAAAAAGAATCAAGGCACGATGGAATTCACACCTTCTACGTAGGAAAGAATGCTAAAATAAAATATATAGAAAAGCATTACGGCGATGGCGACGGTAACGGTGAGAAAAATATGAATCCCACCACTGTTATAAACATTGCAGACGGCGGATATATGGAAATGGAAACAACCCAAATTAAGGGTATTGATTCCACCAACCGTATAACCAAGGCTGTTTTAGGTGAGGATGCCAAGCTTATAATTCACGAAAAGCTTATGACTCACGGAAAGCAATTTGCAGGAACCGATTTCACTGTTGATTTAAACGGTAAAAATTCTAGTGCAAATGTTGTTTCCCGTTCGGTTGCAAAGGATAAATCAAAGCAGAGATTTTTATCTAAAATCAATGGTAATAATCTTTGTTCGGGACATACAGAATGTGACGCTATTATTATGGATGATGCGGTAGTAAGTGCTATACCCGAGATTACTGCTAACCATATTGATGCTTCGCTTATTCATGAGGCGGCAATAGGAAAAATTGCAGGTGAACAGCTTATCAAACTTATGACATTGGGCCTTACTGAGGCTGAGGCTGAAAAACAGATAGTTAACGGATTTTTGAAATAAAAAATGACGGGATATTTCCCGTCATTTTCTTATATTTTATAGTTCATATAAACATTTCCGTTTTCAAGATCGTGCCATAAAAACTCTTTCCCGTCAAAGGTCATAAAACTGTGAGGGCCGTTTTCCTTTGGAATGGAAACCGAGCCTGGATTCAAATAAATAAAATCTTCGTGAGCGGTGCATTTCGGTACATGGGTATGTCCGTTCAGCAAAAAGTCACCCTTTTTAAGAGGCGGGGGATTAGTTTCAGAAAATTTGTGCCCGTGGGTAGCAAAAATTAAATTATTATTTGCTTCAATAATAGCATAATCAGCCATAACGGGAAATTCTAAAACCATTTGATCAACATCAGCTTCACAATTTCCTTTTACACATAAAAGGTTATGCTTAATTCCATTAAGCATATCTATTACCAGCTTAGGGTTATATTCCTTCGGCAAATCGTTACGGGGACCGTGATATAAAAGATCACCTAACAGTATTATTCTATCGGGCTTTTCTGCTTTTATTTTTTCAATTAATAATCTGCAATAGTGCGCAGAACCGTGGATATCAGATGCAATCAAATATTTCATTTTATCACCAAAATTATATATTATTCGCTTAAAATATACCATAAAAAAATAAATATGTCAAAAAAATCTTTTAGGGTGTTGACTTTAGTACGCTGATGTGATAAAATGCTAAAGTAATAAAGCGATAGGAGAAGTTTTGCTATGTGTAAAAACAACAAAAAATCAATTGAACGCTTATATAAGGCGATATTGTCGCTTGAAAATAAAAAGGAATGTGAAAACTTTTTTGACGATATCTGCACAGTTCAGGAAATACTGGCCTTGGCTCAAAGATTCGAGGTTGCCTGCGAGCTTCAGAACGGAAAGAATTATACCGAGGTTAACAAGCTTACGGGTGCTAGTACTGCAACTATTTGCAGAGTAAGCCGTTGTCTTAATTACGGAAACGGCGGTTATAAAAAGGTTATTGAAAGGTTAGAAAAGGAGGGTAATTAAATGGCTATTGATGAAAGCTTACTTAAAAATGAAGAAAAAGCTGTTTTTGCTCTTCGTGCGCTGTATAGCAAAAACGGTTATACTCAGTTTAAGATGAGTAAATTTGAAGAATACGATCTTTATATGAAAAATAAAGATTTCTTGGTTTCTCAAGGCGTTATAACCTTTAATGATACGGATGGTAAACTTTTAGCTCTCAAGCCTGACGTAACCCTTTCTATACTTAAAAATTCTATCGACAAGGAAGGCTTGGTTCAAAAGGTATATTACAACGAAAATGTTTATAGAATTTCCGATTCTTCACATACATACAAGGAAATTATGCAATCCGGTCTTGAATGCATCGGCGATATAACTGAAGAGAATTCTATAGAGGTTGTTTTGCTCGCATTTGAAAGTCTTAAATTAATAAATGAGAATTTTGTTGTAAATTTATCTCATATGGGTCTTGTAGAAGGCTTACTTGAGGATTATAATATCAAAGACTCTGTTAAAAACAATGTCATAAAAGCAATATGCGATAAAAATTCAGGTGCTCTTAGAGATATTACTGATGACGAACAGTTTAATGCTCTTAATATTCTTATTAAGGATAACTGCAATATTCAAAAAATTGCCGAGATAGTTAAGGGCGAAAAAACCAAGACTTCGTTAATGGAACTTTCAAAAATCTATGAAGCAATGTGCCAAAAGGGCTTTTCGGATAAAATCAAGATTGATTTTTCCGGTATTAAGGCAGACGGATATTATTGCGGAGTTGTATTCAAGGGTTATATAAACGGAATTACCGACCAGGTGCTCTCCGGCGGACGTTATGATAAACTTCTCAGACAAATGGGCAGAACATCTTCCGCTATCGGATTTGCAGTTTATCTTGATACGCTCCAGCGCCTTGATGAAGAAAAAATTGAGGACGACGGATTTATCAACGTTGCCTTACCCAAGGGTAGACTTGGTGAAAAGGTATACGATATGTTTGAAAAGGCAGGATTTGAATGTCCTCCAATCAAGGAAAACAACCGTAAGCTTATTTTTGAAAACAGTGAAAAGAAGGTAAGATATTTTTGGGTTAAGCCTTCTGATGTTGCTATCTATGTAGAGCGTGGTGCGGCAGATATAGGTGTTGCGGGTAAGGATATTTTGCTCGAATATGAGCCTGATGTTTTTGAACTTCTTGATTTGAATATTGGAAAATGCAGAATGGCAGTTGCCGCTAAGAGCGATTTCAAGGATGATACATCAAAAACCCTTCGTGTTGCAACCAAATTTTCAAACATAGCAAAAAAATACTATGCCGAAAAATGCCGTGATATTGATATTATTCACCTTAACGGTTCAATAGAAATAGCACCAATTCTCGGTCTTTCGGATGTTATTGTGGATATTGTTGAAACGGGAAAGACATTGCTTGAAAACGATCTTGCACCCTATGAAACGATAGTACCTATAAGCGCAAGGCTTATTTCAAATAAGGCTTCTTATAGCTTTAAAACTGAAAGAATAGAGAAAATTAAAAAAGAAATATCATCATTGGAAAGAGGATAAAAATGATAAAAATCTTAAAATGCAATGAGGTTTCAAATTCTGAGATTTTTGCCAGAGGAAACAACGAGCTTGATGTTGCAGATATCGTAACCGATATAATTGAAAATGTTAAACAGAACGGTGATAAGGCTCTGTTTGAGTATTCTAAAAAGTTTGATAAAGCAGACCTTGAAAGCCTTGAGGTTACCGAGGAAGAAATTGAAGAAGCCTTTAATGCGGTTGAACCTAAGTTTTTAGATATACTTCGTGAAGCTTGCGATAATATTAAAGAATTTCATTCAAAACAGGTTCGAAACAGCTTTGTTATTAGTGAGAAAAACGGTGTAGTAACGGGACAAAAGGTAACACCTATCGAAAAGGTTGGTCTTTATGTACCGGGAGGTACAGCCGCTTATCCATCAACAGTTCTTATGGATAGCGTTCCTGCAAAAATAGCGGGATGTAAAGAAATTTGTATAACAACTCCTCCTTGTGTGGACGGAAAGGTAAATCCGGTAATTTTAGCTGCAGCAAAGATTGCAGGAGTTGATAGAATATTTAAGGTTGGCGGAGCACAGGCTATAGCGGCTTTAGCTTATGGTACCGAAACTGTTCCAAAGGTTGATAAAATTGTGGGCCCCGGAAATGCCTTCGTTGCCGAAGCAAAGAGACAGGTTTTCGGTATGGTTTCCATCGATATGATAGCAGGTCCCAGTGAAATACTTGTTATTGCTGATGCTAAAAGTAATCCCGCCTTTGTGGCTGCTGATTTGCTTTCTCAGGCAGAGCATGATAAAATGGCAAGTGCTGTTTTAGTAACCGATAGCGAGGAACTGGCTATTGAGGTATCAAAGGAGCTCGAAAAACAGATTTCTTTACTGCCAAGAGCCCAAATTGCCCGTGCATCAATAGATAATAACGGCAAAATAATTATTGCCGATGATTTATTTAAGGTTATTGATATTGCTAACGAAATCGCCCCCGAGCATCTTGAATTGTGTGTTGATAATCCCTTTGATTATCTTGATAAAATCAAGAACGCAGGAAGCATTTTTATGGGCAGATACTGTCCCGAAGCATTGGGAGACTATTTTGCAGGTCCTAATCATACTTTACCCACTTCGGGAACTGCAAGATTTTCAAGTCCGTTATCGGTTGATGATTTTGTGAAAAAATCTCAGTTTACCTATTACACAAAGGATGCTTTAAGCAGTGTTGCCGAAAAGGTTGCATTCTTTGCAGAAAAAGAAGGTCTTTCAGCCCACGCTAAAAGCGCAACTATCAGATTTGAGAGTGATAAATAATGAGCAGATTTCTGGATGAAAAATTTTCCGCACTTAAGGAATATGTTCCGGGCGAACAGCCAAGAGATAAAAAGTATATAAAGCTTAATACAAATGAATCGCCGTTTCCGCCTTCTGTTTCGGTTTTAGAGGCTGTAAACAGCGAGGAGGTAAAAAACCTTAGATTGTATTCAGATCCCTCCAATAAGGCATTAAAAGAAAAATTAGCAGAAATTTATAAGGTTGGGCCTGATAATATTTATGTTTCTAACGGCTCTGACGATATTCTTAATTTTGCTTTTATGGCTTTTGGAGATAGGGGAGCCGCTTTCCCTGACATTACATACGGATTTTATAAGGTGTTTGCTAAGCTTTACGGAATCGATAGTCAGATAATACCCCTTGAAGAAGATTTTGCCATTGATGAGAATAAATATTTTGGGTTGGATAAGCTTATCGTAATCGCTAATCCAAACGCACCTACGGGACTTTCATTATCTCTCGATAAAATTGAAAAAATTGTTTCATCCAATAAAAACAGCGTTGTTTTAATTGATGAAGCCTATGTGGATTTTGGTGGAGAATCCTGCTATAATCTTATAGATAAATATGATAATTTGTTAGTTGTAAGAACTTTCTCAAAATCAAGGAGCTTAGCCGGTGCCCGTTTAGGTTTTGCAATAGCATCAAAGGAAATCATTAAGGATTTAGAAAAACTTAAATTCTCAACAAATCCTTATGATATCAATAGATTAACCCAGGCGGCAGGTGTTGCGGCACTGGAGCAGGATGATTATTATACCGCTAACTGCAAAAAAATTATCGAGAATAGGGAATTCACCGCAAACGCTTTGAAAGAAATGGGATTTTCTGTAATAGATTCAGATGCTAACTTTCTTTTCGTGAAATCGGATAAGATTTCGGGACTTGATTTTTATTTAAAGCTTAAGGAAAAAGGTGTGCTGATAAGACACTTTACCGATGAGCGAATTTGTGAATATAACAGAGTTACAATAGGAAGCCGTGAAGAGATGGAAATCTTTTTGGAAAAAACGGCTGAAATATTAAACTAAAGGAGACTTTTTGTGAGAATTTCAAATATATGTCGCAAAACGGCAGAAACAGATATAAAGCTTACAATAAATCTTGACGGCGAGGGAAAAAGCAACATTAATTCAGGTTGCGGTTTTCTTGATCATATGCTCACTCTTTTTGCAAAACACGGCAGATTTGATTTAGAGCTTACTTGCATTGGGGATACTAATGTCGATTATCACCACACGGTTGAAGATATCGGTATAGTTTTGGGCGATGCCATAAAAGAGGCTTTGGGTGATATGCGAGGTATCAAGAGATACGGAAGCTTTATTCTTCCTATGGATGAAACCCTTATAATGTCTGCTATTGATATTTCAGGTAGATGTCATTTGACTTATGGTCTTAAAATCCCTACAGAAAAAGTGGGAGTTTTTGATACGGAACTCACTAAAGAGTTTTTCTTAGGATTCGTCCGTCATGCTAATTTAACGCTACATATTCAACAATTAGAGGGAGAAAATTCTCATCATATAATCGAAGGCACCTTCAAGTCGGTTGCCCGTTCATTAAAAGCGGCGGTTGAATTTGATGAGAAATTTATAAATGAAATTCCCTCAACGAAAGGTATTCTTTAATATGATTGCAATTATTGATTACGGAGTGGGAAATCTTTTTTCCCTTAAATCCTCCTTTGCTAAGATAGGATATGATGTAATCGTTACTGACGATGAGCAAATTATCAAAAATGCCGATAAGGTAATTCTTCCGGGTGTTGGAGCATTTGGTGATGCTATAGATAAACTAAGGAAATCAGGACTTGATAAGCTTGTTATAGAACTTGCAAAGGCAGGGAAGCCCATTATGGGTATATGCCTTGGTATGCAGCTTTTATTTGATAAAAGCTATGAATACGGTGAATATGATGGACTTGGTCTTATAAAAGGTAACGTAGTATCTATGAAGGAAAGGGTTTCGAGTAGCCTCAAAATTCCCCATATTGGTTGGAATCCTTTAAAAATCCAAAAAGATTCTCCGCTTTTTAAATATATAAAAAATGGCGACTGTGTTTATTTTGTGCATTCCTTCTGTGCAACCGATTGTGAAGAAAGTGTTCTTGCCGTATCGGAATACGGTATTGATGTTACGGCAGTTGTTGCCAAAGATAATGTTTTCGGATGCCAGTTTCATCCTGAAAAAAGTGGAAATGTAGGACTTTCTATACTAAAAGCATTTTGTGAATTGGAGACTTTTTAATGAATATTTTTCCGGCGATAGATTTATATAAGGGATGCGCAGTCCGTCTTTATAAGGGTGATTATGAAAAGGTAACCGTTTATAGCGAAAATCCTTTTGAAATTGCAAAAGAATTTGAGAAAATGGGCGCAAAACATATTCATCTTGTTGATTTGCAAGGAGCTAAGGACGGCACAACACCCCATAAGGATATAGTTAAAAAAATAGCTCAGGAAACCGATTTGTTTGTGGAAATAGGCGGCGGAATCAGAAGTCTTGAGACCATTGAAGAATATGTTAATTGCGGTGTTGATAGGGTTATTTTAGGTACTGCAGCTGTAAATGATGAAGAACTGCTTAAAAAAGCAATAGAAAAATACGGCGAAAAAATCGCCGTTGGTATTGATATAAAGGATGGCTTTGTTGCCGTTAAAGGATGGCTTGAGAAATCTCAATATAGCGGATTTGATTTCTGCGAAAAAATGCAGAAAATCGGAGTTAAAACTGTTATTTGCACCGATGTTTCAAAGGACGGCGCAATGCAGGGTACCAATCGAGAACTTTATAAGCAGATGAGTGAAAAATTTGATATTGATATTGTAGCATCGGGCGGAGTATCTTCACTCGATGATATTAAGGCCCTGAGAGAAATGAATCTCTATGGCACTATTATAGGAAAGGCATATTACATAGGAGCTGTTAATCTCAAAGAGGCATTGGAGGCGGCGAAATGATTACAAAGAGAATCATACCCTGTCTTGATGTTAAGGATGGCAGAGTTGTTAAGGGAGTAAACTTTCAAGGGCTTAACGATGTTTCATCTCCGATAGAATTAGGAAAATTTTACAGTGATGCCGGAGCCGATGAATTGGTTTTTTATGATATTACCGCTTCAAGTGACGGAAGAAAGCTTTTTACCGATATTCTTTGCGAGGTTGCAAGAAATGTGTTTATTCCCTTAACTGTTGGTGGCGGAATAAATACTGTTGCGGATTTTGAGAGAGTACTTAAATGCGGAGCTGATAAAGTCAGCGTAAATTCGGGTGCTATTAAAAATCCTGATTTAATTTCTGAAGCCGCTAAGAAATACGGTGACCAATGTGTGGTAATATCCTGCGATGTAAAAAGGGTAGGAGACCAGTTCCGTGTTTTTGCCAAGGGCGGCAGAGAGGATACAGGTATAGAGGCAATTTCTTGGATAAAGAATTGCGTTGATTCAGGTGCAGGAGAGGTAGTCGTTAACTCTATTGATACCGATGGTGTTAAAAAAGGTTTTGATATTCCTTTACTTAAAAAGGTTTGTGAAAATGTTAATGTACCTGTAATTGCCTCAGGCGGAGCAGGGAATATACAGCATTTTATTGATTTATTTAAGGCAATACCTGATATTGATGCAGGCCTTGCGGCATCGATTTTCCATTTTGGCGAAGTAAAAATTGAGGATTTAAAGAAACAACTTTCTAAAGAAAATATTTTGGTGAGGTTATAAGTATGATTAATATTGACCAATTAAAGTTTGACGAAAAAGGGTTAATACCTGCAGTTGTTGTAGATGCTTTTTCGAAAAAGGTTCTAACTGTGGCTTATATGAATAGAGAAAGCCTTAAAATTTCAATGAAAAAGGGATTAACTTGTTTCTACAGCCGTTCAAGAAATGAACTGTGGCTAAAAGGGGAGACAAGTGGTAATTATCAGCATATTGTTTCCATAACGTCAGACTGCGATAATGATGCTTTAACAGTAGTCGTTGAAAAGGACGGTCCTGCTTGCCATAAAGGAACAGATTCTTGCTTTAATAATACCCTTTGGCAGAGTGAAGATAAAAACGAATTCTCT
>JAFPAV010000070.1 GCA_017390725.1 Clostridia bacterium | reverse complement strand
TCTCATTTCTCTCGGCAAAGCCCTCTACACTGAAGTTTACAGGTATTCCGCACTGCCTTAATATCTCTGCCAATTTATCCGCCTTGTTTTTTGTTGCTCGCATAAGAATAGCAAAATCGCTGAACTTTGCTTCTCGGTAGGAATCCTTATCCTTTTTTATGCACTCGCCCGAACTCATAACCGATTTTATATATTTTGCTATTGCTAACGCTTCGCAGACTGCGGCACTGTTTTCGCTATCCTTACAGTCAATTACCTGAAGCTCAACCGCCTTTTTATTTTTACGGTAATCCGCCGAGGCGACAAGACGCTCCTCTTCGCCGTAATCAAGACCTGCATTTTCCTCCGTCATAATATTTTCAAAAAAGAAATTTACAAAGGAGCATATCTCTTCATTACTGCGGAAATTATTACTTAAGATTATCTTCTTAGCATCATCCTGCTTAGCTTCATCGATAGATATGTACCTATTTTTCTTTTCTAAAAAATTAATGGGATTAGCTCCTCTGAAGCCGTAAATACTCTGCTTAACGTCCCCTACTGCAAAAAGCTTCCTTTCGTATGCCGAAAGCACATAGAAAAGTCTATCCTGTAAATCGTTGGTATCCTGGTATTCATCCACCATAACCTCATCGTAAAGATTTAAAAACTCTTCACCCTCGGTTTGGGTTAAAAGCTTTAATGCTAGATGCTCTGTATTATGGAAAGTTAGGGTATTTTCCTTCAAATATTCCTCTAATAAACGCTCCTGTAAGCAAATTAGTATTTCACAAAGCAAACTTATAGGCTTATCAAGGTATATAAACTGCTCTTCGTTTTCTTCTGCACTTCGTTCAAACAGCTTTTTCAGTTTTTCGGTACCCTTACTTATGGTTTCAAATAAGGTTTTAACTGCACTCACGACGCAGATGCCGCCAAATCCACGAGCATTGGGCTTTTCGGGAAGGTTAAAGCTCAGAAGCTTTTCTCGAAAGTCGTTCCAAACCCTTTTTTCGGCTGTCTTTTCCAACTCGTAAAGCAATTCCGATAAAAGCATAAGTGTTGGCATAAATCTTTCGGATGCTGCTTCATATAACCCTATTTTATCAATTATTATTGCAAGGGATTTTCTCAAAGACTTTATCTTTTTTATAGCCGCATCAAAGGAATAGTTATACCAAATATTATGCTCATCAAAGGCTTTACCAAAGGGCTCACAAAAGGATTTAAACCATTTTTCGGGCTCAGGCAGCTGACGGCTGTAATTGTAAATTTCTAATACCTTTTCGTTAAAATTACGCTCGTCATATTCTGCGCCGATAATATCCAGAAGCTCAAAAAATATCTCGTTTTTGGATTCTATATATTCGTTTGTAATTTCTGCCATCACCCGTTCATCGATGGCTTTAAGGGAGATTGCGTCACTCATCTTGAAATCGGGGCTTACTCCCGCTTTTTCAAAATTTTCTCTTACAAGGTCTATACAAAAAGAATCTATCGTGCAGATTTTAGCATTAGCAAGGAGCCTTTTCTGTCTTAAAAGTCCCCTATCCTGGGGATTTTCACGGCATACCTCATCCAGTCTGCTTTCAATTCGCAATCTCATTTCTGCGGCGGCGGCATTTGTAAAGGTTACTATCAGCAACCTATCCGCCGCTATGGGGTTTTCCTTTCGGGTCATAAGAGTTATAACCCTTTCAACCAGAACGGCGGTTTTACCCGAGCCTGCCGCCGCCGATACTAAAACATTACCTTCGGTTTCAATTGCTCTTTGCTGAGCTTTTGTAAACTCAATCGCCATTCTGAATATCCCCCCTTATCCTATTTATAACCTCACTATTGCTAATAGCCGGAACCTTTTCTGCCTGTTTTTCCTCTATTCCGCAAATGGCGGCATAATCACAGTATTTGCAGGCAGGAGATTCCCTTCCGTCCACAGGGTCAATATCAATTTGTCCCTCGGTTATTTTGTTGCCTATCTCTGCGATAAGTTTTTCAATATGGTCAAATATAACGGTGAAATCCTCAGCAGATACAAAGGAGGCGTTTCTTTTGGATATAGTTCCATCCTTGTTTAAGGATAATTTCGGCACAAATTCGCCCTTGTTTTCCTTCTCCATAGCGGTAATCAATTTCAAATTACCTTGGGCTAGACCGTTCATTGCCATACCGCTTTCATTCAAATCTCTCTTTGAGTGAAGATAGAATATTCCTGCGGCATTTTCATCAGAGCTACCAACACCCCTTACTGCGGCATAAAGATATATAAGCATCTGCAGATTTAGTCCGAAAAGGATATCGGGTAATTTGAAGCTTCGGCTACCCGTTTTATAATCGATAACCCTTATATAACCGTTATACTTGTCCACACGGTCAATACTTCCCGTTATATGGATATTTCCCTCGCTGTACGGTATTACAAGCTCAGGAATTTCTCCATCCGAGCCAATTTTCATCTCGCAGCGGTAGGGCTCAAAGTCACTTTGGGCGAATTCCCTTGCCATCTGAGCTACAACCTCTTTAAGGGAGCGGGAAATTCGGCTGATTATGAATCTCATACGCTCATTTTCAACCGTTCTGTAACCGCATATACTATCGAGGTACTCTTCAATGTATTTATCAACAGCACTTGAAATTTCATCCTGTGAAAGAGCGGCTATATTCTTACCGTAATCGGTAACCACTCTTTCCAACACATAGTGAACGATAGTTCCTCTTTGCAATGCATCAAAATCTGCAGGCTGAAGCTTTTTAAGTTTTAATCCGTAACGGCAAAAATAGGAGAATTTACAACGGTTAAAGGTATCAAGCTTCGAAGCAGACATATAAATTTCTTTACCGTAAAGACCTTTAGCCGCATCCTTTGATATGCTGCTGTTTCTTTTCTGTGATTCCTTAAGGGCTGCAATTCTATTCTTATATTCTGTATCTTCAAGAGATTTTTCCAGGGTTGCCGCATCATCCCTTTTAATACGGAAATTCTCACAGTATGCATTAAATGCGGTCTGTGCCGTTTCGGGGATATTATCGTCATTAAGCGAAGAATTCGGCTCATTTACTAAATTGCAGGATATTTTTTCGCATATTGTTTTAACAAAGGGAGAGGGCTGTCCCTCCTCGCCTATAAGGGAGCTTGAATAATAGGAAATATAAAGCTTATCCGAAGGACAGCAAACTGAAGTATAAACAAGATAATCCTCATCTGTTGCGGATGAAACGGAGTTATCGGCTATTTCGATTCCGCTTTCTATAAGCTGCTCTCTTTCTCTTATGTTGAGCAGACCGCTTTTTCCCATTCCCGCCGGAAATACTCCCTGATTTGCGCCGAGAATAAAGGCAACCTTAGGACGGGAGGGCCTAATTCTGTCTGCCGAGCCGAAGGTGACCTCATCAAGGGTTTGGGGTATTGCTCCAACCGAAGCAGAATCAACCGCCATTGATAAAGCCTCGACAAAATCATCCCTTTTAATTTCGGCCTCATTATAACAGTTAACAATACTGTCAAGTATACCCATAAACATACCATAACTGGAGCTTAAGGTATCTGCAGAAAAGCTGTTGCCCTGTGTTTTATAATCATCAGAAAGCCTTTTGAGATGGTCTGCCATATCACATTCCTTTAAGAGCTTTACTATAGCCCCCGTCATACTAAGGGCTGTTCCCTTAAAGCCTTCACGGAAATTAAGAATAGGAGCTATTGCCCTTTCCCTTAAAGCATTTATCTCTAAAAGAGCCTCTTTTTCTTCTTGGCTTTGTTCCTCGGTTACAAAGCCTCTGATATCCATATCCCAATTCTGCTTCCAGGCGCTGCCGCTTATATTCCATATTGCAGTATAATTTTCAAGAAAGGATATTTCCTCGGTTTCAAGGGTACCAAGTCCCGTTTTATGGAATCTTAAAATATCCTCTGTTGAAAGGGATGCCGCCGCATTAATTGCAGAAAAAACTGCAACGGGGACAGGGAAAGCACTCAAAGGTATTCTCTTATCGGTAAAGCATCCTATTCCGTTTTGCTTGCAGGCAAGCTCAACCGCTTCCTCATAGTCCTCAGCGCTTCTTGCTATAATAACAAAATCTCTGTAGCGATAACCCTGCTTGCGAACTAATTTCCTTATAGTTCTGGCGGCAAAATTTGCTTCGTGTACGGTGTTTGAGGCTTTGCATACAGTTATACTGCCGTCATTTTCCGATACATCGACATTTTCACCCGCCATAAGCCTTTCTAATGCCTTTAAATTGCCGCTGTTATATCTTCCCTGTGAAAGGAAAATCGGCTCATCCGATGATACGCCGCTTTTTGCGGCACTTCTTTTTATTCTTTCAACGGTTTTTTGTATATTTGAATAAATACCGAATTCGTTATCCTTATGGATATCATTATTAAGGCAGATATACACATTTTTAGCCTGTGAAAAAATTCTGTCAATAATCTTATATTGCTGCCCTGTAAAGCCCTTAAAGGAATCTATAAATACATTTTTTCCTTTAAAAAACTCAAACTGCTCAAGCTTCTCATAAAGCTTGGTAAGCTTGTCCGCAGGGTCAATAAATCTTTCGCCCAAAATCATATTGTAATTTTCAAAAATAAGGGCGGTATCAACGAGCTTATTTTTAAGGGATACGGAGTTTACGCAATCAGCAGTTTTCCTCAGTATATCGGGAGTTACTGCATTAATCTTGAATTCACCGATAATATCGAGGGCTGATTTTGCAAAAGAGGTGGAGGCGGTATATTTAGACCAAAGAATAAGGTCCTCCTTAGCCTCCTTAAGGGCTCTTTTCATGATTATTATTTTATCCGAATCAGAAAGAAGTCTGCCTGCCGTTCCGCCAACAACCCTTCCAACCTCATCATAAATTCGGCTGAAGCTCATAACCGAAACGCCAAGAGCCGCCCTCTCACCTACGGTATGTAAAACACTTTTTTCCGCTTCAAAGGAATACTGCTCCGGCACAATAAGAACAGAGTTATCCCCTGCTTGCTGTGCTTTTTTAATATATTCAAGCATTGTATAGCTTTTTCCTGATGAAGGTCTGCCGAATATGAATTTTAACAATCCTAAAACTCCTTTTAGTCATTTGTTTTATTGTAACATATTTTTTGATTTATTACGAGTATATTTTACAACTTTATATGTACCATTTTCGGTACTATATCAAAATTCCGAAAACTAATATTCCTATCACCCCGGGAAGACCGAATACCGCTCCCGAGCCCACTGTCCATTGATTTATTGGAATATGTACTCCCGTAAAAGAGGATGTGAGATTTATAATTACCATTGCGGCTATTCCAAATACCGCATTTAACAACAACGTTCTTATTAACCTCTTGCTGAAAAGAGCTATTATAAAGATAATAAATGCCCCTAGACTTAGTAATACAATAGCTGATATTTTAAGTGCTCCCATAATTTTCTCCCATACTTTTTTTACTAAATAATATGAAAAGCACGAAAATTAAATTACAAATAAAAATAAAGGATCCCGAAACAGAATCCTTTATTTAATTATTCTTGCGATAATGTCTTTTTCTTTTCAATAACTCGGTTGGTATGCTCCTTGAGTAGTGTTAAAAGCACTGCACATAAGGGGATAAAGAAAATCATACCAAAAAGTCCCATAAGACTGCCGCCTATTAAAACAGCAATAAGGGTCCATAAGGGACTAAGTCCTACAGAGGTTCCAACAACATTGGGATATATAAACTGATTCTCAATAAACTGAACAACCAGATATACAATTACGCATATTACCACCTGTGAGGGATTAACCAGCAGTATCAGAAAAGCCCCAACAAAGCAGGATGCAAAGGCTCCGATATAGGGTACAAAGGCGCAAACTGCCGTAAGCACACCTATAAGACTGGCATAGGGTATTCTGAAAATGCTAAAGGAAATAAATATAAGAACACCTAATATGCAGGCCTCTATGCACTGACCCGATAAAAACTTAGAATAGGTATCGTTAATGAGTCCGCAGATATGATAAATTTTGTCAGCCGTCTTCTTTTTCAAATGGGCATCCATAAGTATCTTAATCTGACTCGAAAGCTTATCCTTACTGAGAAGGATATAAATTGCTATTATTATTGAAATTAAGAACTGTGAAACACCCGAAACAGCAGAGGATGCAAAGCCTACAACCGAGGTTATAATAGTTCCTGCGCTGTTGGTTATCTTACCTATCAATGTTTCAAAATTAAGGGAGGAAAGCCACTCGGATATCTTGGTTGTATCAATATCGTAAGATTTTAGCATCTCTATCCATTCGGGAGCCTTTTTTACAATAAGCTTATAAAGGCTTTCAATAGAAGATACAAGCTCCGGGATTAGCATTGTTGCAATTATGGCAATTACAAAAATAACGCATATTAAAGTAAGACAAAGACTAATTATGCTTATAAGCTTTTTCTTGGGTTCCTTTTTAAGCTTTTCAGAAAGCTTGAAAAAAAGCTTTTCAAAGCCCTTCATTGGAACATTCAGAATAAAGGCTAAAACAAATCCGATTACAACGGGCAGACTCAGTTTCAGAATATTACCAAGAAGATTATATACTGCTCCTATATTCATAAGAATGGCATAAAGCGCAACACCAAAAGCTACCAACAAAAAATTATGCTTTAATTTTTTATCCATATCTCTTTTATGCCCCTTTCATAGTAAAACTAATTATATTTTATTATAATACATATATTTTTTGTTGTCAATTAACCTGTTTTTAAATATCATTATTTAAAAGGATTATACTAATAATGGGTGGGTTGTCGAAGAGCTTTTTTGGGCGTTTCATCAAACTACAATCATTGTAACGGCAATACTTGACATAATATTTTTTTCAAGGTATAATTTTTTAGTACGATACTGAAAAAAGGAGTAATAAAATGAGTGAGCTTTTTGAAAACAAAGGAAAACAGCTGATTATTGAAAAGGACGGAAAGCGCTACCAGCGTCTTCCCATAAAAACCCACGTTATAACTAAGGAAGATGATATTTGTGATGTGGTTGAGAAATATGCAAAGGAGCATATTTTAGAAAATGATATCGTTTTCATTTCCGAAAAGGCTGTTGCCTGCTCTCAGGGACGTGCTATCCCTATGGCTGAAATCAAACCGAGAAAGCTCGCCGTTTTCCTTTCAAAATATGTAACCAAAACAAAACACGGTATAGGTCTCGGCATACCCGAAACAATGGAGATGGCTCTTCGTGAATGCGGAACTCTCAGAGTTTTGTTTGCCGCCGTTATAAGTGTTATAGGCAAACTGTTTAAGCAGAGCGGTTGGTTCTATCACGTGGCAGGAAGTAAGGCTTCTTCTATTGATGGTCCTACCCCTAACACAATTCCCCCTTATAATCAATATGTGGTTCTTGGTCCTAAGGACCCCGATAAAGCAGCTGCTGCCGTTGCCCAGCGAATAGGTTGCAACTGTGTTATCGTTGATATAAACGATTTGGGCGGAAAAATACTCGGCGCATCCGATAAAAGTCTCCCCTGCGATACCCTTGTTGGTGTTTTATCGGACAACCCCTTAGGTCAGGACTCTCAGCAGACTCCTATGGGTATTATCCGTGAGGTTACTGAGGAAAAATAAGATTTTAAAACGGGTAAACAGCTATGTTTACCCGTTTTCTATCCCCTTTTTAGCCCTCATATTTTTAAATCTAAAAAAAATAGATTTTTTAGTTGACAACGCCCCTTCATAATGATATAATAATTGGGCGCAATAAAATGCGAGTGTGCTGGAATAGGCAGACAGGCACGTTTGAGGGGCGTGTGTCTTCGACGTACGGGTTCAAGTCCCGTCACTCGCACCAAACAAAAAGACAGGCTTTTTTAGTCTGTCTTTTTTGTTTTATGACGGGACTTGAAGCCTAAGAGGGTTTCAGCGTAAAGAAAAACAGTCCGGTGGACTGTTTTTTAGCTGAAAGGTGCGCAGACGGGTACCGAATGCAAAGCATTGGGTCGTCAAGCAGTGCAGATTGCCAAAGGCAAGCTGCGTCCCGTCACTCGCACCAAACATTAAAAGCACTTAACTTTTGTTAGGTGCTTTTATTTTTTATCATCATAATTGCGGGACTTGAAACCTAATAAAAAAGGCGGCTTAAAAGCCGCCTTAATTTTATCTGTTTAAAATCTTTAAGTATTCCTTATAGGGCTCTTCCCAGGCCTCGCTGTTTTCGGGCAGGTACTGGTTAAGCTCGGTAGAATTTGATACTACTCTTCTTATATCCTTAAGGTTCTTGATATCACCAAGAGCTGTATAAGCAACGGCAATATTACCCATAACGGTAGCTTCAGAAGGACCTGCCAACACCTCAACATTACAAGCATCGGAGGTCAGACGGCAAAGGAGCTTATCCTTAATTCCGCCGCCGAGAATATTGATTCTCTTGTACTTTCTGTTGCCTAATTTTTCAAGGTCGTTAAAGGTATACTTATATTTCATAGCAAGGCTCTGATAAATACAACGCATTATCTCGCCACGACTTTGAGGTACATACTGACCTGTTTGCTCACAAAATTTTTGTACACGCTTTGGAAGATTTCCTGCAGCCTCAAACATAGGATCATCAACATCAACGAAGCACTTAAAGGGCTCGCAGGCTAAAGCCTCCTTCTCCAACTGGTCAAAGCCTACATCCTCACCCTCACGCTTCCACTGACGGCGAGACTCCTGAATGAGCCAGAGTCCCATAATATTTTTAAGGAAACGGGTGGTATCATTATAACCGCCCTCATTGGTAAAGTTAGACTGGGCAGCCTCATCGGAAATAATAGGCTCCTTGCTTTCTATACCGAAAAGACTCCAGGTTCCACAGCTGATATAAACAAAATCCTCGGAATCACTTGGAGTTGCGGCAACGGCAGAAGCAGTATCATGACCGCAGACAGCGATTACGGGAACCTTATCGCAACCAAGCTCCTCGCAGATTTCATCCGAAAGCATACCGAAAACACTGCCGCCCTTTACAATAGGAGCAAAAATTCTTTCGGGAAGACCTAACTTTTTAATAAGATCAAAATTCCAGTCATGCTTATAAGGATCATAAAGGTTGGTAGTTGAAGCAATACTTGCCTCATCCTTAATTTCGCCCGTAAGCATATAAGCAAACAAATCGGGCATTAAAAGAATTTTATCTGTACGCTCAAGAAGCTCAGGGTCCTTAAGCTTTAAAGCCATAAGCTGATAGATAGTATTGATACGCATTGTCTGAGTACCGGTAAGCTTATAAAGCTCATCCTTGGGTATAATCTTGAATACCTCTTCGAGCATACCCTCGGTTCTTGCATCACGGTAATGAACGGGATTTGCAAGAAGCTTGCCGTTCTTATCGAGCATACCGAAATCTACACCCCAGGTATCAATACCGATAGCATCAAAGCCACCGTCATTAACAGCCTTGGTTATACCTGTTTTAATTTCGAAAAACAGACGAAGAACATCCCAATACATTGTTCCGTGAAGAATAACGGTATCGTTGCTGAAACGGTGAATCTCACGGATGGTTATTTTTTCCCCATCAAAGGAAGAAAGCATAGCTCGACCACTCGAAGCACCGAAATCGAAAGAAAGAATTTTTTTCATACCTTACCTCCGTAAAAAATACAATATTTACTAATTTATTGTAACATAAAGAATTTAAAATGTCTATATCACTTGTAAATTTAAAATTAAAATTATATAATGAACTTGGTGAAGTTTATGGAAAAAGAATTATGGCAAAATTTGAAATGCACAGATAAGCCCATCGTTCTTTACGGAATGGGCAACGGTGCAGAAAAAATACTCGATACTCTTGAAAAATTTGGTATTAAGGCTCAAGGTGTTTTTGCCAGTGACGGCTTTGTTAAAAACAAAATATTCAGGGGCTTTAAGGTTGAAAGCTACAGCGAAATTAAAAACCGCCTTGAAAAAATGATAGTTTTAGTGGCTTTCGGCAGTTCAAGGCCTGAGGTAATAGATAATATAAAAAGAATATCCTTGGAGCAGGAGTTATATGTACCCGATGTTCCCGTTTACGGCGGTGGACTTTTTGATACGAATTATCTAAAGGAAAATGCCGAGGATATCAAATATATTTATTCTCTGCTTTGTGATGATATTTCCAAAAAAACCTTTGAAAATTTAATTTACTACCGACTTAGCGGCAAGCCCGAATATTTATACTCCTGCGAGAAAAGTGTTGACGAAGCATACGAAAGCTTTTTAAAGCTTGATGCTCACGAAACCTTTGTTGATTTAGGGGCTTACAATGGGGATACCGTCAATGATTTTATCATAAGGGTAAATGGTAAATACCGCAAAATCTATGCGATTGAGCCTGACGAAAAAAGCTATAAAAAGCTTGTATTAAACACAGAAAAGCTATCCGATATTACCTGTATTTACGCCTGTGTATCGGATACTGACGGCACCGCCCAATTTTCTATGCGTGGGGGAAGAAATTCCAGCATCGGTGAGGGCAAGGAAATAAAAAGCATTACCGTTGATACCCTACTCAGTGGAAAGGAAGCAACCCTTATTAAATACGATGTTGAGGGGGAGGAAGCCGCCGCAATAGAGGGAAGCAAAAAAACTATTTTAACCTGGAAACCGAAGCTACAGATAGCGGCTTACCACCGCACCGAGGATTTACTCTCTATCCCCAAACAGATTTTAAATACCCGAAGCGACTATAAAATATATCTTCGCCACAACCCATATCTTCCCGCCTGGGATACAAATTATTTCTTTATATAAATTTTAAGACCGCCTTTTAAAAGGCGGTCTTTTTTTACCTTTATGTATTTTGTTTCTTTATACCGAATATCATTCTTAGAATTCCGCTTAATAACTTAGGACTTTTAAAAAGAACAACTTTCATAAAATTACTCCATTCAATTACATTTTGAATAGGATAATCCGAGCACTATAACCCAGATAGCTAAAACCGCTATGAGTAATTTCGGCGGACAAAAGCAACTGCAAACAAGTCCCACAGCGAACATAATGGCGCACATTCCTATACCCATTTTGTGCTTTCTTCTCACCGAAATCCCACCTTTTACTGCTTTAGTCCCTACATTACAGTATATCGCTCTTTTCGGTATTTGTTACTTTTTTCTCTTTTTTGCTATTTGCCAAGGCTTTAATTCCTTTAATTGTTCGAAAATTTCTTTATATGAATTATGTCTTGTTCGGGATATCTTCCCGCTATTTACCGCTTCGATAACGGCGCAACCCTTTTCACAGGTATGACTGCACCCCGTAAAACGGCAATCGTTTGCAAAATCATCAAACTCAGGAAAACACTCGGCAAGCTTTTCCTTGAAGCTATAATCATCTGTATCTGCTTCTATTGAGGAAAATCCCGGCGTATCGGCAACATAACCACCGTTCACGGCAAAAAGCTCGATGTGGCGGGTTGTATGCCTTCCTCTTCCAAGCTTTTGACTTACATCTCCCGTTTGAAGGTTAAGACCGCCGAAAAGTCTGTTTAAAAGACTGGACTTACCAACACCCGAATTGCCCGTAAAGGCACTGACGCACCCCTCAAGCTCTTTTTGAATATCCTCTATTCCCTCACCGGTATTTGCAGATACAACCAAGGTTTTAAAGCCCGTTTTTTCATAGATTTCAACCCACTCGGAGAAATCTCCCATATCGCATTTATTAAATACGATAATAGGCTGGATATCGTTATAAACGGCTATGGCTGTAAGTCGGTCTATAACCGAGGCATTAGGGGAGGGTGTTTCAAAGGAAGAGATTATGAAAAGCTTATCTATGTTTGCAACACTAGGACGGGAAAGCTCGTTTTTTCTGCCGTAAATTTTATCAATGGAGCCCTGTTTTTCATTGAGCACCGTTATTTCGGCATAATCGCCGACAAGAGGCGAAATTCCGCCTATACGGAAATTGCCTCTTGCTCTGCATTCATATATTTTATTATCACAGCAAACATAGTAAAAGCCCGATAAAGCTTTTATTATTATTCCCTTCATAAACTACCTAATCTCCGCTGATAATTTCTTCGGGCGGTAATTTGGAATAATCATCATAAGAGGTTATTGTAGTGTATTTACCTGTACTGCAATCAACCTTAATCTTAAGATATTTTTCATAATTCTTACCGTCATTGGTAAATTCAACTATATAGGTTTCGGTTCTGTTATTTTCGGTTATACCGCTTGATTTAACATTTTCGAAAACAATATCGCCCTTTTCGTTGATATTTATTTTCTGACTCTCGGCTATAAGAGAACCACTTTCCCACAAGGATACCATACCTGTATCATAGGCATAGTCCATAGGCAGAGAAATTGTGAGGTCAAATACATATTCGCCCGAGCTTTCATATAAAACAACGGTTGTTCCCTCGGGAACCTGAGCAGCACCTGCAACCGGCTCCTGAGCCATTATATAACCCGAAGGATAATATGCATCATTAACTGCCATATCCTTTTTCTTTATATCGGCTACAAGACCTGCCGATTCCAGCTCCTTTTTAGCATCAGTTGCCTTGCGGCTTACAACATTGGGAACCTGAACATTTTTAATAGGTTTACCTGTGCTTATAAATACGGTAATAGTTGCTCCCTCTTCCACAACGGTTGTTTTTGCGGGTTCGGTTTTTGCAACAAAGCCTGCCGCATAATCCTCACTGGGCATCTGGGAAACAGTAACCTTAAAGCCGTTGGATTTAAGCTCCGAAACGGCGGCAGATTCGGTTTTACCGTAAACATCGGGCACCTTTTTGGTAGACTGACCCATACTTATATAAACGGTTATTTTAGCATTCTTTTTAAGCATCTTACCCTCGGGCTGAGATTGCTCAAAGATATATCCGTTTTCATACTCTGAGTTATTTCCCCATTTAACCTCAAAATCGAACAGCTCATTATATTCATCGTGTTCCTTAAGCTGTTCATAGGTCATACCAACAAAGTTGGGACACTCTATTTCACTGCCTGTGCTTGAGAAAAGCTTGGGGATAAATATAATTCCTAAAACAATAATTGCTATTACCAATGTAACGGCAATACCTGCAAGTATGGGGATAATGGTATTCTTTTCCTTTTCCTCGTTGTAAACCGTTTTTGCAGGTTTATTATTGGCGGTTGCTCCTCCACCCACATACTTAGTGGGAGAATTATCAATAAAATAAGGATAAGAGAAGGTAACCGCAGGATCCTTACGGAAGGAATCAAGGTCGCAAAGCATTTCTGCTGCCGACTGATAACGGCGTTCCACCGTTTTCTGCATTGCGTGCATAGTTATCTGCTCAAGGCCGAGCGGAATCGACCCGTTAATTTCGGTTGGAAGCTTTGGCTCTCTTTGAAGCTGCATAATAGCCACCGATACGGCACTGTCAGCCTCAAAGGGCAGAGTTCCCGTTATCATTTCATACAGCATAACACCAACGGAATAAATATCTGCCTTTTCATCGGTCTTTTCGCCTCTTGCTTGCTCAGGACTTATATAATGCACCGAGCCTATAGCCTTATCGGTTATAGTGCGCTGTTCGCTTCTTGCAAAACGGGCAATACCAAAGTCGGTAACCTTTATGGTACCGTCAGGCAAAACAATGATATTCTGAGGCTTAACATCTCTGTGAACTATTCCCTTATCGTGAGCGTGTTGAAGTCCCTTTAATATCTGTATTGTAAGATGAACGGAATCCTTCCATGAAAGGCTTCCCTGACGTTCAATAAATTCCTTTAGAGTGATACCGTCAATATACTCCATAACGATATACTGAATCAAATCACCGAAGCTTACATCATATACTTTTACAATATTCTGATGAGAAAGCATAGCAATTGCCTTTGATTCATTTTTAAATCTGCGTACAAACTCCTCGTTTGTTACAAATTCTTCCTTAAGTATCTTAATGGCTACTATACGGCCCTCCTGATTATCGTATGCCTTGTAAACAACGGCCATTCCGCCAACACCGATAATCTCTCTTATTTCATAGCGTCCGTCTAATCTTTTTCCTACAAATTTATCCATAATAGCATTCCTTTCTTAAAGGGTTATGGTGACAACCGTAATATTGTCACTTCCGCCGCCCTTGTTGGCAGCGTCAACCAGCTTTTGAGTTACCGTAGAAGGTTTATACTTATCAAAAATTTCTTTTATACAATCGGCATCGACAAAATTTGTCAGCCCATCGGTACAAAGCAACAGATGCTCTCCCTGACCTAGCGAAACCTCATCAAAGTCTACCGAAATGTTTTCTTCAACACCGATAGCTCTTGTTATAACATTTTTTCTCGGATGGAATTTTGCCTCCTCGGGAGTAAGCTTTCCATCCTCTATAAGGGACTGAACAACCGAATGGTCGGTCGTTATCTGCGTAATACCTTCTGCTATCTTGTAGGCTCTGCTATCACCTATATGGGCAATTACCGCAGTGTTTTCCTTTAACAGCACCGCTACCGCCGTTGTTCCCATCCCGCTTAAATCGGGATTCTTGAGAGCCATATCGTATATCTCGATATTGGCAGATAAAAAGGCGTTTTTAAGCAGCTTTTCTATTCCTATACTGTCAAGCCCTGAACGGTAGGAATTAACGGTATACTCGGTAATTCTTTTGACCGCAGTTTCACTTGCAATGTTTCCTGCATTGGCGCCGCCCATACCGTCACAAACGATGGCAAAAACCGCACCGTCAGACAATTCGCAGTTGAAAAAGGCATCCTGATTCGTGGAACGCACCTTTCCTATATCTGTTTTACTGTTTATCTGCACAAGGTATCCTCCTTTCTGCTCTGCTTCGAAGCTGACCGCAGGATGCATCAATATCCGAACCTAATGTTCTTCGTACAGTTGCATTAACTCCCCTATCGATAAGCTCTTTTTGAAATTTAAGTATTTTTGTTCTATCCGGCTTTTTAAAGCTGTTTTCCTTAACGGGATTTGCCGGAATAAGATTTACGTGGCACATTATACCTTTGAGTATCATAGCTAATCTATCGGCACACTCTGTGCTATCATTGACGCCCTCTATTAATGCATATTCGAAGGAAATTCTTCTGGTTGTTACCGCCTGATACTCTCGGCAGGCACGAAGCAATGCCTCAATATTCCATTTTTTATTTACCTTCATCATTCCGCTTCGTATATCATCAAAGGGAGCATGAAGAGAAATTGAAAGGGTTATGGGGAAATTATATTCTTTAAGTTTTTCTATGCCGCTTACAACACCTGAGGTTGAGAGTGATATATGGCGAAGCCCTATATTCATACCCTTATCAGATGAAACAAGCTGTAAAAACCTTACTGAATTATCAAAGTTATCTAAGGGCTCACCCATTCCCATCATAACAACGTTTGAAACCCTTATATTGTTATCCCTCTCGGCTGCCATTATCTGGGATAGCATTTCGGAAGCGGTCAAGTTACGGTACAACCCGTTTATTCCCGAAGCACAGAAGCTGCAGCCCATTCGGCAACCCACCTGGGTTGAAATGCAAACCGTATATCCGTGTTCGTATTTCATAAGCACCGATTCTATAAGCTCACCATCATAAAGCTCATAAAGGTACTTAACCGTTCCATCTATTTTTGAGACGAGTTTTTTTACTATATTAACATCGGCTATATAGCAAAGTTCCTTTAACCTTTCTCGCAGCTCCTTTTTTATATCGGACATTAAATCAAAATCCGTAACGCCCGAGTGAAGCCATTTGAAAATCTGTGATGCCCTGAACTTTGGCTGGCCTAACTGCATTATAAAATCGGCAAGCTCGGACATATTCATAGATTTTATATCAATTTTTTCCATAGCCTGCCTCCTTTTTTAATTCCTTACGAGTAATGCGCAGTAAAAACCGTCGGTTTCATCCCTATGAGGTATAAATGTATGCTGATACTCTGCCTTAAACTCTTTATTGCCATCAAGGAATTTTTTTATAATTTCCTCGTTTTCAGCCTTTCTGAGGGTACAGGTGGAATAAAGCAATTTACCGCCTTTTTTGACATACCTTGCGGTATTAGAAAGTATCTTTTCCTGAATTTCTTCAAGAAGGGAAAAATCCTCTGTCTTCTTATATTTTATATCGGGTTTACGGCGGATAATACCGAGTCCCGAACAAGGAACATCGCAAAGCACACAATCAAATTCACCAAAATCAGCAAAAACTGTCGCATCGTTCACCTTTGCCTTAACTATATCAAGGTGGAGCCTTTCCGCTCCGTTTTTTATAAGTCTTGTACGGCTTTCATAAAGGTCGCAGGAAATAATTTCGCCCTCATTTTCCATAATTTGCGCCATAGTGAAGGTCTTTCCACCCGGAGCGGCGCATATATCGAGAACTCTATAGCCCTTTTTGGGAGACAGAATACCGCAAACCCTTTGGGAAGCCTCATCCTGAACGTGAAAATATCCCTTTTTATAAAGCTCGTTATTTTCTATATCAGTTCCGCCGATAACAAGGCAATTATCAACATTACCTTTCTGTGCCATTATATCCAAACTTTCAAACTCTTTTATAAGATTATCGGCTGAAATTTTTGTATTGTTAACTCTAATATTCAGCGGTGCTGACTTAAGGCTTTCCTCTAAAATACTCCTTGCTTCCTCAAATCCGTAATCCTTAACAAATTCATTTATTATCCATATAGGGCAAGAATAAATTACGCTAAGCTCTTGCGCTGTTTCCCCTTTTGGAAGCTCAAAACCATTACGTATTGCATTTCTCAGTACTGCATTAACAAATCCTGAATTTCGGCTTTCCTTTGAACGCTTTACAAGCTTTACAGCCTCATCAACTGCCGAAAACTGAGGAACACTATCCATATAAATAATCTGATAAAGCCCCGTTCTAAGCACACAGGCGGTAAAATCAGATGCCTTTTCTATCGGCTTTTTCATAACCTTATTGAGAAAATAGTCAAGGGTTATTTTTCTATCCAGAACACCGTAAAACAGCTTGGTTGCAAATGCTTTTTCTTGACTCGTTACATCTGAATCCTTAAAAACTGAGTTTAAGGTGATATTGGAATAGGCTTTATCCTTTTCAACCCTCAAAAGAGCATTTACTGCAAGTTTCCTCGGATTAGCCATATCTATTCACCTATCTTAGTTCCCACCGCTATGGGATTACCGAGAAGCATCTGCGCCGCCTTCATAGGCTTTGCACCCTCGGGAACTACCGAAATAAGTCTTATTGCTGTGTTACTGCCGCAGGCTATAACAAGTTCGTTGTTATTTGAAACAACCGTACCGGCTATTGCCTTCGTATTCTCTGCAACCTGAGCCTCGGTTACCTTTATTCTCTTTCCGTTTAGGAAAAAGAATGCGCAGGGCCAGGAATAATATCCCCTTATTGCATTGTAAACTTCGGTTGCGGTTTTAGTAAAATCAATAAGCGCCATTTCCTTTTTTATAATGGGAGCATAACTGGCGTCTTCCTCATTTTGCTTTGTTCT
>JAFPAV010000069.1 GCA_017390725.1 Clostridia bacterium | reverse complement strand
GCACCTCTGGTGCACCAGTTGTTCTGCCAAGGGCATAGCTGGGCAGCTAAGTGCGGATTGGATAAACGCTGAAAGCATCTAAGCGTGAAGCCAACCTCAAGATTAGATTTCCCATAGCATAAGCTAGTAAGGTCCCCGGAAGACTACCGGGTTGATAGGCTGCGTGTGTAAGCATGGTGACATGTGTGCTTGGCAGTACTAATAGACCGAGGGCTTGACCTATTTATTTCGTTCCTCTGTCTTCTTTTACTTATTCAGTTTTCAGGGTGTGAGCCTAATAAAAAAATTAACCGATGAACTTTTTGTTCATCGGTTTTTTTGTTTATTAATTTATTTATTTTAAAATAGCAATTTTTCTAAGGAAACATCAAAAACTTTTGCAAACGCAACGATTTCTATGTCAGTAACAAATCGTTTTCCGCTCTCAATTCGTTGAATAGCGTTTTTGTCGATGTCTATTCCCACTAACTGCATTTTATCGGCTAATTCTCTTTGGGAAAACTTCATTCCGATACGGAATTTTGCTATATTTTTACCACATATGTTATTTAAACCATCTTTACTTCTGTTAATAAACATGAAAACCCTCTTTTCTGACATTTAGTGATTGTCAACGAGAAAATTATATGGTATAATAGGTTGGGATATGACATTTACAAAATGTCAAAAGTGAGGAAAACATGAAAAAAGAAACTATAAATCAAAGAATAGCAAAATACAGAAGATTTGTTGGGTATACCCAAGCACAAATGGCAGAAATGCTTAATATTAATGCTTCTACATATGCAGGAAAAGAACGAAATGGTAAAATAGACTGCGAAATGCTTATTGAAATTTCCCGTATTTTAGAGGTTGGAATTGATATATTGCTTTTTGGAGTTGGAGGAGAGGATTCACCTGATTACACGAAAGATTATTCTCCTTTAGAGGAAAATATAATAAGTATACTTCGCTGTATGCCGAAAAACGTTCGGCAAGAAATCATAGAATTCATAAATATAAAATATAAGGAGAACAAGAAAAAATCCCGATAGATTTATCGGGATTTTATATTTTTTAAACACAAAAAACATGCTTTCCTATTGTTGTGATAATTTCTCTTGAGCGTATCCATTTATTGGTTGCGGTTTTGGGGTTATAGTAATAAATTGCGCCGCCGCTTGGGTCGAGACCGTTTATGGCATCCCTTGCCGCCGAATAGGCGCTGTCGGCTACGGGCTCGTAAAACTGACCGTCATCAAGGCAGGAAAAAGCTCCCCTTTGGTAAACAACACCCGAAAGGGTATCGGGGAAGGAGGGGTGCTCAATTCGGTTGAGGATTACCGCCCCCACTGCAACCTGACCGAGATAGGTTTCACCCCTTGCTTCTGCTGATATTGTTCTGGCAAGCAACTCAAAATCGGCGGAAGAATATCCGCCGTAGGCTCCCGTTGAAGCAATTCCCATCGCTTCGAGGGTTTTTTCCCCTGCAATACCGTCTGCCGTAAGACCCGCATCCCTTTGAAAACGGATAACTGCATTTTTTGTTGCGGTACCGTATATTCCGTCAACATTTCCCTCATAATAACCCTGAGAGAGCAGAAAGGTTTGTATAGCCCTTACCTCGCTTCCTCTGGAGCCCACCTTGGAAAGTGCGCCGACACTTAGGGTTGCGCAAATACATAATACAAGAAAAAACGATAAAAAAATCCTCGCTTTTTTCATTTTCCCACACCTTTTATCTTTTTCCTTATTTTTCCCCTTGTCGCCCTGCTTATTCACACAAAATAATCTTTTTTACGGCATCACAAGGTTACAAATTACGGCAAGCCGACTGCTATATAATTAAAAGGAATAAAAAACGGCGGTGATTAAATTGAAGGAAGCTGTAAAACCAAATTCATTGGAAGGATTTGAGCCTAAAGAGATAATAATGGGGATAATATCCCATATAATTTGCGCTCTTATGGGCTTCGGCGCATCAAGAACGGTGGTGCTGGGCGCACTTACCCCCTTTGGGATATCCTTTCTTGCGGGTAGTCCCATACATTTTATGCCCTCGGTGGCAACGGGGGTGTTTTTCGGGTATCTTTTCCCCGTAACACAGCAAGGGGGATTTCGTTACATAGCATCCCTTTTTGCGATACTTGCCATAAAGCTATTATTGGGCTCGTTTAAAAAAATAGTTAACAATCCCTTTTTCTTAGGGCTCATAACCTTGCTTGCGGTGTTTTTTACATCGGCGGTTACCTTTGACGGTATTCCAACAAACATCCTTAACCGAATCGCAGAGGCATTCCTGGCAGCGGTGGGGGCTTATTTTGTCTGTCGAGGCTTTGCTGCGGCGGACAAGTCCTCGCCGGGACTTACCAATGAGGAATTAGCCTGTGTTTTTATATCTCTTAGCATACTTATCTGCGGATTTTCTCCCCTAAGACCGGCAGGAATCTCCTTGGGAAACATAATGGGTGTTATTCTGATACTTATAGCCGCAAGATATGGCGGAGTACTGTCGGGCTCTGTTTCGGGCATAGCCCTTGCCTTTATGCTGATACTAACGGGAGAGGGCTCTGCAATTATAATCGCTCTTTCCTTTGGAGGAATGATGGCGGGAGTCTTTTCTTCCTATACAAAGTATGCCCAGATAGGGGCGGTTATGATATCCTGCCTTGTATCGGGGGTAATAAATTCCGATATTACGGGGATTCCCGTAATAGTTACCGAGGCGGCGATAGGCTCGGTTGTGTTTTTAATGCTTCCCAAAAGCATAGGCAGAAAAATAGGGGGAGTTTTTACGGCTTTTCCCAAGGTTACCGTTCCAACGGGGCTTAAAAAATCACTTATTATGAGGCTTTGTGTGGCATCAAATGCTCTTAAGGACGTATCCTCGACGGTGGACAGAGTATCCTTGGAGCTTTCAAAGATAAATTCCCCCGATTTCAGCGAGGTTATATCGGGGGTTGAATATGATTCCTGCGCCGGCTGCAAGCTGAGAATTTACTGTTGGGAAACCAAGAAAAACGAAACGCTGGGAGCTATGCTTGAGATGACCAAGGCGGTGAAAAGAGGGGTGTTTTCTCCCGATGATTTTGCCCCCGAGGAATTTAAAGAGCGGTGCCTAAAGCCTAAGGAAATCAGCGCCGCCGTATATAAAAGATACTCGGAATATGCTTCCAGAATGGCGGCAGAAAGCAGAATAGACGAGGTGCGCTCGGTTATATCCGACCAGTTTAACGGTATATCAGCAATGCTTTGTGATTTGGCAAAGGATTTCGAAAAGGACGAGCATTTTGATAACTCTGCAGCTCTTAGTGCCGCCGCTGCCCTTAAAAATATCGATATTTCCGCCGAGGAGTGCAGCAGCCGTTTTGATAAATTTGGCAGAATGACAATCGAATTAAAGGTTAAAAAAACACCTGAACTCGTACTCAATAAATTACAGATGATGAAGCTCGTTTCAAATGTGGTGGAAAGAGATTTTGATGTTCCTTCGGTCAACGAATCGGGAGGAGATTACTTTATAACCTTTACGGAGCACGCTCAATTTTGCGTTGATATCGGCGCAAATCAGATAGCCGCAGGAGGCTCCCGTATGTGCGGAGATGCATACACCTATTTTTACGATTCCAAAGGGCATTTTGTTATGGTGCTTAGTGACGGAATGGGAACGGGAGGCAGAGCAGCGGTGGACGGCGCTATGGCTTCGGGACTTATGTCGAGGCTATTAAAGGCGGGCTTCGGGTATGACTGCTCCCTTAAAATACTCAATTCCTCCATGCTTTTTAAATCCACCGATGAATCCTTGGCTACGGTGGATGTTGCCTGTCTCGATTTATATACGGGCAAACTTGAACTGTTAAAGGCGGGGGCGGCGCCCACCCTTGTTATGCGCTCGGGCAGAACGGGAAAGGCGGAAAGCTCCTCTCTCCCCGCAGGAATTTTGCGCAACATTGGTTTCGATAAAGCAACCCTTAAAATGAGCGAGGGAGATATTATAGTATTGCTTTCGGACGGAGCCGTAAGCGAAGGCACCGACTGGATACGAATCGAGCTTGAAAACTGGGAGGGAG
>JAFPAV010000068.1 GCA_017390725.1 Clostridia bacterium | reverse complement strand
GCTTCTAAGGCTTCTAACATCGGCCAGGTTGCTCAGTTCGCAGCTGCAGGTAAGGCTATCGCTAAGAAGAGCCTTGCTGAAATCGCAATGTCCTATGGCTATGTATACGTAGCTCAGATTGCTATGGGCGCTGATATGAACCAGACCCTTAAGGCAATCAAGGAAGCTGAAGCTTATGACGGTCCTTCACTTATCATCGGTTACTCACCCTGTGAGATGCACTCTATTAAGGGTGGTATGGTTAACTGCCAGGCTGAAATGAAGAAGGCTGTTGATTGTGGATACTGGGATATGTTCCGTTATAATCCTGCTCTTAAGGCAGAAGGCAAGAATCCCTTCTCTCTTGACAGCAAGCCTGCAACAGGCGATTATAAGGAATTCATCCTTAACGAAGCACGTTATGCTTCTCTTACCCGTTCCTTCCCCGAGCGTGCTAATGAGCTCTTTGATAAGGCAGCTGAAGCTGCTAAGGCTCGCCGTGCACATCTCGAAAAGTTGGTTGAGGTTTACGGTAAATAATTGTTTGTAAATAAAAAATAACTGCCCCGAGGGGCAGTTATTTTTTTGCTTATGGATTAGCAACCGCAGCCGCAATCGTTGCCGCAACCATTGCCGCCAAAGGAGTTACCGCCGCAGCAGCAGAGGATAAGGATTAAAACGATTATCCAGATGCAGCTGTTACCGCCAAAACAACCATTATTACACATATAAAAACCTCCTTTTGTTTCTACACCACATACTATGCTATTTTCGGTTTTTGTGTTACATAATAAAATTTTTTGATTACAGTATTGACTTTCCCTGACTTTTGTGTATAATTAAAGTCAGAGAAAGTCAAAAAGAGGTGCTTTGATATGAGAATGAGTGATATCATCACTAAGGAAATAATAAAAATGTTAAATGATTCTGAGGCTAATATCGCTGAAATTCAGCGAAATGAATTTGCCAATTTGATAGGATGTGCTCCAAGCCAGATAAATTATGTGCTATCTTCAAGATTCACCCCTGAACACGGCTATATTATTGAAAGCCGTAGAGGAGGGGGCGGATATATCCGAATTAAAAGGGTGGTTTTAAGTCATTCCTCGGCTTTAATGCACATAATAAATTCTATAGGTGAGCAAATCGATTCTATGAGCACGAGAATCGTTTTGGAAAACTGTCTTGAAACAGGTCTTATTGATGAAAAAAATGCAAGATTAATGGCATCGGCATTATCAAACAGTGCTATGCAGTGCGTTCCCGTAATTTTAAGGGATAGCCTTAGAGCATCGCTGCTTAAACAGATGCTTTTATCACTCTTATAAATGGAGGTTTTTAGTTATGTTATGTGAAAAATGCGGAAAAAACAATGCAACAACACATATAAAATCGGTTGTAAACGGGGTTGTAAGCGAGAAAAATCTTTGTGGCTACTGTGCCGCTAAGGAGGGCTATAGCGGTCTTGCACACAATAGTCTTGCGGGAATGCTTGCCTCAATGTTTGGCGATGTAACGGGGTTTGCGCCTTCTGTTGCGGCTAAAAAATGTTCTGTTTGTGGGGCTTCCTTTTCGGATATTGCCGAAAGCGGCAGAGTAGGTTGTTCTGAGTGTTATAAAGCCTTTTATGAGGAATTATTGCCCTATTTAAAAAGGGTGCACGGCGGAACAAAGCATGCAGGCAGAGTACCCAATAAGGCTCCACTTATGGTTAAGCCCAAGGAAATTACTGTGGATGATTTAAGACTCAAACTCAACGAATTGGTTCGTGAAGAAAAGTTTGAGGAAGCGGCGGTTATCCGTGATAAAATAAAGGAAATGGAGGAAAAGGGTAATGAGTAATTGGTACAGTGAGAATAGAGAAAATATCGTTGTAAGCACAAGAATTCGATTAGCGAGAAACCTATCGGGCTTGCCTTTTCCTTCGAGAATGACTGCAGAGCAATTCAGTGAATTAAATGAAAAGGTAAAAGAGGCTATTTTTGAAAGCAACACCCCCTTTGCAAAGTCTATGAGCTTTATTTATATGGATTCTGTTCCCGAAATAGAAAAGTATTCTATGGTGGAAAGACATATTATTAGCCCCGAATTTGCAGCTAACAGCAAGGGAAGAGCCATTGTTATATCTGAGGATGAAAGTGTAAGCATAATGATAGGTGAGGAGGACCATCTGCGAATTCAGGTTATCTTAGGCGGAATGGGTCTTGAAGAAGCATACGATATCGCCGAAAGACTGGACTATTTACTCTGCGACAGACTCAACGTTGCTTTTGATAGCGAGTTAGGCTTTTTAACCGGTTGTCCTACCAATTTAGGAACGGGACTTAGAGCCTCTGTAATGCTTCATTTACCGATGCTTGAAAACAGTGGGGAAATTTCCTCTCTTGCAGATTCAGTAGGTAAAATAGGCTTTACAGTGAGAGGTATGTACGGTGAGGGAAGCAAGGCAACAGCGTCCTTTTATCAGGTATCCAACCAGATAACCCTTGGAATAAGCGAGAAAAATGCCATTGATAATCTCAAGCTTATTGCGATGCAGCTTATAGAAAAAGAGAATAAGGCAAGGGAAACACTTAATAAATTAAAAACAGAGGATATGTGCTTTAGAGCCCTTGGAACTCTGCAAAATGCAAGGCTGATTTCGGGTAATGAAATGATGAAATTATTATCGGGGATTAAACTTGGTGCCGATATGGGCATAATTAAGGTAAAGGAATCTCCCATAAAGCTGTTTATTGAGGGACAGCCATATATGCTTATGCGAAAATTCGGCGAAATGGGACCGGACGAAAGGGATATTTATCGTGCTAATATGATACGTGAAACACTTAATTAGGAGGTAATATAATATATGAAATATAGCTTTAACGGATTTACGGCAAAGGCAAGTGAAGCCTTAAATCAAGCCATAAATTCCGCCGAAATATTAGGTCATATTTATGTAGGCAGTGAGCATCTTTTATTAGGTTTGCTTAGGGTAGGCTCAGGAGTTGCCGCCAGCATTCTTGATAAGCACGGTATAACTGCTGATAAAATAGAGGAAAAAATCCGAGCCGATATAGGCTGCGGAACACCAACAAAGCTTTCTCCCGATTATTTTACCCCAAGGGCTAAAAGAGTTATTGAAACTGCCGTTAACGGTTGCAGAGAGCTGGGTAAAAAATACGTTGGAACAGAGCATCTTTTAATAGGAATTTTAGGTGAAAGCGATAATTATGCGGTAAGGTTTATAAGTGATTTAGGTGCAGATGTTGCTCTGCTTACAACCGAGGTTTTAAAGTCTTCGGGAATAAACTTGACCGAACAAAATCATAAATCATCGGTAGCAAGCGGTTCTAAAAAAGGGGATTCGGGGCTTAAATCTTTAGAAAAATATGGTAGAGATTTAACCGAAGAAGCGAGGAACGGTAAGCTTGATCCAGTTGTGGGAAGAAGTACCGAAATTGAGAGAATTATACAAATTCTCTGTCGCAGAACAAAAAACAACCCCTGTCTTATAGGAGAGCCCGGTGTTGGCAAAACAGCTGTAATCGAGGGACTTGCTCAAAAGATAGTTTCGGGGGATGTGCCCGAAATTCTTGAGGATAAAAGGATATTCTCCCTTGATTTAACGGGAATGGTTGCGGGCACAAAATACAGAGGTGACTTTGAAGAACGCATTAAATCGGTAATTGAAGAGGTAACTAAATCCAAAAATGTTATCTTATTTATTGATGAGGTGCACACAATTATCGGCGCAGGTTCTGCCGAGGGCTCAACCGATGCCGCAAATATACTCAAACCCGCTCTTGCCAGGGGAGAGTTCCAGCTTATAGGTGCTACAACAATAAATGAATATCGCAAAAACATTGAAAAGGATAGCGCCCTTGAACGCCGTTTTCAACCCATTACGGTTGCAGAGCCTAACGAGGAGGATGCAGTTTTAATTCTTGAGGGACTTAAGGATAAATACGAAGCTCATCATAAGGTTAAAATAACCGATGAAGCTATAAAAGCGGCGGTGAAGCTTTCTTCCAGATATATAAATGATAGATATCTTCCCGATAAAGCCATAGATTTAATAGATGAAGCGGCTTCCAGAGTTCGTCTTAAAAACTCCTCTGCAACCCCTGAAATCAAAGAGCTTGAGGAACAAATTTCGGTTATTGAACAGGAAAAAGAGGAGGCTATTGCCGCTCAGGAATTTGAAAAGGCGGCAGCTCTTCGTGATAAGGAGAATAATGCCCGTAAGCAGCTTGAAGAAATAAAACAAAAAAAGAATGAAGATAACAGATTTTCGGGCGGCGCAGTTGATGAGGAAAGTATTGCAGAAATCGTATCCTCTTGGACCGGTGTTCCTGTGGCTCAGCTTACCGAGGAGGAGAGTGCCAGGCTTCTTCGTCTTGAGGATGAGCTTCATAAGAGAATTGTCGGTCAGGATGAGGCTGTTAAGGCGGTATCTAAGGCTATCCGCCGGGGCAGAGTGGGACTTAAAGACCCCAAAAGACCTATTGGTTCATTTATATTTTCAGGTCCCACAGGCGTGGGTAAAACCGAGCTATGCAAGGCTTTGGCTGAGGCTATGTTTGGTAGTGAAAATATGATGATAAGACTTGATATGTCGGAATATATGGAAAAGCATACCGTTTCAAAGCTAGTGGGCTCTCCTCCAGGGTATGTTGGATATGATGAGGGCGGTCAGCTTACCGAAATGGTAAGGCGCAACCCCTATTCTGTATTGCTTTTTGACGAAATCGAGAAGGCTCATCCCGATGTTTTCAATATGCTGCTTCAGATTTTAGAGGATGGTGTTTTAACCGATTCCCAAGGCAGAAGGGTTGATTTTAAAAATACGGTTATTATTATGACCTCTAATGTGGGTGCACGCCTTATAACCGATAAGAAAACAAGCTTTGGCTTTGTTGAAAGCAGTGCGCAAAATGATAATGAAAACGTTAAGGAATTGGTGTTAGGTGAGCTTAAAAACACCTTTAAGCCCGAGTTCCTTAACAGAATTGATGATATTATTGTCTTTACCAAGCTTACCAAGGAGGATATTGAGCAAATAGCAGGTAATATGCTAAACAGCCTTGCAAAAAGACTATCCTCCCTTGAAATTGAAATATCCTTTGAAGATTCGGTGAAATCTGCCCTTGCCGAGGCGGGTTTTGATGCGGTTTATGGTGCAAGACCATTGCGCCGTAAAATTCAAAATGAAATTGAGGATGCTCTCAGTGAGAAAATACTTGAGGGAAGCGTAAAAAAAGGCGACAAGGTAAATGTAAACTATAAAGAAAACCAGTTTATTTTTAACACATAATTCAGTTATCCGAAAATTTACAGTGTGAATTTTCGGATAACTCTTTTTTTTTGGAAAAAAGTATTGTATAATAAAATAAAATTTTGAAAGGAGTGCCGATATGAAAAAAATAATGCTTGGTATGAGCGGCGGAGTAGATTCCTCTGTTGCGGCGCTTCTTTTAAAGGAAAAAGGGTATGACGTTAAGGGTGTAACCTTACAGCTTCACAGTGAAGCTGAGGAGCCAATGAAGGATATAAGGGATGCCAAGGCTGTTTGCGAAAAAATAGGTATTGAGCATTTTTCCTTTGATTTAAGGGATGAATTTAAAAAATTTGTTACCGATAATTTCATAGATGAATACCTGAAAGCAAGAACACCTAACCCTTGCATAGAATGCAATAAAAATATAAAGTTCGGGCAAATGCTTGAAAAAGCGTTGGAGTGCGGTTGTGACGGTATCGGAACAGGACATTATGCCAGAATCGAAGAAAAAAACGGCAGATGGCTTTTGCTGAAGGCTAAGGACCTATCTAAGGACCAAAGCTATGTGCTTTATCCTTTAAGTCAGTATCAGCTTTCGAAAACGGTCTTTCCCTTAGGTGAGTTAACAAAGTCACAGGCAAGGGAAAGGGCGGAGGCTAACGGCTTTGTTAATGCCGAAAAAAAGGATTCGCAGGATATCTGCTTCGTGCCGGACGGTGATTATGCCGCATTTATAGAAAAAAATGGATACGAAAGCCAATCAGGGGACTATGTGGATATTGAGGGTAATATTCTCGGTGAGCATAAGGGTATTATCAGATATACCGTAGGTCAGAGAAAGGGACTTGGAATTGCCCTTGGAAAACCCGCCTTTGTTATAGAAAAGGATTCTTTTAGCGGCAAGGTTACTTTAGGTGACGAGAAGTATCTTTTTTATAAGAAAATAATAGTTGAGGATGTTAATTTTATTCCCTTTGATAAGCTTACGGGGGAAATGAGGGTTAAGGCAAAGCTTCGCTACCGTCATAATGAGCAGCCTGCAACCATTTGTCCCTATGAGAACGGCACGGTTATGATTGAATTTGATGAGCCTCAAAGGGCTCCGAGCCCCGGTCAGTCGGCAGTGTTTTATGACGGTGATATCGTTGTGGGCGGCGGAAAAATTGTGAAAGGAATAAGATAGCTTATGGATAGCAGAATCGAAAAGGTTATAGAAAATCTTAGGATAAATAATATGGAGGGAATTTATGCCGAAAATATTGAGGATGTCCGTAATATTGTAAAGAATATGCTTTTTGATAACTGTGTTATAACGGCAGGCGGCTCGGTTTCGGTTAAGGAAAGCGGCGTTTGGGATATTATAAATGATGATAAATATAACTTTCTTGATAGGGCAAAACCGGGCATAACCGATGAGGAACAGCAGGAGGCCTTTAAAGCTCATATAGGCTGTGATTTCTTTTTCTGCTCCAGCAATGCCGTTACCGAAAAGGGCGAGCTTGTTAATGTGGATGGTTTTTCAAACCGAGTTTCGGCTATCAGCTTCGGGCCTAAAAAAGTGATTATGATAGTGGGCAAAAACAAGATAGTTAAGAATATAAATGAGGGGCTTTTGAGGGTGAAGAAAATTGCAGCACCCAAGAATGTTTTAAGATTCGGTATTGATACACCCTGCGCAAAACTGGGTCATTGTGTATCCCTTGAGAAATGCGAAAATCCCGATTTTGCGGATGGTTGCAAGGTGAAGGGCAGAATCTGCGCAAGCTATCTTATATCTTCTTATCAGAAAATTAAAAACAGAATAACGGTTATTATTTGTAACGAGGAATTGGGTTATTAAATCTTAAAAAACGGCATATCCTTCTATATACGATATAAAGAGGGGTGTGCCGTTTTGAAAAGAATAATAGCTCTTATTTTTTGCTTTGTTTTTATGTGCAATATTTTCGTTTGTGCTGAAAAGAGAATAGCCAGTGAGTGTGATATTTCGGATATTGATGTGCCGCTTGAGGCTTCAAGCAATAATGCTGTAATAGGTCAAAAGCTTGATATCAAGGCAAAATCCGTAATCTTAATGGAGGTAAACACAGGTAAAATTCTCTATGAGGATAACGCCGATGAGGCGTTACCGCCTGCTTCCATCACAAAAATTATGTCCTTGCTTCTTGTAATGGAGGCAATAGACCGAGGCGATTTTGATTTACAAACCGTAATTTCCGCCAGTGAACACGCCTGCAGTATGGGTGGATCACAGATTTGGCTTGAGCCTGGGGAAAGTATGGAGGTCGATTCTCTTTTAAAGGCGGCGGTTATAGCCTCGGCAAACGATGCTACCGTTGCTTTGGGTGAAGCCGTTGCAGGAAGTGAAGAGGGCTTTGTTGCCTTGATGAACGAAAGGGCAAAGGAGCTTGGTATGACCAACACCAACTTTGTAAACTGTACGGGACTGGATGCTGAAGGTCATCTAACCTCTGCCCACGATGTTGCAATAATGTCCTGTGAACTCATAAAGCACGACCTTATCAAGGATTATTCAACAGTATGGATGGATACCTTGAGAAATGGTGAAAGTGAGCTTGTTAACACTAATAAGCTTGTGCGGTTTTATGAGGGAACTACGGGACTCAAAACGGGAACTACAAGTACGGCTGGGTACTGTCTATCTGCTACCGCGCAGCGTAATGGTATGGAGCTTGCGGCGGTTGTAATGGGGGGAGATACCAGTAATGACCGATTCGGTGGTGCTAAAAAGCTCCTGGATTACGGTTTTGCAAACTATATTTTCAGTAAGGTGGATGCAAATCTTGATAAGGATATAGTTGTTGAAATTGATAAGGGCACCGAGAAAAAACTTTCCCTTGATGCAAAGGGAACCGTTAACCTTCTTATGAAAAAGAACGAAGCAAAGGAAATCATACGAAAAACCGTGCTTAATGAAAACGTAACTGCTCCCATAAAAAAAGGCGATGTTTTAGGTGAGGTTGAGATTTATCTCGGCGATGAAGTTGTAGGCAGTATTCCTTTGACTGCTTCAAAGGATATTGATAAGCTTTCATTTTTAACAACTCTTGGGTGGATTTTAAAGGGTTTATTTATTTTGTGAAAACTTTTAATGAATATTTGTTATTTTAACTTGCAATAAAGCACAATATATTGTAAAATAGAATTAAAGAAATTTAAAATTTAGGAGTATTCTAATGGCAATCAAATTCAATTATTCTTTTGCAGATGAATTTATCAGAGAAAACGAGCTTAAGGGTCTTGAAGGTCAGGTGGCTTCAGCCCATAAAATCGTTAATGATAAAAGCGGACTTGGTAATGACTTTTTAGGTTGGGTAAATCTTCCTACCGATTATGATAAAGAGGAATTTGCCCGCATCAAGGCTGCTGCCGATAAAATCAGAAAGGATACCGATATTCTTATAGTTATCGGTATAGGCGGTTCTTATCTCGGCGCCAGAGCGGCAATCGAGTTTTTAAAGGGACCATATTATAACCAGTTAAAGGGCGATGCTCCCGAAATCTATTTTGCAGGTAACAGCATAAGCGGTTCTTACCTTGCGGATATGATTAAGCTTTGTGAGGGCAAGAGAGTATCGGTTAATATTATTTCTAAATCAGGAACAACAACCGAGCCTGCAGTTGCATTCAGAGTTTTCCGCAAACTGCTTGAGGAAAGATATGGTGAGCAAGAAGCTGCAAAGCGTATTTACTGCACTACCGATAAGGCAAGGGGAACCCTTAAAAAGTTAGCCGATGAAAAAGGCTACGAGTGCTTTGTTATTCCCGATGATGTTGGTGGAAGATTCTCGGTTTTAACCGCCGTTGGTCTTTTACCCATCGCAGCCTGCGGTGCTGATATTGATAAATTAATGCAGGGCGCAGCTGCGGCATCTGTGGATTACAATAATCCCGATATGTATGCTAATGACTGTTATACCTATGCGGCTTTGCGTAACGCATTTTACCGCAAGGGTAAATCAATAGAATTACTTGTAAGCTATGAGCCCAGATTTACTATGATGGCTGAATGGTTTAAGCAGCTC
>JAFPAV010000067.1 GCA_017390725.1 Clostridia bacterium | reverse complement strand
GCAAGACGAATATTATCTCCTGGTAATCTTGTTCTAATAACCAACTCACCCGATATTTTATCACAATCAATAGCATTATTTAATAACAAATTATTAACTTTTTTACTTTCAGTTATTAATTTTTTATCTGCCTTTTCAATTTTGACATTAAAACTTTGCCCATTTGCTAAATCATTTGATTCTATTCTTAAGGTTGAACCATCACAAATTGCAGAAAAATTATTGGGTAAACCCGTTTTCCCGGAATTTTGTGTTAAAAACAAAAGCTTATCCAAATGAAAAGAGTTTAGTTGTATGTCAAAGTTCAGACTATTAACAAATTTTACTAAAGCTATTTTCCTAATGCTTTTATCAATTTTATCAATTCCGTCCAAATTTAAAACATTTTTTTGGATTTTACCGTTTAGATAGCTATCCGCCAAAGCTTCCAAGGAAGCATAATCTTCCCTTAAATTCTCACACATTCTAACTATATTTTCTTCCAAAGAAGGATTCAGTTGTTTTAAAACAGGCACCACATTATGTCTGATATTATTTCTTGTATATTCATCAGATAAATTTGTACTGTCGGTAACAAAATCAATACCTTTATCTTTGCAAAATTCCTCTACATCAGCTCTTGTGCAATAAATCAAAGGTCGGATAAATTTATCCCTTTTAGGCGGTATTCCACACAGTCCCTTTAAGGAAGCGCCACGTGTTAAATTCAGAATAACTGTTTCAATATTATCACTTGCCGTATGGGCTGTTGCCACAACGCCCTTTGCAACTCGTTCGAAAAAATCATAACGAATCTGCCTTGCGGCAAGCTCAATACTGATTTTGTTTTCCCTTGCAAACAACGGCACATCAACCCGTTCAACAAACAACTGAACACCAATCTTTTTGCACTGTTCAATTACAAACTCCTCATCTCTCAGAGCTTCTTTGCCTCTAATCATATGATTCAGATGAGCAGCTGTTATATTCAAAGAATAAGTATCCTTAATTACTAATAATGAATGCAAAAGACACATAGAATCGGCACCGCCTGAAAGAGCGACAGTAACATCATTAACTCCGTCAAGCATACCGAACTTTTCTATTGCTCTTAAAACCTTTTCTTCCATTATCTAAACACATCCACGGAAGTAAATCTTGTATACTGACCGTCCCAATGCATATTAATAGTGCCAATTTCACCGTGACGGTTCTTAGCAACTATACATTCTGCCTTGTTAGGATCAGATCTATCCTCATCATCAGTTTTTTCACTGTCATAATAAGTGTCCCTGTAAAGGAATAATACGATATCTGCATCCTGCTCGATAGAACCCGATTCACGAAGATCTGAAAGCGCAGGCTTATGCGATTTACCCTTCTGCTCCGTTCCACGGGACAACTGAGCACAGGCAATAACAGGAACCTTAAGCTCCTTTGCCATAATCTTCAGATTACGGGTAATCTCTGATACCTCTTGAACACGGTTTTCGGTAGACCTTGCAGATTTCATAAGACCTAAATAGTCAATTACAACTAAATCAACCTTTTTCATTCTGCGGAGCTTTGCCTTCATCTCAGGAACAGTTATCGATGAGGTTTCATCAAAATAAATCTCTGCCTTTGAAAGATTATCTCCTGCATTTGCAAGGCGTGTCCACTCATCAGTGTCAAGCTCACCTGTTCTTAATTTTTCGCTCTTAATACCCGCTTCACTGGAAAGCATTCTTTGCGCTAATTGATCTCTTGTCATTTCCAAAGAGAAGAAGCAAACAGTTTTTCCGGCATTAACGGCAACATTACGAGCAATATTCAAAGCAAAAGAGGTTTTACCCATACCGGGTCTAGCACCGAGAATTATTAAGTCGGACTTATTAAGACCCGTTATCATCTTATCTAAATCGCCGATACCCGAGGGAATTCCTACATAATCTTCCTTGGTTGCAGGGTCAGCCATCTTTTGAAGACGGTCATAGGTTTCATTTTCTATAACGCTCTTAATATGTGTTAAACCGCTTACCTCTCTACCAGATCTGATTTCATAAATTCTCTGCTCAGCAGAATCCAGAAGCTTGCCTGAATCCAAAAGGTTTTCATCAATATCCTTAATTATTCCCTGAGCAGCCGTCATAAGTGCACGGGCATAATAACGCTCACGAATAATGGAAACATATGTAAGGACATTAGCCGAAGAAGGAACAGTCTGAACCAAGGTAGTAAGATAAGCCTTACCACCAGCCTCATCATAAACTCCCGATTTCTTCAGCTTTTCGAGCAAGGATACAAAATCAATTACCTGACTAAGCTCGTACATTGAGGAAAGCACGGTAAATATCTCTTTATGCTGTGGTAGATAGAAATATTCGGTTTTAATAAGAGGAGCAATTTCACTAAAGCTCTTAGGGTCAATAATAATTGACCCTAAGACTGCTTGTTCTGCTTCAACAGAATAAGGAAATCTACCGCCCTCTAAATCATAAATCAATTTTTCTTCACTCATTTTATTCAGTAACCTTTACAGTTAATTTTGCACTGATACCGGTGTATAATTTAATTTCTGCAGTATATTCACCAAAGTTTTTAATATCAGCAACCGACATCTTCTTTTTATCTATCTCTATTCCTAAGGCCTTTTTAATTTCATTAGAAATTTCTTTAGATGTAACCGAACCGAAAAGCTTGCCGTTGGCTCCGGCTTTAGCTTTAATTACTACGGTCTTACCCTCTAATTTAGAGGCAATATCATTTGCAGCAGCTATTTCTTCCTTTTTGTGATGAGCCTTTGCCTCTTCACGACTTTTAAGCTCTGACATAGCCGCATTGTTTGCTTCTATAGCCAAATTTTTAGGAAACAGAAAATTTCTCGCATATCCATCAGAAACGTTACAAAGCTCACCCTTTTTTCCGTGACCTTTAACATCAGCAAGTAAAACTACCTTCATAACACATTCTCCTTATATTAAACTTCCATAATTATAGGCAAAATCATAGGACTTCTTCTTGTTTTTGAATACAAGAATCTGGAAACTCCGTCCTTAATCTTAATTTTAATTGATGACCAATCTCTGATGTTACCTATATAGCAACGTTCAAGAATATCACTGACTAAATCATTGATTTCGTTCATCAGTGTTTCGGATTCTTTAACGTAAACAAATCCTCGTGAGACAACGTCAGGACCTGCAAGTACTTCTCTACTGATGCTATCAATAGAAACTGCAACGATAATAATACCGTCATCCGAAAGATGCTTACGATCACGCAAAACTATGCTTCCAACATCTCCAACACCTAATCCGTCAACCAAAATTCTGCCGGCAGGTACTGTTTCGGATATCTTAATAGATCCGTTTGTTATTTCAATCACATTACCGTTTCCGGCAATAACAACATTATCCTCCGAAACACCCATCTGAGAAGCCAACATTGAATGCTTCATCAAATGCTTTTGCTCACCGTGCAACGGAATAACATATTTTGGTTTAACGATGTTCATCATAAGCTTTAGCTCTTCCTGACAGGCGTGACCCGACACATGAACATCATACATTTTTTCATAGATAACGTTGGCTCCACGCTTCATAAGCTCATTTATAACCTTACTTACAAGCTTTTCGTTACCTGGTATTGGGGTTGCGGAAATAATAAACATATCTCCGGGAATAATCTCCACCTGTCTATGCTCAGAAAAAGCAATTCTATGGAGTGCAGAAAGTGGTTCACCCTGACTTCCTGTCGTTATAATTACAAGCTGCCAAGGCTCGTAATTCTTTATCATTTCGATATCGATTAAAACATTATCGGGAACATTAAGGTAACCAAGCTCAGAAGCCACATTTACAACATTGAGCATACTTCTACCCGAAACTGCAACCTTACGTTTACATTTAACCGCCTCATCAATAATCTGCTGAATACGGTGTATATTAGAAGAAAAGGTTGCAACTATAATACGGTGTCTACCAGCTTTTTTGAAGAGATTTGAAAAAGATTCTCCAACGATTCTCTCGGAGGCAGTGTATCCCGGACGCTCAGCGTTGGTTGAATCAGCCAAAAGTGCTAATACTCCTTTTTTGCCAAGCTCTGCAAAACGGCCTAAATCAATAACGTAATCATCTATAGGAGTAGTGTCGATTTTAAAGTCTCCTGTATGAACAACCGTTCCTGCTCCGCAGCTTATTGCAAAGCCAACTGCATCGGGAATTGAATGATTAACGTGAATAAACTCAACCTGGAATTTACCCAATTTTACTGTATCTCCGGGCTTTACAACATTTAGCGTTGCACTTGATAAAAGTCCGTGTTCTTTTAATTTGCCCTCAATAAGACCAATAGTTAGTCTTGTAGCATATATAGGCAGATTAAAGTTTTTAAGAAGATAAGGTATAGCTCCTATATGGTCCTCATGACCGTGGGTTACAACCAAGCCTTTAATCTTATCCTTGTTTTCAAGAACATAGGTAAAATCCGGAATAACAATATCGATACCTGGAGTATCTTCATCCGGGAAAGACATTCCGCAGTCCACCAAAAACATATCGCCTTCAAATTCATAAAGAGTGATATTTTTACCTATTTCACCAAGACCACCTAAAGGGATAATCTTAATAGGATTTTTGGATGCAACCGGTTTACTGTATTTTCTGGCAGGATTTTTACCGGATTTATTTTTGTTTTGCAAAGTTTTATTAACTGTTTTCTTAGCTGTACTTTTGTTAAAATTTGCGCTTTTTCCTGAACCGCTTTTTTTATTGTACTTTCTTTTATTATCTGTATCTTTCTTTTTGTTTTCTTTAGGATTTTTTTTGCTTTCGCTCATTAAACTTTATAACACCTCAACTCAAAATTTATGTAGACTAAAGAATATATTAATAAAAATTAGTATAATTATCCATAATAGTATTCATAATATTTTACAATTATTATATATGTCTTGTCAAGTTATTTATACTAGTGTTACATAAAATATTGGCAAATTATCTTATTTCAAAACAAAGGATTCGGTGTGTCGCACCGAATCCTTTGTTAATTCTCGTTCTTTTTAGATTTAATTGCTGTAATAAGTTTATATACCAAAAACCCAAAAGCACTTATAAGCAAGGTTGCTGAAAAAACTATAATTGCTAAAATATATTTTTCCGTTCCTAAAGCATTTCCCCCAACCGTTGAAGTTACAACCGAAGGCAGACGGGTTATTACCGTTATCCAAAGCCAACGAGAAGCCTTAATGTCGGTAAGTCCAATAAAATAGCTTAATAAGTCCTTAGGAGTTCCCGGGATTATAAAGATAATAAGTATTAAAATATCCCTATTTTTCTCTTTTTTTAAGAATTTCAGCGAATGTATTTCCTTATTTGAAAAGAATAATTTAACGAGTTTAACACCGAATTTTCTAACAAGAAAGAAAATAGTCATCGTGCCGAGAACTATGCCAATTTCGCAAAGAATAGTACCCGTAAGCGCACCGAAGGCATAACCACCACCAATTTCAAATGGCTCGCCGGGTATAACAGCGAATACAACCTGAAAAAACACCATTGCAACGAAAACAATTTTGCCAATAAAACCACGTGAGCCAACCCATAGTCTGAATTTTTCAGGTTCTGAAACAAAATCAATCATCGGTTTTCCTATTAAGGCTGTAACCAAGCCGAAAAACAATAGGCAAATAAGAAAAATCAAAATTGCTTTGGTCTTGTTTTTATCAATCAAAATATATGGTTTTCTTTTATTCGAATTCTCCATTATATTTACCAATCTTCTCCTTTAGAATATCCCATTCATCCTCATTTTCAACATAGAATTTGGGACATATTTTCCCGGTTATATCAAAGTGACGTATTACATCATTTTGGTCTAAATAAAAGGATTTGCAAAGCCAAGAGGTCAACCGTATTAGCGAATGATATGTATCACTGCTAAATTTTCCACTTTCATCTGGATGACATACTTCAATAGATATAGTATCCTTATTACGCCAATTACTTGCGGCAGATTTTTCGTTTAATGGCAGACACTGAATAATCTCTCCCTTAAGCCCTACAATAAAATGCGAGGAAACCTGAGTGCTCTCCTTATCGAAATAATCACGGTTATTTTGAGCAGTTGTGCCGGGGTTTCCCACATAATGAATCACTATATTTTTTATTGCACTTAATTCTCTGCCGCTTCTGCCACCGCTTTCCTTAGCAATAATCTGTGAATCAATCCAGCTTGGCATCTCTAAATCCCTTGCTTTAGAAACTGCCGTTTTTTCTCTTGCAATATCGGATAATAAAAAAGCTGCTGCGCCTATCAATAAAATAGATACCATAATTATTGAAGTTATAAATATTCTTCTTCTGATAATTGCTTTTTTTCGATAAATTTTATATTCAAGTTTATAATCTGCAATGTTTTTTTGCATTAAAATCACCTTTCGGCATTAAGCTTAAAAATATTTTATCATCTTTTTTATATTAGGTCAACATATTGAAAAAGTGTTTAAAAAGTGGTATAGTTAAAATATATTTACTTGAAAGGGTATGCTATGAAACAAACTATTTTAGCCGGATGTCCCCCAATTATCAGAGATTTTCTTACATACAGTGAAATAATTAAGGGCAAATCCTCCCGTTCTGTTCAAGGATACTATCTTGATTTACAGACCTTTTTCAGATATATTTTATCGGTTCGAGGACTTATTGAAAATAATATTGAATTCAGTGATATTGATATTTCACCTGTTGATATAAATTTAATTAAAACAATTACTATTTCTGACCTTTATTCGTACCTTGTCTTTTGTAAGGATGAACGAGGCAACAATGCTGCCACAAGGGCAAGAAAAACCTCAACTCTCAGAATTTTCTTTAAATATCTTTGCAACCAAACCCACCAGATAGAAACTAATCCTGCAGAAATGCTTGATTCCCCGAAGGTTAAGCAATCGCTACCGAAACACTTAACTTTAGAAAATTCCTTTGAGCTACTTAATGCGGTTGACGGACCCAATAAGGAAAGGGACTACTGTATACTTGTGCTTTTCCTTAACTGCGGTTTACGCTTATCTGAGCTTTGCGGATTAAACCTACAAAGCATTTCTTCTGAAGGTATGTTAACTGTTTTAGGTAAAGGCAATAAAGAAAGAGTTATTTATCTTAACGATGCCTGTAACGAAGCCATTAAAGCGTATCTTGCTGTAAGACCTAATGACGGTATACCCGTAACCGATAGAAATGCCCTGTTTATAAGTCGTAACCATAGAAGAATTAGTAATAAGACCGTACAACATATTGTTAAATCGTATTTAGAAAAAGCAGGTCTTGGCGATAAAGGATTTTCAACCCACAAGCTAAGGCATACCGCCGCAACGCTTATGTATCAGCACGGAAACGTGGATATACGTGTTTTAAAGGATATTCTTGGACATGCAAACCTTGGCACTACACAGATTTATACACATATTTCTAATGCACAGATTAAAAATGCCATAGATTCAAATCCGCTTGCTAAAGCAAAGAAAAAATAATAAACATTTAAAAACCGGAAGGTGAGCCTTCCGGTTTTATTTTACAGTATTATACAAACTAGTCCGTTACAGCCTTCGTTTATTACCCTCTCTATCGTTTCCTGAATACGCATTCTGGCGTCAGTAGGCATACGGGAAAGCTTGGTATGTAGCCCTTCATTAACAAGCTCATGGAGAGATTTTCCAAATATATTTGAATCCCAAATCTTAACGGGATTTTCTTCAAATTCACTAAGCAAATACATAACTAAATCCTCAGACTGCCGCTCACTTCCAACAATGGGATTAACCTCGGTTGTTATATCTGCCTTCATCATATGAATTGAAGGTGCAGAAGCACGAAGTCTTACACCATATCTTCCGCCCTGCTTCATAATTTCAGGCTCTTCAAGAGTTAATTCCTCAATATCGGGCATTATTATTCCGTAACCCGTTGCTTCAACCTCCTCCATAGCATCCTTAACCTTCATATATTTTGTCTTCATATCTGCAAGCTCACAGATATTTTCCATCAGTTCCTCTTCATCGTTTATAATAAGTCCTGTAGTTTCGGCTATTATTTTATAGAAAAGCTGCTTTTTGATTTCAATTTTAATGTCGGCGCAGCCTTGACCTAAATTAATATTAGATAGAACCACTTTGTCAACATTTTCATTTTCCATAAACGCTGATTCGAAGCAATAAACATCTTTAACGTGTTTAATGCACTCGGCCGTCTTCTTAATATCGCAAACAATATTTTCTCTTAGCCAATGCTCTAAAGAAAGGGTGTTTATCCATTTGGGATAATCAATACGAAGCTGTTTAATGGGAAATTCAAAAAGAATTCTTGAAAGAATATTTTTGATATCTGATTCCTCTAACTCCAAACAATTAACCGGAATTACAGGAACAGAATATTTATCGCATAATTCTTCCGCCTTTTTATGGGCATCCTCAGATTCCGGATACATACAGTTAAGCAGAACTACAAAGGGTTTTTCAATACCCTTAAGCTCGGATATTACCCTTTCCTCTGCTTCCTCATATTCGCTTCTCGGTATATCACTTATACTGCCATCGGTTGTAATAACCAAGCCTATTGTGGAATGCTCCGTTATAACCTTTCGAGTACCCATTTCCGCTGCCATATTAAATGGTATCGGCTCATCGTACCAGGGAGTCATAACCATTCTCGGTTGATCACCCTCTATGTATCCGAGGGCACTCGGTACAATGTAACCTACACAGTCAATAAGCCGCACATTCATATTTGAAGCATTATCAATATTAATTTCCACACCTTTTTCGGGTATGAATTTAGGCTCTGTTGTCATAATTGTTCTGCCTGAAGATGATTGAGGCAATTCATCGTTTGCCCTTTCTCGCTGATATTCTTCATTAATATTAGGCAAAACCAGTTTATCCATAAACTGCTTAATAAAGGTAGATTTTCCAGTTCGCACCGGACCAACAATACCTATGTAAATATCCCCGCCTGTTCTTTCAGCAATATCTCTGTAAATATTCGTATCAGTCATAATATTCTCCGTTCTGCCTTTTATTCCACATTCTGCTTTGGAATGTGCAAGCCTCTTTTTGTACAATAATATGAAAGTATACGGATATATATGACAAAAAAATCGGCGCAATGCGCCGATTTTTAATAACTTATGGAGTTGTATTTGAAATATCAGAAGAATTCGGATTAGTAGAAGTGTTTTCAGATGAAGAATTAGACTCTGTTGATGAAGACTCATTGGAAGAATCCGATGAGGATGATTCCTGTGAACCCTGGACATCAGACGAGTTAGTACTCGAAGATTCTTGAGAAGAAGTAGATGTTTGTGAGCTGGACGATGCAGCGCTGGAAGTATCTTCATCTTCCTTTTCGTGAACTCCGTCACATCTCTCAAGAGAAGTTCCTTTCTTATAGTAGCCGGTAATTGCTTTGCAGGTTTCTCCCGCCTTCTTGCCGGTTACAGAACAATATTGCGCTGTGAAAACCGATTTACTGAAGGTGAAATTTTTATATTTGAGGTCGGAATGTATGTCCTTCATTACGATTTCCCAAACATCCCTTACAGTTCCATCCTTACTGCTAAGGGTTTCGTTTTCGTCATATCCATACCAAATAGAACCTACATAATAAGGAGAACCGCCTACAAACCATAAATCGTAATAATCGCTTGTTGTACCGGTTTTACCAAAGATTCGTGAACCGCCTGCATAGGTGTTTCTAACTCTGGTACCCGTTCCGTGGGCACCGTAAACAACGTTTTGAAGTAGTCTGTTCATAACCGTTGCTGTATCGGCGCTGATTACCTGTTCGCCTTCGTTCTTGTACTCTACGATAACGTTACCTTCTGCATCTTCTATCTTATAAAAAGTAGTAGGCTCGTAGTATTTTCCCTGATTACCAAAAATAGCATACGCTGCGGCAGATTCGGTTGTTGTTATTCCGTGCTGACAACCGCCCAAAGCCAAGGAAGAAGCATTAATATCAATTTCGTTAAGACTCTTAGCGTGTAATTTTTCAGTTAAGAATTTATAGGAATTTTCAAATCCTATCTGATTTAAAACCTTAACAGGTATGGTGTTGAGAGAGGTTTCAAGGGCATATTGAACAGTAACATCACCGTTATATTTACCATTGGCGTTTCTCGGTCCGCTCTTACCGGGACCATCATAGTTTTTAACGGGTGAATCTTCAATTACTGTAGAATAATTTATCTTGTTTTTCTCAAGAGCCAGAGCATAAACTCCTATTGGCTTCATCGTTGAACCCGGTTGCTGAGGAGTTTGAGTTGCACGGTTAAGTGAACGGCTCTCGGTCTTCTTACCAACGCCTCCAACTACTCCGACTATATGTCCTGAATAATCCATAATTGTCATAGCCGACTGAATTTTCTGTCCCGATTTTGAAACTCTGGTAAAGTACTTTTCTCTGTTTTCAAATACCTTTTCCATACTTTTTTGAATATCGGTATCAACAGTAGCATAAATTTTATAACCGCTGCTGTAAAGCATAGTTGAGGCAATACTTTCGGTGCAATTATATTGTTTTGCCAGTGCTTTAATCGAATCCTCGATTAAAGCATCTACAAAATAGTTGTTAACATCCGTATCATAGCTTTTATTTAGACCCAAATTCAGTGTAATATCACTATCGTATGCCGCATCGTATTCTTCCTTAGAAATCATTTCTAATTCATACATTTTAGCTATAACTGTGTTACGTCTCTTCTTATTATCCTTTGGATTATTTTTAGGATCATATTTAACGGGATGCTTGGTTATTGCTGCAATGGAGGCGCACTCAACAAGGGATAATTCACTGACATCCTTATTAAAATAATAGTTAGCTGCCGCCTGAACACCGCACAGACCGTTAGCAAGAGCAATTGTATTAAGATATGCGGCTAAAATATCATCCTTTTCCATTTTCGTTTCGAGATATAAAGCACGTACTATCTCTCGGATTTTTCTCATACCGGAATTATCACGGTCATCCGTTATATTTTTTATTAATTGCTGAGTAATAGTGGAGCCGCCCTGATTAGAGGAATAATATTTAAACACAAGGTTGCCCATTGCAAAAAAAGTACGCTTCCAATCAACACCATCATGCTCTAAAAATCTTTCATCCTCTATCGCAATAAAAGCATTTTTAAGATTTTTCGAAAACTTATCCTTATCAACAAGTATGCGGTTTTCATCACCGTGAAGTCGCTGATATTCAACCCAGTTGCCTGATTTGTTCTTAACGTATATTATTGACGTCTGCTTCAAATCAAGGTTTTTAACACTGTTTACAACCGATTTGCATTCAAACATATCAAAATCGAACTTATTTAAATTAATACTGCGTGGCGAAGTGAAGCAAAGAGAAACTGAGCTCACAACTAAAAGAAAAGAAAGAACCAAACAAAATTTCTTAAAAATTTTCTCCAACACAATATCACCCCTTTTATATAACGGTACAAATCTTACTAAATTATACCACTAATAACAATATTTATCAATTAATTTTTATTAATTCATACTTTATTTATATTTTTTGGATATAATTACTTTATCGAAGGGAGCGTTTGCAGGTGCTTAAACTAAAAAACATCAAAAAAGACTATGTTGTCGGAGATAATATAACTGCCGCACTTAAGGGTATAGATATCGAATTCCGCAAAAATGAATTTGTATCTATTCTCGGTCCTTCTGGTTGCGGAAAAACTACACTGCTTAATATCATAGGCGGTTTAGATAAATATACCTCCGGCGACCTGATAATAAACAATAAATCCACTAAGGAATTTAAGGACAATGACTGGGATGGTTATCGCAATCATTCTATAGGATTTGTTTTTCAAAGTTATAACCTTATTCCTCATCAAAGTGTTCTTTCTAATGTTGAACTTGCTCTGACTTTGTCGGGTATTTCTAAAATCGAGAGAAAAAAGGCTGCTATATCCGCCCTTGAAAAGGTAGGACTTGGCGACCAAATTTACAAAAAGCCAAACCAATTATCCGGCGGTCAGATGCAGCGTGTTGCTATCGCACGAGCCTTGGTTAATAATCCTGATATTTTACTTGCTGATGAACCTACAGGCGCTCTTGACAGTGAAACCTCTGTTCAAATTATGGAGCTATTAAAGGAAATCGCCTCCGATAAGCTTGTTATTATGGTTACACATAATCCTGAACTTGCCGATAAATATTCAAGCCGTATAGTAAGATTATTAGACGGTAATTTAATTGACGACAGTAATCCTTTTACTGATGACAGTGAGCACTCCAAGGAGGATATTAAAAAGCTTCGTGTTAAACACCCTTCCATGTCTTTTTTCACCGCCCTTTCCCTATCCCTTAACAATCTTTTAACCAAGAAGGCTAGAACATTTTTAACCTCCTTTGCAGGTTCAATAGGCATTATAGGTATAGCGCTTATTTTAGCCCTTTCAACCGGTGTTGATGCTTATATCGCAAAGGTTGAAGAGGATACTCTCACAAGTTATCCTGTAATGATTGAAAAAACAGGTCTTGACATTAACGATTTTGTTAATGAGCTTATGGGCAATTCTGATAATAGCTCTGCTCATGAAAAGGATAAAATCTATTCAAACAGTATTATGACTGAAATGATGACATCAATGATTAACGGTATGTCGGAAAATAACCTTAAGGAATTTAAGGCTTATATTGAAAAAAGTTATGAAATAAACGAGTACACAAGCGATATAAAATATAAGTATTCTACCGTTATGAATATTTATACTCCCGAGGGATACCAGGTTAACCCCAACAAGGTATTTGAATCAATGGGATTTGAAAATAACAACTCCTCTTCCCCTGCCGGTGCCGCAATGTCCTCACCTTTACAAAATACAGAAATTTGGGAAGAGCTTATCGATAATGATGAGCTAATCGAGAAGCAATACGATGTTATCGCAGGAAGAAAGCCAAAAAAATATAATGAGGTTGTTGTTATTGTTGATGAAAATAACGAGATAAGCGACTACACCCTTTATGCCCTGGGACTTAAAGATTCAAAAGAGCTTGAAGAAATGATTGAAAAGGCTATGAATGGTGAAAAACTTGAGCCTACCGAAAAGGTAAGCTACACATATGATGAAATTTTGAAGCTTAATTTCAAACTCCTCGTTAACAGTGAGCTTTTCCAAAAAAATGACAATAACACCTGGACAGATAAGTCGGAAGATGAATTATATATCGATTCAAAATTGGATGATGCTATTGATATAAAGGTGGTTGGTATTCTCCGTGCTGACAGCGATTCAGCAATGAACACTACCGGCGGCAAGGTTGGTTATCAGAGTTCGCTTATGACCACACTTATTAAAAAGGTTAACGAAAGTGAAATTGTAAAACAACAAAAGAAAACCCCCGATATTGATGTTTTTACAGGTCTTCCCTTTAAAACCGATAAAGAATATACAATGGCAGATATCACGGCTTATATTTCCACGCTTCCAGCCACTGAACAGCAGCAGTATAATGCCTATATTCAGCAAATGAAAATGAAAAATATGACCGATGAACAAATTGTAGAAAAATTCACTTCGGCTATGCAAAACACTAGCAGTTCTTCTACCTATGAAGAAAATCTTGCCTTGATGGGTGTTGCCGATTTAGATGACCCGAGTGCGATTTATATTTATCCAAAGGATTTCGAGGCAAAAGAAAATATTACAGCCTTCATTGATTCCTATAACAAAGATGCTAAGGAAAGCGAAAAAATTACTTTTACCGATTATATAGGACTCATGATGTCCTCTGTAACAACTATCATAAATGCTATCAGTTATATTTTAATCGCATTTGTAAGTATTTCTCTTGTTGTTTCATCTATTATGATAGGTATTATAACCTATATCTCTGTTCTTGAAAGAACTAAGGAAATCGGTATTCTTCGTGCAATGGGTGCTTCAAAGAAGGATATTTCGAGGGTTTTCAATGCAGAAACCCTTATCGTTGGCTTTGCTGCGGGATTTATCGGTATTGCAGTAACATTGCTTCTTTTAATTCCGATTAATGCTATTATCGAATTTTTCACCGATATTGGTGGCCTTGCTGTATTACCCACTCAGGGTGCAATTATTCTCGTAATAATCAGTATGCTTCTTACCTTTATTGCAGGTTTAATCCCCTCTCGCATAGCCGCCAAAAAGGACCCTGTAACTGCACTTAGAACTGAATAAATCTAAAAGCTTCTATCCTCGTGATAGAAGCTTTTTTAATTCATTGTTTTTATCATAATATTATGATATAATTATTTTGGAAATTTTCAGAAAGCGAGAAAATTATGTCTTTTTTGCCTATTACTAAAAAAGAAATGCAGTCACGAGGTTGGAATTGCGCTGATTTTATTATTGTTACCGGCGATGCATATGTTGACCATCCTTCTTTCGGCACCGCTATAATATCACGTGTACTTGAAAGCGAAGGCTACAAAGTTTGCATCATATCACAACCCCGTTCCGATGAAGATTATATGATATTCGGTGCGCCTAAATATGCCTTTTTGGTAAACAGCGGTAACATAGATTCTATGGTTGCCCATTATACTGCCGCCAAAAAGCGACGCAGTGATGATGCTTACACGCCGGGTGGCCGTTCAGGAGCACGACCTGATAGAGCGGTTATTGTGTATTCAAATAACCTACGCCGTATTTTCCCGAATTCACCCATTGCGATAGGTGGACTTGAAGCTTCACTTCGCAGATTTGCCCATTATGATTATTGGGATAATAAAGTGCGTCCATCAATACTTTTAGATTCAAAAGCAGATTTACTGATGTATGGCATGGGCGAAAAACATATTATTGAAATTGCCGCAAGACTTCGTGACGGAGAAAAAATCAATGAACTTACCGATATAAAAGGAACTTGTTATGCGGTAGCAACAAAGGATTACAAGCCTACGCCCGTCAAGGAGTGTCCAAGCTTTGAGGCTGTGAGCGCAGATAGCGAGCAAGGTAAACGCCAATATGCCGAATCCTGCAGAATTCAACAGCAAGAGCATGATGCTATCAGGGGTAAAACCGTAATACAGCGTCACGGTGATAAAATAGTAATCCAGAATCCACCTCATACTCCCCTTACAACCGAAGAAATGGATAAGGTTTATTCACTTCCCTTTGAGAGAAACTATCATCCTTCCTATGAGGATTTAGGCGGAGTTCCCGGAATTGAAGAAGTAAAATTTTCTATCATCCATAATCGAGGATGCTTTGGTGCGTGCAACTTCTGTTCTCTCGCCTACCATCAAGGAAGACAAATCAGTTGCCGAAGCCATGAATCGGTACTGACTGAAGCAAAGCAGATAACCGAAATGCCTGATTTTAAGGGATATATTCACGATGTTGGCGGTCCTACCGCAAATTTCCGGTTCCCCTCCTGTGAAAAGCAACTTAAAAGCGGTTTGTGTCCCGATAAAAAATGCTTGGCTCCGAATAAATGTCCTGCTGTTAAGGTCGACCACAGTGATTTTCTTTCGCTTTTGACAAAGCTTAGAAAACTTCCAAAAATCAAAAAGGTATTTATTCGTTCGGGCATCAGATTCGATTACCTTATTGCCGATGAAAACGAAGAGTTTTTTAAGGAGCTTGTTCAACATCATGTCAGCGGTCAGCTTAAGGTGGCTCCCGAGCATTGCTCAAACGCCGTTTTAAAGCGTATGGGAAAACCTTCTATCGAGGTTTATAACCGCTTTAAAAAACGCTTTTATGAGCTAACGCAATCAATAAATAAAAAACAGTTTTTGGTTCCTTACTTAATGTCCTCCCACCCTGGAAGCACTATTAATGATGCCATTGAACTGGCAAAATTCCTAAAAAAAGAAGGACTTCATCCTGAACAGGTACAGGATTTTTATCCCACTCCAGGTACAGTTTCAACCTGTATGTTTTATACGGGACTTGACCCTATGACTATGGAAAAGGTTTATGTTCCCCGTACACCCGAAGAAAAGGCGCAACAAAGAGCGTTGCTACAGTATTACCGCCCCGAAAATCGCAAAATTGTAATTGATGCTTTGAGGAAAGCCGGCAGAACAGATTTAATCGGAAGCGGAAAACACTGTTTAATTAACGCTTCAAATAACGAAATCAAAAAACCGAAAAGAAAGCCGATACGCAACATTAAAAAGAAGAAAAAATAAAAGAACTGCGGAAGAATTATCTTCCGCAGTTTTAATTATTTTAAACTATCCTCAATGACTTTTTTTACATCATCTACGCCAATACCCTTCAGTGAAGAAAAAGGAATAATGGGAAAATCTGAGCCAAATTCACAAAGTTCTTGCTTTATTTCCTCAAGCCTGTTTTTAAACTCAGTTTTATTAAGCTTATCACACTTAGTAAGAATAACCGAGAAAGGCATATTCATTTGCGAAAGAAAGTCAAGCATAGATAAATCAAACTCGGTTGCGGGATGGCGCATATCTATAAGCTGAAAAACCATTCTGATATCCCTGTTCGAATTGAAATATCCTTCCATAAGGTCAGACCATCGGCTTTTTTCGGCAAAGGGAACCTTAGCATAACCATATCCGGGCAAATCCACAAGACGGATACTATCCACCTTGTAAAAGTTAATGGTAACGGTTTTACCTGGGGTTGCACTTACTCTTGCCAAAGATTTTCGGTTTAAAACCTTATTAATCAAAGAGGATTTACCCACATTTGAGCGTCCCGAAAAGCAAATTTCAGGCATATCGGACTGCTCTAATTGCTCAAATGTACCGTACGCTTTTTCAAAAACAGCATTATTATAGTTCATTTATTTCACCTATTGGCTTATAGATTTGCTTAGTTGCTGATGAGACGGCTCACAAAAGGATTTTTCTGTTTCTTGCTTTTCTTCCTTTATTAGAGCCAAATCGATTATCTCATCAACTCTGCTTACAGGTACAAATCTCAGATTTTGCTTAACCAAATCATCGATTTCGTCTATATCTGCAATATTATCCTTTGGAATAAACACGGTTTTAACTCCGCCACGGTATGCCGCCATTGCCTTTTCCTTAAGACCGCCGATGGGTAAAACTCTACCAAGGATAGTTACCTCTCCCGTCATAGCAATATCTCGCAGAACCTTTCTCCCTGTTAGAGCGGATATCAGACCGGTTGTAATAGTAACACCTGCAGAAGGACCGTCTTTTGGTACTGCCGCCTCGGTTGCATGGATATGGATATCCTTTTCCTTATAGAACTGAGGATTTATTCCATAACGCTCAGCATTTGCCCTTACAAAGCTTACAGCCACCTTGGCAGATTCCTTCATAACATCGCCTAAAGAGCCTGTTAGCTCAATTTTGCCGCTACCTTCCATAACCGAAATCTCAAGCTGCATAATCTCACCGCCAACAGAGGTCCAGGCAAGTCCGTTAATAATACCAACTTCATTATCCTTGAGGATATACTCGGGCTTGAATTTCTTTTTTCCAAGCATTTTTTCGACAGTAATATCATTTATCACGACACGCTTGGACGAACCGTCAGCAATTAAACGGGCAGATTTTCTGCAGAGTGAAGCGATATTTCGTTCAAGTGTTCTCACACCCGATTCTCTTGTATAAAAATCAATAAGACTATATATAGCAGAATCACTGATTCTGCAGTTGGAATTTTTGAGTCCATGTCGTTTAATTTGCTTTGATACAAGATGATTTTTAGCAATATTAAACTTTTCTTCCCTTGTATAACTGCTTAATTCAATTATTTCCATACGGTCATAAAGAGGAGCAGGTATCTCGGAAGAGTTATTAGCCGTTGTTATAAATACTATCTTGCTTAAATCGTAAGGTATCTCAACGAAATGATCAACAAAGCTATTGTTCTGTTCGGGATCTAAAACCTCAAGTAAAGCGGATGCGGGATCACCCTTATAATCGTTTCCAAGTTTGTCGATTTCGTCAAGCAAAATAACCGAATTAGAGCTTCCGCTATTGGCAACCGCTTTTAAAATTTTACCCGGCATAGCTCCAATATAGGTCTTTCTATGACCACGGATTTCTGCTTCGTCGTGCACACCGCCCAAGGAAATACGGGCAAATTTTCTGCCCATACATTCGGCAATAGATTTGCTGATTGAAGTTTTTCCAACTCCGGGAGGACCAACAAGACAGATTATCTGTCCCTTAATATCGGGGGCTATAGAGTATACAGAAAGCATCTCAAGAATTCTTTCCTTAACTCTTTTCATACCGTAAAAATCTTTATCAAGGATTTTTTCAGCTTTTTTTATATCAGCGGAAACCTCGGTGTATGTATTCCAAGGAAGATTTAAGCATTCATCGAGATAATCACGCACAACTGTGCCCTCGTGAGAGCCTTGCGGTATTTTCGAAAGCTTATTAACCTCTGCAGATAATGCTTCTTTTACACGTTCATCGGCATTAAGGCTACCGATTTTTTCATAATAAGAATCAATTTCATTAGCCGAATCATCGCCATAAAGCTCGTTGCTGATTATCTTCATCTGTTCACGAAGATAATACTCACGCTGATTTTCATCAATGGCAATTTTTGTTTTTTCGCCAATTTTGTTGTCAATCTCAATGATTTCTCTCTCTTTATCCAGCATTTCAAGAAGAATTTTGGCTCTTTTAATGGGAGAAATCTGCTCTAAAACATATTGCTTATCATCATAAGGCGCAGGTATGTTAAATGCGATAAAATCAGCAAGATATCCTATATTATCGCTTGTAGCAACCGTCATTAAAATATCGGAAGGAAGATTTGGCGAAACCGCAACATACTTTTCAAACTGTGCTCTTATTCTTCTGATAACCGTTTCCTTATAAACCTCTCTGTTTTTTACAGCAGGCTCTAAGCAACGCTCAATTCCACAAACAAAATAAGCTCCGTTATCATCAAAGGATTTTAATTTTGCTCTGGAAATTCCCTCCACCAAAACCTTGATAGTTGAATCGGATATTTTTAATATCTGGCGAATTTTCGCAATACAGCCTATACTGTATAAATCCCTTTCCTTAGGGTCTTCTACAGCAATATCCTTTTGTGTTATTAAAAATATCTGTTGATTTGTCTCCATAGCCACATTCAGCGCTTTGGCAGATTTTTTACGGGCAACATCAAAACTTAAGACCGTACCAGGGAAAACCACCAAACCTCTAAGTGCCATCGTTGGAAAAAATTCAATTTTGTTTTCTGTTACTACAGACATTTTATTCTCCGTTCAATTAGTTATATAAATTAGTGCTTTTTACAGCGTCCAGTTTTCAACACTATAAATAGCTGTAGCAGTAAGTGCACTATCACTAAAAGCGAAAATAACAATATTATCGCCAAAGGTATATTTAATTCCGCTTACGCCCTCGAAAGATTTGAGAAAAAATAGTTCATCCTCTATATCTGTTATTTCCTCATAATCATAATCAGATAAGGCTTCTGTGATTTCAAAATCGAAAGTGCCACCTTCAAATCCATAGGCTTTATCGTTATTAACGATAAGAGAAACACCTTTATCCTTTTTCTCTTTTTCATAGTAATACATAAAGGTACCACCATCAATTAAGACAGAATTTTTGCCTTCGATTACATCGTAATACGCCTCTTCGCTATCGTTGTATATTTCCTTGAGTTTTTCATCAACTTTATCAACATCAGTGCCTAATGAAAATTCGCATTCCGGCATTTTACCAAGCTTTGCATAATACTCAACATCCACATCGGACTTGATTTTTCCGCTATCCTTGTCCCCTTTGCAGCCACTAAAAACAAGTGTTATAAAAAGCAAACAGAAAACTAGGCTGATTATTTTTTTCATATTTTCTCTTCCTTTTTAGAATGTTTATTAAGAAGTTCAAATCTTAAATCCCAGAGCTTTTGTGATAAATCAACATAATAGGTATGGGGATTCTCAAATCGTGTAACCTCATCCCAAAGGGAATCAACCTGGTCTTTACGATATTCGGAAATTTCTTTAACATTAGGAGAATTATAAACCTGTGTTCCCCTATCCATTACCTTAACCTGCAACTTTTTTGCAGTAAAATCAGTAACAGTTTTGCGTTTCCAAGTATGTTCAGGATCAAAAATTTCATAGGGTTTACTATCGTCAATTTTTTCATCACCGAGGGCTATTACATCGGCAATTGCCTTACCGGTCTGATTATCATAGAGTCGCCAGGGAATCTTTACTCCAGGCAAGGTTATTTTACCTGCATTTTCACTTATCTTGATTTTCGGTGTGATTTCACCGTTCTTTTCAACAGCAGCTAACTTATATACACCGCCGAAAACAGCCTCACTTGAAGCCGTTATAAGACGCTCACCTACACCGTAACTATCAACCTTTGCACCTTGATAAATCATATCTCTTATCAAATGTTCATCAAGGGAATTTGAAACGCAAATTTTACAGTCCTCATAACCTGCGGCATCCAACATTTTTCGTGCTTTCTTAGAAATATATGTTATATCTCCGCTATCAATTCTAATTCCCTTAGGTCTTTTACCCAAAGGCTTCAAAACCTCATCAAAGACCTTTATGGCATTCGGAATTCCCGATTTAATAACATTATAGGTATCAACCAATAAAAGGCAACTATCGGGATACTTTTCGGCATAGGTTTTAAATGCAGTATATTCATCATCAAACAACTGCACCCAGCTATGAGCCATTGTTCCTGATGCAGCAACATCGAAATCCTTGGCAGTTTTAACATCGGATGTACCGGTACAACCGCCGATTATTGCGGCTCTTGCTCCGTAATACGCAGCATCAGCTCCCTGGGCACGACGAGCACCGAATTCCATAACAGGTCTACCGTCAGCAGCTCTTACAATTCGGTTGGCCTTAGTAGCAATAAGGGACTGATGATTTATGGTTAGAAGAACCATAGTTTCAACCATAAACGCCTGCATAGCGGGACCTTTAACCGTAACAATGGGCTCTCTGGGGAAAATAACAGTACCCTCGGGAACCGCCCAAACATCACAAGAAAATTTAAAATCTTTAAGATAATCTATAAATTCATCAGAAAACAAATTTAGTCCCCGTAAATAAGAGATATCATCCTCATCAAAATGAAGATTGTTGAAATACTCAATTAATTGCTCAAGTCCTGCCATAATAGCAAAACCGCCATTATCGGGTATTCTGCGGAAAAACATATCAAAATATGTTTCGGTATCTCTGAGCTCACTGTTGAAAATACCATTTGACATTGTAAGCTCATATAAATCCATAAGCATTGTTAAATTGCGCTTATCCATTTTTCATATCCCCTTTTACATCTTCTCGGGAGCTGTAATATTAAGCATTGTAAGAACATTTTTAATTACAATAGCACAGTCCTGACATAAGGTAAGTCTTGCCTGCATTAATGGCTCTTCTATACCCTTTACCCTACATACCGCATAGAACTTATGAAACTTGGTTGCAAGTTCACTTACATAGTGGGTAATTTTTGCAGGGTCATAGGTTTTTGCGGCAAGAATTATTTCATCGGTCAATGCGGCCAAATGTGAAATTAAAGCTCTCTCTTCATCAGTATTAAGGAGAGAAAGCTCTTCCCTTTTAGCTACACGCTGAGTTATACCTTCAGCCTCAAGATTTCTGATTATACTGCAAATACGAGCATATGCATACTGAACATAATAAACAGGGTTACTATTTGACTCATTAACCGCTAAATCCAAATCAAAATCAAAATGGCTGTTAGGCTCACGAAGATTAAAGAAAAATCTTGCGGCATCAATAGGAACCTCATCGAGTAAGGTTACAAGTGTTATCGCTTTGCCTGAACGTTTTGATGCTTTGATAACTTCGCCATCACGAACAAGACGTACCATCTGCATTAAAACAACATCTAATTTTGAAGCATCAACGCCAAGTGCGGTAAGTGCACCCTTGAGTCTTGGAACATAACCGTGATGGTCCGCTCCCAAAATATCGATAGCCTTATCAAATCCACGGGTTACAAGCTTATTGTAATGATAAGCAATATCAGGAACAATATAGGTGGGAACACCGTTAGCTCTCACAAGTACAAAGTCCTTATCACAACCAAACTGGGTTGCTTTAAACCAAAGGGCATCTTCCTGCTCATAAGTGTAACCACTCTCTTTAAGTAATTCTATAATACGGCTTGTCTCACCATTTTGATGTAAGGTACTTTCTTTAAACCAGGTATTATACTCAATTCTGTATTTAAGTAAATCATCGTGTAATCCTTGTATATTCTTAGGCAATGCAAAATCAACCAATGCCTTTCTGCGACTTTCCTCATCAACAGATACGAATTTATCACCATTGATTTCTGCAAAGGCTTTAGCGTGATTTATAATATCCTCGCCGTGGTAGGAATCCTCAGGCATTTCTATGCCTTCTTTATAAAGTTGCAAATAACGCAAATCCAAAGATAGAGCAAATTTATTTATCTGATTTCCGGCATCATTTATATAAAACTCACGCTCGGTATAATATCCGGCTGCAGCAAGAACTGCGGCAAGACAGTCACCCAAAGCTCCTCCTCTTGCATTACCGATATGCATAGGTCCAGTAGGATTTGCCGAAACAAACTCAACTAAAACCTTCTTGCCTTCACCGTAATTGCTTTTGCCGTAATCATCTTTTTTATCACGTATATCTGCAAGTATATCTGCATAATATTCGTTCGATAAAAACAGATTAATAAATCCGGGGCCGGCTATCTCAAATTTCTCAATATAAGAATTCTTAAAATCTGCATATTGCATTAAAATCTCTGCAATTTGTCTCGGAGCTTTATGGAAAGTCTTCGCCCAAACAAGTGCCGCATTAACCGCATAATCTCCGTGTTCCTTATTAGCGGGAACCTCAATATTAAAATTGCCAAGCTCGGCATTTTCTAAAACTCCGTTATCAATAGCTGCCTTAGCGGCATTAAGGATACATTCCTTAATCTGTTCTTTTGAAATTGCTACTATTTTTGACATCTTAGTTTACCTCTTTAACCAATATTTCTACTTCGTTTCGGCTTATTAACTGCAAATTGGAATCAATTGTGTAACACATTGACAGTCTACCGCCGTTTTCTTTTAAGGAATTTTCCACGTTCTCGCCAAATATCCCAATCATTAATTCTCCCTGAGGAGTACTATAAAAACAGGCATTTCTTTTGCCCTTTTGAACGATAAGACGGCTTTGCATTGCTCCGCTTCGCTGTAGCACTACCGTATCATCCTCTTTAACATGCAAAATTGTTTTTATACCCTTAGCGCCCATCAACTCGTTTTCTTCATAACTCATATAATAGCCGCCGTTTTTCACACCGTATCGCCCGGTAGTTTTGAATTCAATCGTATCGGTATCACCGTCAATACCCTGAATACCCTTTATACTAATTAGAACATCCTTAATCATAAACTGTTAATATCCACCTGTTCTACACTATCTGAATCAAGCTCTTTTCCAAGAAGCAATGAAGCAATTCTTCTGAAAGAATCCGCCTTATCGCTTACATAAAAACTATGCTTGCCGATTTTTTTATTCTCATTACACATATCGTTTTCGCTTATAAATTTGCCGATTTCAAGAGCTGTTGAAGTACCTGCATTTATAAGCTTCACACTATCTCCCATATAATCAGAAATTGCCTCACTTAAAATCGGATAATGGGTGCATCCGAGTATTATGGTATCAACATCGGCTTTTTTAATATCTGCAAGATATCTCTCAACAGTTTGCTTTACAACATCATCCTGAGATTCAAACCATCCTTCTTCCACCAAGGGAACAAACAACGGACAGCCTTTCACGAAAACCTGCGCATCAGGCATTAATTCCAAAATCTGTCTTTTATGCTCACCGCTATTTATGGTTGCATTTGTTCCAATAACACCGATTTTTTTATTTTTTGTTTCATTTACGGCAGATTTTACTGCAGGAGAAACAACCTCAAAATACGGAACGGGAAGCTTTGCTCCAATATCTGAAGCAACCGATGAAACCGTGCCGCAAGCGGCAACTATGAGCTTTACATCTTGCTTTAATAAAAAGCTTTCATCCTCGGCGGCATATTTTCTGATAGTATCACGGCTTCTTGAACCGTAAGGCACCCTACCCGTATCGCCGAAGTATACAATATCTTCGCTTGGTAATGCATCTATTATTTCTTTAGCAACCGTTAAGCCGCCAAGTCCTGAATCGAAAATTCCTATAGGACGGTTATCTGCCACCAAAACATCTCCTTTGAAAATGTTATTCAATATATGATACCATATTTTAATTATATAAGCAATAGTTATTATAAATATATTATAGACAAAACGCAGGATTTTCTCCTGCGTTTTTCAGATAATTATTAACTCTTTGGTTGATTTTGTAAGGTTTATGCATCCATCTTCCCTTACCTGAACCATATCCTCGATTCTAACGCCAAATTTATCTTCAATATAAATTCCCGGCTCAACCGTCATAATCATTCCGGGTAATAAAATTTCATCACATTTTGGGCTGCAATTTGGAGATTCGTGAATTTCAATACCAACACTGTGTCCGAGTGAATGACCGAAGCAACCCTTATATCCTGCCGAATCAATTATGTCTCTTGCAATCTTATCGGCATCGCAACACTTAACACCTGATTTTATATAATCTATAGCCGCTTTTTGGGCTTTTAATACGGTATTGTATACCTTTTTTTGCTCTTCAGTAATACTGCCTACCGCCACAGTTCTTGTCATATCAGAGCGATAACCGTTTACAACTGCCCCGAAATCCATTGTAACAAAATCGCCGATTTCTATTTTTTTATCGGTTGGAACACCATGCGGAAGTGAAGAATTTTTACCCGATACAACTATAAAATCAAAGGCTGTTCCTTCGCTGCCGTTTTTGCGCATAAAAAACTCCATATCAAGCATAAGCTCTCGCTCGGAAATGCCTGGTTTTATACGGTTTAAAGCATAATCAAAGGTAGCATCTGTAAGTGCCTGCGCTGCACAGATGCTTTTAAGCTCTTCGCTATCTTTAATGCTTCTCATTTTGTATATTTCGTTTTCAATTTTATCATCGTCCGAAACTGTTACAAAATCAAATTTTTCTTTATATTCATTAAATTTTTTAACAGAAAAGTTTTCTGTTTCAACAAATATTTTTTCTATATCGTTTTCCTTTAAAATTTCGGAAATTTGTGTAAAAAACTGTGTTGCTAAAACAACTTCGCAATGTTTAACTATATTTTTTGCCTTTTCATAATATCTGAAATCAATTAGAAAAAAAGCTTTTTGCGAGGTTACTATAACAACACCTGCAGAGGAGTTAAATCCCGTAAAATAAAATCTGTTTGCTTCATTTTCTACGATTATTGCTTCGTTGCCCTGTAAAAAGCTACTGATTTTTTTAATTCTGCCTGACAGCATCAAATCACCTACCATACAGATTTTATCACTCAAATGGCTTTTTTTCAATCAATTTTCATAATTTTTAACTTCTTTAATAGCCGTCTTGAAATGCAGAAGAACACAATACATATTGATACACAACATTAAACCGTTAAATAATGCCGCTAATCTCCACGCCATACTGACGCTGCAAATCGCACCCAAAATACAAAATATGGGATATATCAAAATATATAATCGTTTGAATTTTGGGAATCTATATTCAACGCATTCCAAACCGAAATATCCCCAACCAACAACACTTGTAAAGCCAAAAAATAACAGCATAATTGCTATCAGTAGCTCAGCAAAATCACCATAAACAACCTTAAACACATCAATAATCAGTTTCGAGGAAATAATTTGACCGTAATTGATTTTTATTCCCGCAGAAATGATAGCAATACCTGTAAGAGCGCACATAACTACAGTATCAAAAAATACTTCAAAAATTCCGCAAATACCCTCCCCTGCAGCATCCGAATTATTGCAATGAATATGGGCAAATGCCGCTGTTCCAAGCCCTGCTTCATTTGAAAAAATCCCCCTTGAAACACCTATTCCTGCTACGATGCTAATTGAGCCTACAGCGCCACCTGTAACCGCCCTTGGATTAAAAGCTCCAACTATAATTTTATAAAAAGTTTCGGGCAATTTTTTTGTATTGATAATTATGATACCAAGGCAAAGTACTATATAAATTACCGACATAAAAGGTACCGCTATTTCACTGAATTTTGCTATCCTTTTAACCCCTCCGCAAACTACACAAAATACTAAAATCGCTATTATAAAACCTACCAAAAGCTTCATGAAAAAATTTTCCGAAATTGCAACTGAAACGGTATTAATCTGGGTTATATTACCGCTTGTGAAAGATGAAAAAACACAAAACAAACAAAACAAGAAAACTAAAATTTGAGTTTCCTTACCGTCTGATTTTATGTATGAAAGCGGTCCGCATTTTATATTGTTTTTCTCCTTGAATTTAACTGCAAGTGTTATTTCAAACATTTTAATTATCATACACAAAAATGCGGATAAAACCATCCAAAGAACTGCACCGGGACCACCTATTGAAATTGCCGTTGCAACGCCCACAATATTTCCTGTTCCGATGGTTGAAGCAAGAGTTGTGCAAACCGCCTGAAATGAATTTATTCCTGATTTTCCATTTGTGTCTAACCCCAAAGCAGAAATCAATGATTTTTTTAAATTTTTTATTTGAAAAAACTTAGTTTTAATACTAAAAATTCCACCTAAAACAAGCACAGAAGCCATAGGAATATATTCCGATATAGCCAACTCTGCAATTTTGAAAAAATTATACATAAAATCTTCACCATTTTCTTAAAATAGTCAAATATTTCTATTGTTTATTTTATAAATTTATAGTATAATAAATACGAATATTATATTTTAAGGATTTGAGTTTTTGAACAATATAGTATATCTTGACAATAGTGCTACCACAAAACCTTGTGTAAAAGCAGTTGAGTACATAAATAATGCATTGTGTGAAAATTGGGGTAACCCCTCTTCCCTTCACTTAATGGGCATGAATGCTGAAATAGCTGTTAGTGAGGCGAGAGGATCGGTTGCAACTTTTCTGCATTGCAGAGAGGATGAAATATTTTTCACATCCTGTGGCACAGAGAGTAATAATACCGCAATAATGTCTATTAAGTATAAAAAGCACAACGGCAAACGGATTATTACAACAGCTATTGAACATCCTTCCGTTCTTGAACCTATAAAGGCTTTAGAAAAAGAAGGTTATGAGGTTATTTATCTGCATCCCGATAAAAGCGGAGTTATCTCATTAGAGGAGCTCAAAAGCAATTTGAACTCTGACACATGTCTTGTCAGCATTATGCTCGTAAATAATGAAATTGGCTCAATCCAACCGATTATAGAGGCCGCAGAGTTAACAAAACGCATTGCACCTAATGCACTATTTCATACCGATGCGGTTCAGGCCTTTGGTAAATTACCCATAAATCTTCAAAAAACCAAAATCGACCTGTTATCTGCCAGTGGTCATAAAATTCACGGGCCAAAAGGTATTGGTATTCTTTATAAAAGAAAAGGTGTTAATATTTCTCCCTTACTTTTGGGCGGAGGTCAAGAAAAAAATCTTCGTTCAGGTACCGAATGCGTTCCGCTAATTTGCGGACTTAAAGGTGCTATCGATGAAATCGGTTCTGCTGAAAAGCTTTACCAAAAACAAAAAGAACTTTTCGATTATGCGCACTGCAAACTTTGCGAATTGGATTTTATAAAGTTTAATTCAAATTCCGAGTGTATTCCGTATATAATCAATATCTCTGTTCCCGGATACCGTTCAGAAGTATTACAGCACTTTTTAGAAAGAAAAAACATTTTTGTTTCCAGTGGTAGTGCATGTGCCAAAGGAGAACTAAGTTATGTTTTAAGGGAAATCGAAGCCAGTGCTATTGAAATTGATGGCGCTCTCAGACTGAGTTTTTCCCGTTACAATACAAATGATGATGTTGATTCATTTTGTTCGGCATTATGTGAAGCAGTAAGCGTATTAAAAAAATCAATATAAACGGTGATATAAATTGAAAGAAATCATTCTTATTAAAAACGGTGAATTGGCTTTAAAAGGCATGAACAGATGCAATTTTGAAGAAATTCTCATCAAAAACATCAAACAAAAAATTTCACAACTCGGTAATGTAAGTATACGCAAGGCACAGTCTACAATATACATTGAACCTTTAGACAGTGATTTCGATTTTGAAGAGGCATTAGATAGAATCAGTTGCGTATTCGGTATAGCTGCGTTTAGCCGTGCCGCTGTTTGCGAAAAGGATATTGATGATATTTCCAAAAAGGCTGTAGAATATCTAAAGGAACAGTTAAGCAATGTTAAAACCTTCAAGGTTGAGTCAAAGAGAGCAGATAAGCGTTTTCCCCTTACCTCTCCTGAAATCAGCAAAGAAATAGGCGGTTGCTTACTTGCTACCTATCCCCACCTTAAGGTTGATGTTCATAATCCCGATATCGTTGTTAACATTGAGGTTAGGGATTATGCCGCATATATCCGTGCAGGACAGCTACACGGAGCCGGTGGTTTACCAGTTGGTACTGCAGGAAAGGCAGCTATACTTATTTCAGGAGGAATAGATAGTCCCGTTGCGGCTTATACTATGGCTAAGCGTGGTCTTTTGTTGGATGCAATACATTTTGCAAGTCCTCCCTATACCAGCCCCAGAGCCGAAATGAAGGTAAGAAAATTACTATCTAAAGTTGCTCGTTACAGTGGTCGCATCCGCCTTGCTATAGTACCTTTTACGGAAATACAGGATGAAATCGGAAAGAACTGTCCCGAAGATTATTTCACCTTGATAATGCGCCGTATGATGATGCGAATATCGGAAAAAATTGCAAATGATACAGGTAATTTAGCGCTTATTACAGGAGAAAGCTTAGGACAGGTTGCAAGTCAAACCCTACCCGCCCTTGTTACTACCGATTATGTTGTTAATATGCCTGTTTTACGCCCTTTAATCGGTATGGATAAGGAAGAAATAATAAAGATTTCAAGACAAATAGATGCCTTTGAAACCTCAATTCTTCCCTACGAGGATTGTTGCACGGTTTTCACTCCGAAACACCCCAAAACCCGACCTACGCTTCAATCCTGTGTCGAGGCTGAAGCAAATCTTGATATAGATGCATTAATTGAAAAGGCAATTAAAGAAACAGCATTTTCATTTATCGACTAATTTCGGAGACAATATTATGCTTGATAAAAACATTTTACAAACAGCTAATAGAGCTACCGCTGTTTTAAAAAATAACAATATCTCCATTTCATGCGCAGAATCCTGCACTGGAGGACTATTTTCAGCTTATCTAACCTCAATACCCGGTATATCTTCTATTTACGAAATGGGTATGACCACATATTCTAACAGAATAAAACACGGTATTCTCGGTGTTTGTGAAAAAACAATTGAAGAAAACGGAGCCGTAAGCCGCAACACCGCCAAAGAAATGGCCATGCGGATTAGAAAAATTTCAGGTTCCGATATTGGTATGTCTGTTACAGGGGTTGCCGGTCCCGCTTCAAGCGAAGGTAAGACTCCCGGAACGGTATATATTGCTTTAGCCGATTCTTCACAGGTTTATGTTGAAAAATTAAATATTAATCCTATTTCAAGGGATTTTATCAGACATACCGCCGTTGATGCAATGTTCGAGCTTATATTAAAATACGCCCAAAAGAACGGAATTAAATAATTTGTTGCATTTGAATAATGTTTTTCGCATATAAATGTAACGTCACATTAAATATTAAGGACAACCCAAACTTTTAAGGAGGACTGAAAATGTTTCAGAACGTTAAGGTAGATATAATTTATTACGATACTTCCACAGATTTTGAGTTGGAATTCAATTTATGCGGTTGCTGCCGTATGAGACTTCTTACCGATAAAACCGACGACCAAAAATTGTTTTTACACATGATGGCAAGAAGTGTTTCCAGAAGCAGAATAATTATACTGACAGGTAAGCTTTTCGGTGATGACGGAATAATTAACCTGACAGCAAACGCCATTAGTAAATCCATAGTTGCTACAGATAATAAGCTTTACGGTATTTCTTCTGACGATAATATCGAAATTATTGAGGGCTCCATCCCCCTTGTAACACCTGAAGGTTACTTCGGCGGATGCATAATTGAAAGCGGACCTCAATCAATGGTTTTATTATCCGATAATAAGAATATCAGAAAATCAATAATGAATACTCTTATTCACCCCTATATCGAGGAAATGAGCGCTATTGCGCTTAAAGAGAAGGCCGAAGAAGCAAGAACTGTTTCTAATATGGCTATAATCGAAGAGACCAACGAAACGGAAACCATAGAAGAAAATACAGAAAATTACATAGATGAAATCTCCGAGGAAATCAACGATGCATCTGAAACAATTCAGGAAGAGCAACCCGAGGAAAACACCGCAGATACACAAAAGGACAATATGAGTTTTGTGTTCGAGAACTATGAATCCTCTGATGAAGAAACATATTCAAAAATGTTTATCGAGCCTTCTAAGGTTAAATTTTCAAAAAAGAGTTATTATGATGAGGCATATGTTCCAGATGCGGCTCAGAACTTCGTTTTCGATTCCGAGCTTGAATTCAGACCCATAAATACTACTAAATCTTTTGATTTCAGCAAAATCATTCTTGCACTTACCATAATTCTTTTACTTCTTACTGCGGCTGTTTGCTTCAGCCTATTCTATATTCCCTCTTCCCTTGGTACTACTCCAAAATTATTCATAGAGGAAATTATTAAAACATTATTTGGTGGTTGAATATATGGTTGAAACAGTAGTTGAATTTTTAGAAAATAAATTGTCCCCTGAAATGGTTGTTTTTGTTGTCTCTATGGTACCCGTTTTAGAATTGCGCGGAGGATTAATTGCTAGTGCAATTCTTGGCATTGACTGGATAGTCGCATTTCCGCTTTGCGTTATCGGGAATATGTTACCTATTCCCCTTGAACTGCTTTTTATAAGAAAGATTTTTGAATTGCTCAAAAAAGTAAAGGGTATTGGTACTCTCATTGAAAAAATAGACGAACGGGCAAAGCGTAAGGGCGATGAAATCAGTAAAAACAAATTCGTTCTATGGGGTGTGTATGCATTTGTCGCAGTACCTCTCCCCGGTACCGGTGCCTGGACCGGCGGTTTGATTGCAGATATACTTGATATCAGAATGTCAAAATCATTACCTATTATTGCTGCCGGAGTTATAACTGCAGGATTAATAATATCTTTTATTAGCTATGTAATCCCTATGATGTTTTAAATAGAAAATCCCTTACAGCCAAAGCTGTAAGGGATTTTTTTAATGTATTAGTAAGAAATAAATAAGAACCACAATTCCTAAAATTATTCTATAATAACCGAAGGCTGCAAAATCACGTTTCTTGATATATCCTATCAGGAATTTAATCGCAAGTATTGAGACAACGAATGCGGATATCATACCGGTGGCTAATACTGCAATTTGATTTCCCGTAAATTCAAAACCAAAATCAAGAATTTTAATTAAGCTTGCTCCAAACATTACAGGTACTGCTAAATAAAAACTGAACTCCGCAGCAGTAACCCTTGAAACTCCAAGTAATATTGCTCCGAGAATTGTAGCACCGCTTCTGGAGGTTCCCGGAATAACTGCTAACACCTGAAACAAACCAATTAAAATAGCCGTCTTGTAGCTAAGAACAGACATATCAACAATTTTTGGCTCTCTTTTCTTATTAAAGCGTTCGATAATTATAAACAAAATACCATAAATAATAAGCATTGCGGAAACGGTTTGATAGTTGTAAAACAATTCATCAATTTTATCGTTAAACGGCACAAGTATAACGGCAGGTATACAGGCAACAACCACCTTAAACCACATATCCATTATGTCTTTTTTAATGTATCCGCCTTGCTTTGTTATGTAATTGTACCCGATTTCCTTCTTAAGAGTAAAGGGCCACAATTTATGCCAATAAATTACCACAACCGCCAAAATAGCTCCAAGCTGAATAACAACCTCGAACATTTCCATAAATTCCGCAGTCATACCGAGCTTTATGAATTCATCAGTAAGAATTATATGCCCCGTACTACTTACAGGTAACCACTCGGTAACACCCTCTACGATACCTATAACTATGGCTTTTAAAATATCTATCATAAACCTACCTCCAAAATAAACGGGTGTTTATCAACACCCGTTTATTATACTATGATAAAAGTTCCTTGTAAAGACCTATATATGCATTTGCTGAAACGTTCCAACTGTTATCGCACTGCATAGCACGTTTGCGAAGAACATCCCAACCCTTCTTATCAGCATAGCCCGCCAAGGCACGCCAAACGGCCTCCTGCATATCGTGTGCATTATAACTCTCAAAGGTAAATCCGTTGCCGTTACCGTCACCGCTATCTGATATAGTGTCGTTAAGGCCGCCAGTTTTTCTAACAATAGGAACCGTTCCATATCGTAGCGCTACCATTTGCGATAAACCGCAAGGCTCACTCTTACTGGGCATCAGGAAAATATCAGAGCCTGCATATATTCTATGAGCAAGGGTTGGATTAAATGCAAGTCTTAAGCCAACCTTATCAGGATATTTTTCAGCCATTTCACTGAAAAATGCTTCATATTCCCATTCGCCTGAACCTAAAATTGCAAATTGTAAATCTGCCTTTAACAGTTCTTCAAAGACACACTTTACAAGGTCGAAGCCCTTATGATTTACAAGACGGCTTACAATACCTATTATGGGGACATCTTTCTTTTGTGGAAGTCCTAATTCTTCCTGTAAGCATTTTTTATTATGATTTTTATCATTTATGGTTTGAGCAGTATATTTTTTATAAATTAACTCATCCTCTGCGGGATTATAAACATCACAATCAATTCCGTTTACTATACCCGTAAGCTTATATGTGAATTCCTTTAAAATACTATCAAGACCGTGAGAATAATATGGATCAAGTATCTCTTTTGAATAGGTAGGCGAAACAGTTGTAACCTTATTCGCACACTGAATTGCACCCTTCATAAAGTTAACGCATCCATCAAAATCAATAAGACTTTCTTTATCAAGAGGAATACCTAAAACATCCTCTGTAAGCTCATGACCATACTTTCCCTGATACTGAATATTATGGATGGTAAATACAGTTTTAATATCTTTGTATAAATCATTACCTTTATAAAAAACATCCAGATAAACGGGAACTAAGGCCGTCTGCCAGTCATTACAGTGAATAATGTCGGGCTTAAAATCTATATGTGGCAAAACTTCGAGAATCGCCCTTGAAAAGAATGCATAGCGCTCGGCGTCATCATAAAAACCATACAAGCCGTCACGCTTAAAGTAATATTGATTATCAATGAAGTAATAAATCACTCCATCCATATGAGCCTCAAAAATACCGCAATATTGGCGGCGCCACGCTACGGGTACCGTTATATTACAGATATATTTCATCTGACTTTTAAGTTCATCTGATATATTACTGTAAAGCGGCATTATTACTCTGCAGCCTACAAATCTGCGGCGCAAAGCCTTCGGTAATGCTCCTGAAACGTCTGCAAGTCCTCCTGACATAGCAAAAGGATATGCTTCACTTGTTGCGAATAAAACCTTCATTTAATAAACTCCTTATACCACCTGGTTCTTATTAATAAAGAAACTTTTTTCTTTAGTTCCCTTTACGGTCATTCCTTCTCCGATAACCGCATTTTTATCAGCAATAACGTTTTCTAAAACTGCATTTGTTCCAACGGTTGTTTCCTGCATCAGAATACAATTTTTAACTACTGCACCCTTTTCAACATTAACACCACGGAACAAAATACTATTTTCAACCGTACCGTCAATAATGCATCCATCAGCAATGAAACAGTTGTTTACCACCGATTTTGTGCCATATCTCGTTGGCATATCATCTCTGGTTTTAGTTAATATCGGTCTTTCCTTTTTAAATAACTGACGGCGCACCTCAGTTTTTAGCAACGCCATATTTGTTTCAATATAAGAGTGCATACCGTCAAGCACGGTTACAAACTCTTTATGCTCATATCCATATATGTTTAATTTATCAACATATGCAGAAATTATATCACGGTTAAAGTTTTCACCACCGTTATCATATGACTCTTTAATCAATTTTTTCAGTAACTCTTTACCTATTATAGTAGTTTCTATACCGTAATTAACGTCTTCGCCGTTTGACTTAAAGTTAACTGATTTTATCCTATTATCGTTATCAAGGTCAAGAATCATTATGTCATCGTGATTAACGGGTTTTTTACCGTAATGATAAACCACAGTGATATCAGCCTGTTTATTTATATGGGATTCAATAGCAGCAGAAATATCGATATTGGCAATTGTATCCGAGCCTGAAATAACAATATAATCGGCTTTACTTCTCTTAAGGAAGTTCATAGCACCGTAAAGGGCATCAATAGTGCCCGTATATCTTCTCACGCCGCTTGTAACATAAGGGGGTAATAAATATACTCCTCCACCCTTACGGTCTAAATCCCAATAAAAGCCATTACCTATATGGTCCATAAGTGAGCGGTAATTCTCTTTGGTTATCAAACCAACGCTTGATACTCCTGAGTGTACCAAATTAGAAAGGGTGAAATCAATCAGTCTGTATCTTCCTCCAAAGGGCACGGAAGCCATGGAGCGCACAGAGGTTAATTCATTTAATAATTCATCGTTAGAATTGGCCAATACTAAGCCTGCAACAGCTGAAGCTCTCATATTTCCTCACCCTCCTTAACGTTAGTTGTTATCATATTATTTGCGCCAACCTTGGCATTTTTACCAATCGTAATATCTGCTCCAACAACGGTTATACCCCATCCCTCAGTTCCGGCAATAGAGGGCTCTGTTCCAACACTTGCTCCATTTTCAATAACCGCATTTTCAGCAATTATTGCATATTTTACTGAGGCACCTGATTTTATAACTGCACCCGGCATTACAAGGGAATATTCAACAGTTGCTCCCTCTTCAACCGTAACATTATCAAAAATTATTGAATAATCAAGGTTGCCGCAAATTTCACAGCCATCGGTAACAAGGGAATTTTCAACATTTGCCTTATCCGAGATAAACTGGGGTGGCATACCGGTTGTTCTTGAATAAATTCTCCAATTGGAATCGGATAAATTTAAATCTATCTTAGGATTTAACAAATCAAGATTTGCCTCCCATAAGGAATCAACCGTTCCTACATCCTTCCAATAATCATTAAAACGGTAAACCTTAAGGAGTTCTCCCTCATTAAGCATCGCAGGAATAACGTCCTTACCGAAATCGTTGGAGGAGTCAGGCTTCTTTTCATCCTCAGTAAGATATTTTCTGAGCTTATCCCAATTGAATACATATATTCCCATTGATGCAAGGTTGCTCTTGGGATTTTTGGGCTTTTCTTCAAATTCGTAAATTGTATCGTCTTCCTTGGTATTCATAATACCAAAACGAGATGCCTCATCCTCAGGAACCTCTAAAACAGCAATCGTACACGCAGCACCACTCTTGGCATGCTCGTTAATCATCTTAGAATAATCCATTTTATAAATATGGTCTCCCGAGAGGATAAGAACATATTTTGGATCATATCTCTCGATAAATTCGATATTTTGATAAATGGCGTTTGCCGTTCCCTTATACCAATCTCCGCCCTGCTGTCCTTGATAAGGAGGAAGAATATGAACGCCTCCGTTCAGTCTATCCAAATCCCAGGGTTTGCCGGAGCCCACATAATCATTTAATTCCAATGGCTTATACTGTGTCAGTATACCAACCGTATCAATTCCTGAATTAGTACAATTGGAAAGTGGAAAATCAATTATACGGTATTTTCCACCGTAAGGTACTGCGGGCTTGGCAATTTTACTTGTCAGCACTCCAAGACGGCTTCCCTGTCCGCCGGCCAACAACATAGCAACGCATTTTTTGCTGTTCAAAGAAAACATCTCCTATCAAAAATATACAACTGTACATTTTATTGTACAAGTTTATTTTTTATTACTCTTTTCAGGAACCTTAAGATAGGTTACCGACATCGCAGGAATATCTATTGATATCGAATTATCATATCCGTGCAAGGCAATATTTTCACTCTTATACCCTGCTCTTCTAGGCTTGGTTATACCGCCGTATTTTTCGTAATCTGAGCAGAATACAACCTTATAATTCCCTTTTGTGGGAACGCCTATTCTATAATCAGTTCTTGCAACCGGAACAAAGTTGCAAACCGCTATAATCTCATTACCTTCTTCATCAATTCTTCTGAAGGAAATTATGCTTTGAGTATTATCATCGTTAGATATCCATTTAAAGCCTTCCCAAGAATAATCAATCTCCCAAAAAGCAGGATTTTCAAGATAGAATTTATTAAGTTCTTTTACGAATTGCTTCATTTTTTTATGAGCATCATAATCAAGTAAAAGCCAATCCAATTCCTGCTTATAGTTCCATTCAATAAATTGAGCGAATTCCTGGCCCATAAACAGAAGCTTCTTACCCGGATGGGCCATCATATATGCATAAAATGTACGAAGCCCTGAAAACTTAGCATCATATTCGCCCGGCATTTTATTTATCATAGAACACTTTCCGTGCACTACCTCATCATGAGAAATCGGCAAAACAAAATTCTCGGAAAAAGCATAGAAAAAGGAAAAGGTTATACAATCGTGATTATCTTTTCTGAAATATGGGTCTAAGGACATATATCTCAGCATATCGTTCATCCAACCCATATTCCATTTGAAGTTGAACCCTAATCCGCCATCCTGAGGTGGCTTTGTTACCATTGGCCAAGCAGTTGATTCCTCAGCAATCATTAAAACTGAAGGATTTGCTTCAAAGGCGGCTTTATTAACCTGTCTTAACAGCTCTACCGCTTCTAAGTTCTCTCTACCACCGTAGGAATTAGGTAACCATTCACCGTCTCTACGGTTATAATCAAGATAAAGCATTGAAGCTACCGCATCAACACGCAAGCCGTCAATATGATACTCTTTAAGCCAATAAACCGCATTGGAAACCAAGAAGCTCATAACCTGAGGTTTACCGAAATCAAAAACAGCAGTTCCCCATTCCTTATGCTCACCCTTGCGAGAATCGGAATACTCATAAGCGGGAGTTCCGTCAAATCTATAAAGACCGAATTCATCCTTCGGGAAATGTGCCGGTACCCAGTCTAAAATAACACCTAAACCGTTATTATGCAGAATATCAACAAATTTCTTAAAATCATCAGGAGTGCCATACCTTGAAGTAGGAGCATAATATCCTGTAACCTGATATCCCCAAGAGCCATCAAAGGGATGCTCCGAAATCGGCATTAGCTCAATATGAGTGTAACCCATATCCTTAGCATATTTTGATATTTCTTCTGCTAATTTAACATAGTCATAAGGATTTCCATCCTCATATCTTTTCCAGGACCCTGCATGAATTTCATATATATTAACAGGCGATTTATAAATGTTTCTCTTGTTTCTGCTTGTAATCCATTCTGTATCTGTCCATTTAAACTTACGGTCAGCGTAAACTTTGGATGCTGTTGCAGGCGAAGTTTCACAGTGCCTTGCATATGGGTCGCTTTTTAAAACAGTTCTTCCGTCACAACCAGTAACTGCATATTTGTATGTATCAAAATTCTTGATACCCTTAATTTCAGTTTCCCAAATTCCGTTGCCAATATTGTTCATAGGATTAACAGAAGAATCCCAACCATTAAAATCACCTACAACCGAAACAGCAACCGCATTTTGCGCCCATACTCTGAAGGTTGCAATATCTTTCCTTAAAAAAGAGCCTAAGTATTTATATACATCAGTTTTTATTTCGTTACTGAAATTTTTAAAGTAATCTTTCATAAAATGCTCCAATGTGTAAATTTATATTAATATTATAACAATTAAAACCCTTATTTTCAATACAATTTTGTTAAAATTTGGGAACACAAATAGAAAAAATAATTGTAAATTTGTTACAATTATACAAAAATAGACACTTTTTCCTATATAGAGGATTAAAATTTTTCAAAAAAATAAACCCCGTAAAATACGGGGTTTAAAATTATTAATCATTTACATAAGGAAGCAAAGCAACCTGACGGGCACGCTTAATAGCGGTTGTCAATTCACGCTGATGCTTAGCACAAGTTCCTGTTGCACGGCGAGGTAAAATCTTAGCTCGCTCGGAAACGAACTTGCGAAGACGGGCTACATCCTTATAATCAATAGCTTCAACACGGTCAACACAGAAATGGCAAACCTTTTTATGAGCCTTTCTGCGAGCCGGTCTTTCGTTTCTTTCGTTTTCCATTTTGAAAGACCTCCTATTCTATACTAGTTAAATTAGAACGGCAAATCACTATCCGAAACATCATCAATTTCGGCAAAATCATTAACATCTGCATTACTGAAAGAAGCAGGTTCTGCGCCGCCTGCAGCATTTCCATCCCTTTTGGACTCAACAAACTGAACGTTGTTAGCAACAACCTCAAAAGCAGTTCTGTTGTTTCCGTTTTTATCGGTATATCTTCTGGTCTGAATAGCACCCTCAATACCGATCATGCTGCCCTTTTTGAAATACTTGGTTATAAACTCTGCGGTTTGACGCCAAGCAACAATATTGATAAAATCAGCCTGTGTTTCTTCGCCGGAACGGTAGCGACGGCTTACAGCAATAGAAAAAGATGTTACGGGAATACCGTTAGGTGTGGTTTTAAGCTCGGGGTCGGCAGTAAGTCTGCCAGTAAGAACTACCAAATTAAACATATCTATCCTCCATTACTTTCTGATAACCATAACGCGTAAAACGCCGTCAGTTATCTTGGCTATACGTTCAAGCTCTGCCGGGAAACCGGGCTCGCTTTCAAAATTATAGAAAACGTAGTAACCTTCAGCTTCATCGTTGATTAAATAAGCAAGACGACGCTTACCCCAATCATCAACGTTTTCAACGGTGCCGTTCTTTGCGATGAGTTCATTGAACTTATCCTTGAGAGCGGTAGTAGTTTCTTCACCGTTAGCTACGGTAAATACCATAGCAGCCTCATATTTATTGGCCATTTCGTTGCACCTCCTTCTGGACTTTTGGCTTCATCACTTTAATGAAGCAAGGAGCTAAGGAAAAACATACTTTCCCCATTAGCATACTGTATTATAGCAACGACACCGACAAAAGTCAAGAAATTTCTTGATTTAATTGAAAAAAGTTATTATAATACTTAATATAAATATTTGTTCAAGGAGTTTGCTATGCTACTTGCTATTGATATTGGTAATACAAATGTTACACTTGGTGCATATAAAGATGATGTTCTTTCTTTCACTGCCCGTTTGGCTACCGACACTCGAAAAACCGGTGACCAATATGCAGTTGATATCAAAGAAATTTTGCATCTTCATAATCTTGATTTTTCATCGGTTGAGGACTGTATTATTTCTTCGGTTGTTCCGGGTGTTACCGTAGCAATTAATGAGGCTATTTCAAAGCTATGCCATATTGTACCCCTTACCTTAGGTCCAGGTGTTAAAACCGGTCTTAACATTAAGATAGATAACCCTGCTCAGCTAGGTGCAGACCTTGTAGCAGGTGCGGTAGGTGCTATTTCTGAATATACTCTCCCCTGCATCGTGATCGATATGGGAACTGCAACTACACTCAGTGTAATTGATGCAAACGGATTTTTTCTCGGCGGTGTTATTGCCGCAGGTGTAAGACTAACCCTTAAGGCACTCAGCGAAAATACCGCTCAGCTTCCCTCTATACACATCGAAGCTCCTCAAAGTGTTGTGGGCACCAATACGGTTGACAGTATGAAATCAGGCCTTATTTTCGGAACTGCCGCTATGCTTGATGGACTTATAAACCGCATTGAAGACCAGCTTGGTACCGAAGCCACTATTGTTGCCACAGGCGGTCTATCAAAGGATATTATAACCCACTGTGAACACAACATTATCTACAATGAAAATCTTCTTTTGGACGGTCTTAAAGAAATATACAACAAAAACAATTAGGCATTTTCTGCGTTTATGCAGTTTGCAAATATTAATGAACTGTATCCATAAGGAACAGTATCGGAGGCAATTTTATGACAAAACACACACAGGAACAAACAAAAAAACTGGTACTGGGAGCGATTTTAACCGCCCTTGTTATCATACTGCAAATGATGGGTTCATTTATCCGCTTTGGTATGTTTTCCATATCGTTGGTGCTGGTACCTATCGTTATCGGTGCGGCACTATGCGGTTATAAAATCGGTGCCTGGCTCGGTTTCGTATTTGGCGTTGCGGTGCTGCTCAGCGGTGATGCCGCAGCCTTCTTTTCGGTAAATGTAATCGGAACGGTTATAACCGTTTTGTTAAAAGGAGCCCTTTGCGGTCTTGCAGCAGGAATCACTTATAAGCTGCTTGAAAATAAAAATCGCTATTTAGCTGTTATGTCGGCTGCTGTAGTATGTCCCGTTGTTAATACAGGCGTGTTTTTACTCGGCTGTGTAGCATTCTTTTTAAGCACAATAGCCGATTGGGGTGCGGGAGCAGGATTCGAAAGCACAGCAAGCTATATGTTCTTGGGACTTGCAGGTGGAAACTTTATTTTTGAAATGATAACAAATATAATTCTTGCTCCTGTAATTTTGAGGATTATTAATTTAAAAAATAAGTGATTTTTCACATTTTAAGAGGATAATTTTCTCCTCTTTTTTTATTTTTTATATAAAATCAGTTTTTTTCAAAAAAACTCTTTATTTTTGGGGAAATATCTGTTATAATCAATTGGATACTCGTTTGAGTACTAATTTTGTAAACTATGGTAATACCATAAAAATTTTTAGGAGGTTGATTCTTAATGAGTCACAAGTTTGTTTACCTTTTCAGCGAAGGCGACGCAAGCATGCGTGAGCTTCTCGGCGGTAAGGGTGCTAACCTTGCTGAGATGACCAAGATTGGTCTTCCCGTTCCCCAGGGTTTCACCGTAACAACCGAGGCTTGCACTCAGTACTATGAAGATGGTAGAAAGATTAACGATGATATCCAGTCACAGATTATGGAATACATCGACAAAATGGAAGGTATCACCGGCAAGAAATTCGGTGATAAGGAAAATCCCCTTCTCGTTTCCGTTCGTTCCGGTGCCCGTGCTTCCATGCCCGGTATGATGGATACAATTCTTAACCTCGGTCTTAACGAGGACGTTGTTGAAACAATGGCTGCAAAGAGCGGTAATGCTCGTTGGGCTTATGACTGCTACAGAAGATTCATCCAGATGTATTCTGACGTAGTTATGGAAGTTGGTAAGAAATATTTTGAAGAGCTTATCGACAAAATGAAGGAAGAAAAGGGTGTTACTCAGGACGTTGACCTTACTGCTGACGACCTTAAGACCCTTGCTGAACAGTTCAAGGCTGAATATAAGAATAAGATTGGTAAGGACTT